>VMGB01000006.1 GCA_007376295.1 Parcubacteria group bacterium Gr01-1014_13 | reverse complement strand
CGATGTGCCGGTGGCAGTGGTAAAACCAAATGCTCCGGAGAGAGTGCCGCCGGTGAGTAAGAGATAGTTGGATGCAGTGATGGTGTCTACCACCATGGCGTCAGTGACACTGTTGTTGGGGAGACTGAGAGCTCCGGAAACAAACAAGTTCGTGGTGGTGGCGTTGGTTGAGGTGACATTGGTGAACGAAGTGTTGGTAGTGAAGGTGATCGCGCCATTGGAAAACTGCATTAATGGTGTGCCGGTGACAATGGCTGCATCTGAATAAAAAGCAAAGTAATCAACGGTTGAGGTTCCTATGATGCCTCCCCCGCCTCCAGTAGTATCATCTGTCAAACAAGTAAACTTGCCAGTGGCGGCATTGTAGTTAACTGTTTGATTATCACCGCTGCAATCGGCAAAATCGGTTTGGAAAAAGCCGCCGGCAATGGTTGAGGTACGGAAAGTTGAACTGGCGGAAATATTTAAGGTGGTGCCGGCTAAGGTGGTGAAGAAAGCGTTGGTGGAAGTGACCGATGTGCCGGTGGCGGTGGTAAAACCAAATGCTCCGGAGAGGGTGCCGCCGGTGAGTAAGAGATAGTTGGATGCAGTGATGGTGTCTACGACCATGGCATCGGTGACTGAGTTGTTGGGGAGACTGAGAGCTCCGGAAACAAACAAGTTCGTGGTGGTGGCGTTGATTGAGGTGACATTGGTAGCAAAGAAATTGGTAGAGGTAACACTGGTGGCATTGATATTGGCCGGAGTGAAATTAGTGGCCGCTAAAGTGGTGGCAAAAATATTGGTACTGGTGACGTTGGTGGTGATGAGGTGAGTGATGGTAGAAGTGGTAATGGTGGTGCTGTTGAAAGTGAAATTGCCAAGGCTGTCTGATTTTGGAATATATTCTGTGCTGAACAGTTGCAGGGGTGGCCAATGTGCCGCTGGCCGTATACAAAGCATTGCCACCAGTAGCGGCATCGTACAAAACAAAAATCATGCTTTGAGTGGTGGTAGCCAGACTGCCGCTGATTAACAATTTTCCTTGGTAAGTGATGATGGAAGGGGCGGTGGCGGCAGAAGCGAATTTGGAAAAAATAATTATAAATGCAAAAAACAAAACTAGCCCAAATATCACAAGAATTGGAAATTTAATTCTTCCTTTTTTTCTCACAGTTTTTTCCTCCATAGCTTCACTTACTGATATAGAGATGACAGATCGTATTTATCATCTTTATATATATACATTATACAACTTTTTGACCCTATTTTCTATCATAAAATACGCTTAAAATGTGGATAAGTCGGTTCTTTACCGAAAAGAAAATTTTAATATGGACTTTGAATTTTGTTTAAGATATAATGAACCAATATGCAACCTTCAGACCAAGACGAACAATCCAGACTCACCGCTCCCGAAGCAGATGCCGAAGAAAATGTTTTGGATGTTAGTTTGCGTCCGCAAAAACTGGGTGATTTTATCGGCCAAACACAGATAAAACAAAATTTGGGCATTTCTATGCAGGCTGCCACCCAGCGCGGCGAAATGTTGGAACATATTCTGCTCTATGGCAATCCGGGACTAGGCAAAACTACTCTAGCTAACATCATTGCTCACGAGATGAACAGTAATATCAAAGTTACTTCCGGCCCGGCGTTAGAAAAAGTTGGTGATCTGGCTGCGATACTTTCTAATTTACAAGATGGAGAAATTCTGTTCATAGATGAAATTCACCGGTTAAACAAAACCATCGAAGAAGTTTTGTATCCGGCGCTAGAAGATTATTCATTGGATATAATTATCGGCAAAGGCCCGGCTGCGCGTACTATTCGCATGCCACTTTCCAAATTCACCCTGATCGGCGCCACTACCAAAATCGGACTTATCGCCGCGCCACTACGTGATCGGTTTGGCCATACCTTTCATTTAGATTTTTATGAACATGGCGACATTGAAACTATACTATTGCGCAATGCAAAAATTTTGAGCATGGAAATAGAATCAGATGCTGCCGCGCTGATTGCTGCGCGTTCACGCCGCACACCTCGCATTGCCAATCGCCTATTAAAACGTGTGCGTGATTTTGCCCAAGTGCGCCATGATGGTAAAATAAATAAAAAGATTGCTGACGAAGCTCTTGGCATGTTGGCGATTGATCAATTAGGTTTAGATGAAATAGACCGCCGCTTGCTCGATACTTTAATAAATAAATTTAGCGGTGGCCCAGCCGGATTAAATACTTTAGCCGCAGCCATTAGCGAAGAAATGGATACTATCGAAACTATTTACGAGCCATTTCTGTTGCAACAAGGTTTTCTGGAACGCACTCCCCGCGGACGCAAGGCTACTCCTTCGGCCTATGTGCATTTGGGATATGACGTACCGAAAATATCAAATTTAATTTAATTTTACATTATGATAACAATCCCTATATCTTTTTTTCTCATAATTTATTTTGTAATTTTGGTCATGTTGACTATATTTTTTACAGTAAATTTTTTCCACATAATTCTTACCGGCACCACCACCTTTTCTAGTTTCCTAGCCACACTTTTTGTTTTTGCTTCTATCGCATTAGTTCTGTTTGGTACTTGGTATTTTTTACAGGGTATAAACTGGTCACAAACTATAACTATTTGGGACAACTCCTGGTTTGGCCAGTCATTTAACACAATTTAATATATGAATATATCGAAACTTTTCCAGCAAAAATCATACGAAAAAGTAGAGTATATAATCAGAAGGCATTGGGTAACATTTATCCCAATAGTTATTTTTTTGATTGTCCTGGCTATTTTGCCGATCGGAGTTTATTTCCTGCTGACAAATTCTTTAGATAGCTATCTACAAAACCAAGCCTACTTCGCGGCCGGAGTTTTGTTGGCCAGTATTTATTATTTATCAATAATATTATTTTTCTACACTTACTTTACAGAATTCCACCTGGATTTATGGATTATAACCAATGATCGGTTGTTGGATGTTCAACAAAAAACTTTGTTTGCGCGCACAATTTCGGAAGTTGATTTGTTTCAAGTCCAGGATATAACCTCGGAAGTGCACGGAATTTTTCCGTCAATTTTTAATTACGGCAACATAATTTTACAGACTGCCGGCGCTGTACCCAAATTTACTTTTAGAAGCGTTGCCAACCCCAACAAACTACGTGAAGTCATTCTGAATTTAGCTACTGAAGATAAGAAATACCACGAAAAGCATTAAACAAAACTGACTTCATTGCCACAGCCAATACTCCCCCAATAAATCATCAGTGTTTTTCTTGGTATTGCCGTGACCAAGCAACCCCAAATAAGATTGCAGGGTTTCTTTCGTTGGATGCACTTTGATACGCGCAAGCATTCTGCGTCTGGTGGTGGCTCTTAAAATTCTATGGTCTGAAAAATTTACCCAGCCCAAAAAATCAACACCCGAACCTACGCTGCTCAAAAATAACTTGTTTGGATGCAAAGATAATTTAAGATTTGTTTGTAAAAATTCTTGTGCTTGCGAAATAATGCTTTCCAACGAACCTTTATCATGAGACAAAAAAATAAAATCATCAGCATACCGCGCGTAATGTTTTACTTTTAACTTATGCTTCACCCATTGGTCAAAGCGGTTCATATATACATTAGCGAATAACTGCGAAGTAAGGTTGCCGAGCGGCAGTCCTACGTCCGGCTTAAATTCGGTATGAAAACTATCAATAATATTTTCTAACAATCGCACAATATCTTTGTCCGGTATATGCTCTTTTAAAATAGACAATAAAATTTTCTGGTCAATACTGGCAAAAAACTTTTGAATATCACATTTTAAAACCCAGCAAGTGCGGGTATGATTTTTACTCACCTGACCGGCCAAAGTACGAAAACGATTGATACCTGCGTGTACGCCCTTCTCGTTCCGACAGGAATATGAATCAACAATAAAAGTACGGTCAAAAAATGGATACAAAATTCTATAGACCGCATGGTGCAACAGCCTATCCCGTACGGAAGCTTTGTGTATATGCCGGCGTTTGGGGTCGGTAACATAAAAACTTTCGTAACCGCCGTGCTGATAAGTTTTGTTGACTAATGAATGGTGGAGTTCTACAATATTATCCATTAAGTTGCGGGCAAAAATTTGGACATCTTCTTTTTTCTTTTTGCCAATAATAAACTCCTGCCAGGCTAGGAATAAATTTCCTAAAGAAATAATATCATTATAAATATGAACCAATTGACTCTTCATAATCCAAAAACCTTATCTAATAACCCCCCCCCCAACGCAATTTGACTGATTTGCCTATTGTAACAAAACTAAATGAAAGTTATAAGCTGTGGCATGGATACTTAAACGACTTGCCGCGATTGACGCGCTACACTTTGGGGATAAAAATAGATAATCTGTTCACCGACTGTTTAGAATTATCTCTGTTGGCAGGATATTCTTCACGTCCAGAAAAATTAAGTGTGGTTCAAAAACTAAGCACAAAAATAGATGCTCTAAAATTCTTTTTAAAATTGCTTTGGGAAATAAAAGCATTAGAAAATAAACAATATAATCCACTCTCATTACCTCTGGTTGAGATAGGAAAAATGGCTGGAGGATGGCTTGCTTCTCTTAAAAAAGAAACTCCCCCGACGAGCGTCGAGGGAGTATGAAGAGAATAGCTGACAGCCGCGAACCGACAGACCTCGTTCCACGTGTTGTCGGGATTGTCCCAATTCAAGTTCAGATTCCGCTCGGAGCCGTTCCTGTTCAGGTAGGCCACGTTACGGTTCTGGTCCGAGTTCACCCAGACGGAACAATATTATTATACAAAATATCTTCCAAACCACTGCCCATCGAATACTCTCCGGGCTGAATCGTATGCGGAAACTTAATTTCCCTAATATTCTGTACCAAGTATCTTCATTTTTAGGTTATACCAGTAGCACGCTAGCTGGCAAAAAATATCACCAAACTATTCTGGCCGATTGGTGTATCCAGAATTCAACCGCCCAAAGCTTGACGCCGACCTATGTCGGAACGTAACCGTGGACTGTTTCGTTTACTATCCGAAAATAGTATAACATAAAAAACGCCCGTTCCAACAAAGTTGGAACGGGCGAAACGACCGAAGGGTCCAAGTAACCACGGAAAAGTTCCGAGGTACCAAGGATCCAAGTGATTACTTGCTGACAGCCGCGAACCGACAGACCTCGCTCCACGCGTAGGCGGGATTGCCCCAATCCAAGTTCAGATCCCGCTCGGAGCCGTTCCTGTCCAGGCAGGCCACGTGACGGAGCTGGTCCGAGTACACCCAGACGGAACCGAGAGCGACAATCGGAAACTCCAACTGCTTCTTCGGATACTTCTCGCCGAATGCGAGGAGTTCCTCGATACGGGCCGGACGCAGACCGAGCTTGTCCATGTGCGCAAGCACCTCGGTCGTAGTCACCACCTTTTTCAGGTGGACGAGGACGATTTCGGTGTTGTTGTCGTTTTGGATGCCCAGCGTACGATACGGATTACCGCTACTTTGGATGTCGCCCTCGCTCGCGTTGGGCCGCTGAATCGGGAAGTTCTTCTCCACGATGTCGGGGTTGGCGTAGTCGTACTTGCCGGCGACGATCATCTGGGCCAGCGACTTGCTGTAGTCGATGGTAACTGAATAGGTGCCGCCGGACTGACTCTCGTCGTTCGCACCTTTGAGGAGTGCTACGATTTGATCAGGAAGCGCCGAACCGTTAGCGATGATGGTACGGAGTTGATCATCGCTGGCACCCGCATCACGCAAAGCCTTGATGATCTGAAAACCGCTCCCCATACCGCTCAAAATGTCACTCTTGTCTTTCTTCTTGCTCATCAGCCTCTCCTTGATTTGTGGCTTACCCCATATCCGCGCATTATGCACGAATGTAAGGTGTGCCATCCCGGCTGGTTTCCCAGCCTTATTTTGAATCTATGTTGCTATGCTATATAGAGCCAAAATAAAGCCATGAAATTATTTTAAAAGAACAACCCATTATAGCACAAAATAGCGGTTTTGTCAATATATTCTCTCTACTGTCGTACTAGAGTAGTAATACCGAAGAATTTGATCGTAAGTCCAGCCATCTTTTTGCGCACGCTTCATCGCATCATTATTGCTCATACCTATACCATGACCATACATTGCTTTGCCTTTATCATAAACAGCTTTCACACTCTTTAGCCACGGCCTGTCTTTTGTTTTCCAATTCTTGGTGTAGCCATTTGAATGGCTAAAATATGGCGTGGTTACAGGATTTCCTTTGTAGGTCACCATCTCGCCATTAGTATCTGCAGCCGCTTTGGCCACCCGCGGCATAAATAATTCCGAATTATATCCCAGATAAATTTGATCTACTGTGGTGGGATAAACATCAAACATTCTTTTTTCGGTCGGCGGAGTTTTG
>VMGB01000009.1 GCA_007376295.1 Parcubacteria group bacterium Gr01-1014_13 | reverse complement strand
CCCGTTTACCATCCACCGATCGCTTCCATCACGCCCGGGAAAGGCAATCTCGCCCGCAGTCAAGGTCCCGCCGAACGACTCGAAAAATTCGCCAAGAGATACATCTTGTAGTTCGGTAACCACCCCTTCTATATGTATCCTGCCGTCTCCATGTTCATGTAAATCGGCTCTTCCTATTCTGTTGGAAAGCCCCGTAGGTTCTTCCAGAAGTACCTCGTTTCCACAGTCAAAAATCCTGAAATCCGCGTGCCAATGCACTGGCCCCTTCGTCTCTGAAACTATATTGAGATAGATAGTGGAGGCAGCGAGATAGAAAGTCGCCCCCAGAGTTATGAGAGCGATAAGTATAAAAACAATTCTGCTGAAAACCTCGCTTTTCTCTTTTTTTGCGACAGCTAAAACCACTAAAAGAATTATCAAAATTCCGGCCAATGTCACGACCGAGATCGATGTATCAGAAATAGTATCACTCAAAGATAGTTCATCGCCGTGAGCAAAAGTAAAGTTTATAAAAGCAAACAGCCCAATTAAAAAAAATAATAAAATACGCATTTTTAGCAAAATTCGCAAACCTTATCGGCCCTAAGTTTATGCTCGTCTTTGGCCGGATCACCGCAGCACTCCTTACAGCAAAAAGTTGAACCCTCGAGAACAAAACTTCCCTCGGATTTCTTTTTCTTTTTGCCGCATTTCGCGCAGGTGTAAACCTCGTCTTTGATAGCAGTTTTATTTTCTTCTGCCATGCCTAAATTATACCAGAAGAAAAACTGATATGATGTGCATATGATATTTAGTTAGTGTAGCATATAAGGATGAGAAAATGGGCACTTGTTTTGATGATCTTCCTTGCCCCCAAATTTACTTTCGGAAATGACATAATAAATATCTATTTAAATATCTATTTCACAGATATTCCAATCATGATCGAAATTGCGAAGT
Source organism: Parcubacteria group bacterium Gr01-1014_13 (assembly GCA_007376295.1). Taxonomy (GTDB): domain Bacteria; phylum Patescibacteriota; class Patescibacteriia; order Magasanikbacterales; family GWA2-37-8; genus XYD2-FULL-39-9. Next base: position 2,010 of record VMGB01000009.1, on the reverse strand, counting down.
GTGAATCGGGGCTGCGGCAATTTGATTGGCGCGGCAACGCTCTGCGCGGCGGGATGGGATTCAAAATGGTTGGCGTATTCCAAATTCATGCAGACGTGCACAGAGAAGCTGCGGATTTGATGGGTTTGGATATTGATACCCTTGAAGGCAATATAAATTCTAAACGTACTCAAGCAACAGCGCGAGCGCGAATTAGCGTTGCTGGCAGTACTGTAATTTAATTATTATTTACTTCCAAAGCAAGAGAAAAATACTTAAAGCCGCCAGGATGAAGCCAGCAATGTTATAGATATTCAAGCTCTCTTTCAAGAAAATTACGCTTAAAATTGTGGCGATAACCAAAGAACCGATATATAAAATTGGAGTCGCCTTGCTAACGTCGAGTTTCGAGAAAGCCAGGAAGAGAAAAAAAGTATAGAGGATCGGATAAATTTTCGAAGTTACAATCTTTACCAAAAAGAAAGTCAGCCCTGAGAAAACAGTCGCCAAAACGAGATAGGTCATTTGAATTTTAGTCTCGCATAAAAAATAACGACCCGCCAGGAAATATCGGTCTGACAGCCGCTTAAGTATTTGGGGTTGAGGTTGATGGGGTTGGGGTTGGAATAGGCATTGGAATAGGCATGGGAGTAGGTGTAGGCGGGGGCATTGGAGGTGGCGGTGGCGGAGGAGGTGGCTGAGGTGTTGTGCCATCATGCGATTCAGAAACAATAAATTTCACGAACAATTTCCCAAAGGGGTAGCCTACAACCACTCCGTTTCTATCAACCTGATAGGTCTCCGTACCCTTAGGCGTCGCGGGATCGTGAACATCGATTGTTTGTTTGTTGCCGACTTTATTTGCGCCGACCACGGTCACTGCATGGCCCATTTCGGCAACTCCTCTGGGACTTTTCTTAAATTCACTGATCAGTTCTACGTCCTCACCTTGATTAAGTTCCTGAACAATTCGCTTCCAAAGCTGGCTTTCCCCTTCAATTACTTCGTTGTCGATTTTTTTGTTTTTTAATGGCAGTTTGTATTTTTTTGTAAATGCTTCCTTGCCCGGAAAGATATCGCTTTGCTTAACTCCGTCCTTGGTGTATTTAAATTCACTATCGAGAGAATCGAGCACTTCACCTTCAGTTGGCGGCAGGTTGTTTTTAAAATCATGTTTTTCTGCAAGCCACAAGATTGAATTAGCAAATGATAATGGTACGCACTCATTGGGTTTGCCTTTGCGTGCATTAATATCAGGAACCCCTTTGTGCGACACAGGCACTTTGTTGGGATTGGCTTGCGCCCTAGCAACAGAAATTAATCTAGCAAATTCGAAAGAGGGATTTAAATTTCCAATAAACCCTTTCTTTTTGACGTCCAAAATTTCACCAATATCCCAAGTTTTGATACTGGCCAAAGTTTTTATGACCGTACTCGAACCAACAGTCGGAAAATCTTCCAGCAGAATCTTAACTGGCAAACTTTCGGATTTTCTTATAAACTTCGACTCTTTGCGTCCATTATTATCAGCTTTGTCTTTTTCATCATCAAAGAGTAAAGGAAAAGTGTTCGGCAGGTTTTTTTCAACGAAGGCAGGCATTTCCGTCACTGCTAATTCCCGGCTCTCAAATTCTCCGTCTTCATCAACATCAACGAATACTGTAAAAATCACTGGGTCTGGCAAATCTTGCATAAGCGGTAGCTCTATTGCCGCGGTATGTAATGGCTGGTTATTTTTGTAGTAGTTATAGATTACAGCGGATTCCGCAAGAATTTTTTCATTTGAAGAGACAAAAAATGCCGAATTGATTTTGCCGCTGGTCTGATTATAAATGTTAAAAAATACAAAAATCCCGAGGGTTCCAAGCGCAATCAATAAATATATAGTTCGGTTATTCATAAGCGAACTCCGTTCATCCGCTGCCAGCATCTTAGGAAACTAAAGTGGTGAAATAGCCTTGGCTAAAGTAAGCCCCGGCAGATCCGACGATCATTGCAATCGCAAAATACGCGAAACTCTTGAGAGAGCGG
>VMGB01000008.1 GCA_007376295.1 Parcubacteria group bacterium Gr01-1014_13 | reverse complement strand
GAAACCCAAGCCGTCTTTTAATGCCTCAAGCTCCTTTAAATAATCTTCTTCTGATTCAGCTTCTTTTTTAATCCAGCGGGTCAGCGCCTCCTGTGAAGTCGCATCAAGCGAATCAAAATCCTCCCCTACGGTTTCGATATCGAAAATTAATTTCGGCATAGTTATTTTTTGTGAGTCTCCAGTTTTAGGGCTAACGAATTAATACAATAGCGCTTTCCAGTAGGCCCAGGCCCGTCGTCAAAGACATGACCCAGGTGCGAGCCGCATTTTGGACAGACGACTTCAGTTCGATTTAGGCCTCCGCCAGCTGGCGGACTGTCGTCGGGTTTCGTCTCGACACTCTTCTCGGAGACCGGCGCGTAAAAACTCGGCCAGCCATTTTTACATTTTTAAAATTTTTCCGCGAGCGAAAATGGACGGGTGTGCGATATGCAGGCTTCCCTTGACGCTTTCCAATTTTAGAATAATTCTTCATAGAGTCCTAAGTTTACTTGTAGTGAGTTGGTCGAACTATTCTCCTAACTTGTGGTGAGTGAGTCCGCCCTGAGTATATCGAATGGGTCGAACCATTTTCTTGTTGGCCGGCGGGTTTATTTTCGTTCCTTTAACTCTATCTCCTCTTTCAGTAAATCAAATTTAACTACAAAAATATCAAAAATTCCTTTTTGACCAACTACGCCATAACCAAGACGTGCAATATTAGGTAAGAATCCGGCCCCAACAGAGTATGGGCGGCTGCCTACTTTAATGGTAATAGGGTGAACATAATATGTTTCAATGACGCCAGTTATACCGCCGACTCTCTGTGGCTCGCCATTTCTCACATCAATACCGAGCAATTCCCCAATCTCCGCGTCAAAAATACAAAAATCCGCTCCGGAATCTACGAGCACTTCATAAGGGACGGAACGGTCCTTGTAAGTAATCTCAATTGGTATGACTGGACGCAAAATGCCCGGGCCATACTTCTTGTACTTGAATTTCATGCCGCATAACCAATATAGGTAATGAGTTCTTTGGGCATGTGCGCGAGTATGGGCTTTTCATAACCTTTGCGCCGCGCTTCCTCCCAGGCCTCTTTGGCGGTTTTACCGCTTCCGACAACAGTTTCTTCGTCGTCCAGCAGAGCTACCCACAGCCCCTTGTACTTTTCATAAATTTTAGTCCAGTCTATAGCCATGTATCTATAAATATAACAAATTTTAGAAAAACTTACAAAATTTCTTTATCATCTGCCCCCTAAACTTTCTTCAATTATTACGCCTTTGTAGTTCATAAATTTTATCAGTCAGATTTTAATCTTGGCATTGAATACTATTTTTGACCCCAGTCTAATAATTCAGTAAATCGTAAATAAAAACCAAAAGGGTCAACCATGCGAAAATCTTTCCACTTGTATTGGTGATCTTTTAGCTCTTTTAAACCTCTTGTTATGTGTGAGGGTAACTCTCGCGCAGCGATATTATATATTGCCTCAACATCACTTGTGGGAATTGTCAGTTCTACCGCATAACCTCGCTTCGTATTGCGCGGAAATTGCTTGAAATACGATTGATTATAAACTCTCTCGTCTCCCCCGTAGAAATTAATCAAAGTATTTCCAAATTCATCCTCTCTGGTCACAGTCATATATCCCGGACCTTCGTTGTCAGGACGTTCATCCATACTTATTTTAAAGCCGAGCTTCAGGTAAAACTCTTTTGCCATTCCGAAATCTGGCACATGTAATTCTATTATCAGATTATTTTTTATTGGTTTTTTCATAAATTTATTTTATCATATTTCAACGACTCAACCTGTTAAGCCGTTCGGAAAAATTAAGCCGCGTGGCTATTAGTGTTATAAAAGTATCTGTGAAAAAGAGATTTTTGTAGAAATACACTCTTTCTCAATTCCCGTCCGGAGTCCCATATTAATTCATGTCGTCAATATATTTGGAAATTCAGGTGCCACTATATCGTATGCGGCCGATACATTTTTGTAGAAGCCAGCCCGCCCTTCTTCTGGACGGTATAAACTATAAGCTTGTTGCATAAGTTGTTTACCAGTGGGGTGTGTTAAAACATCTTGATGGTGCATATAAAACCAGAGCCAATATATCATAGCCCATTTTGGGGTTTCTTTCGTTAGGGTTTTATACATTTCACACGCTTCCCAAATGACAAATTGTGCTTGGGCTGGTCTAAATTCGTAGTATTCATCGGGATCCTTATTAGCATGCTTAATATAATTTTTTGGTCCCTTTATTGCCTTACGTACTTCATCTTGTTTTTCCGTCTTAACAAGTTTTGCGATGCAATTTTCTATGGGCGATATCAAACCCCGTTTTCTGTATAGGTCTGATAAAATTGCTTGTGCGTTTGCGGCAAGTGCATGAACTGCAACCGGCTCGCTTTCTTGAAAATACAACTCTATGGCTGTCTTCAATTGACCCCGCGCTACACTTATTTTAGAAATAGTTTTTGTTTCATAACTTTTCATTTGATTTCCTAAATTTTAGCGGATTTTGGGGTTTTATTCAAGCTTCGCAACTGTGGATAAGTTTCGGTTTTCTTTCGGTATATACCTGCTAAAATTAAAATATGCTTACGCCTCGGCAGAAACAGGTATTGGATTTTGTAACCTTCTACACCAAAAAGCGCGGCTTTGCGCCCTCGCTTGAGGACATACGGAAACGCT
>VMGB01000003.1 GCA_007376295.1 Parcubacteria group bacterium Gr01-1014_13 | reverse complement strand
GGCCAATGATCTTGATTTAAATTTTAATTCCATTATCAATGTGGCCACCATTATCGGCAAAGACAACAAATGGAGAATTGACGAAGACGGCAACTTAATTCAAAAAATCGCCACCGAAAAAGGCGACAAAGAAATTTACGGTCTGCAAAGTTCGGGCAAACAAGAAATCGTAATTTCCGGCACCAGCACCTTGGAAAACGGAACCAAAAAAGTCATTCTTGCCGAGCTGGATCAGGCGATTATTGATACGACGGTGCCGCTGAAGATATTTTTCAACATGTCCGGCGAGACCAAGGGAGTTTACATAGCTGAAAGAAGTTATGATAGCTTTGTGCTGAAAGAAAACGATAATGGTCAGAGCAATGCCGAGTTTGATTGGACCGTGATGGCCAAAATATTGTCACCCGCCACAAATGCGGGGCAAGCAGATTCTGCGCCAGCCACGGCAGATGCGGGCGTGGTGGAAGATATTGTAGTTGATATTAGTGTCGGAAATTCCCAAGACACTACCAGTACTATTGAAACTTCCACCACCACTCCTTTGGTAACTACAGTTGAACCGGATGCTTCTACCACTACTGTTGATGTTGTAGATTCTTCTAGCGATAGCAGTTCGAGTACACTCGTCACACCATAAAAAACCAACTCATGACTTCACGATTAAAAAAATTAATTATATTTATCATAGCTATTATCTGTAGCGGGTTTTTTTGGTTTTATACGCAGGCTGCTGAAGTAAATCAAGGAGTAACTGTTGATGTGAATGTACCAGCTCCCGGCAGTCAAGGCGGCGGCGGCACCGGTGGCGGCCCCGGTGGTTCTGACGTGCCACCGGTAATTTTTGCCGTGGCATCTTCCACTTCGTTTACGACTGCCACCGTAACTTGGAGCGCCACCGATGATCTGGCTGTATCAAGTTCAGCTTTTGTTTATGGACTCACTAATAGTTATGGCAGTTCCGGAGTAGTAACCGGAAATTATAGAACAGATTTATCCGGCTTGGCCACCGGCACTCTATATTTTTTTAAAATTTCGGTTATTGATACCAAACCGCAGACCACTGAATTTACCGGCACTTTTTCTACGTCGCCGGAGCCTCCGGATATTACCCCGCCAATCATAAGTAATGTACAAGTGGCGACCGGGATCACTACCTCCAGTATAAAGTGGAATACAAATGAACTGTCCGATAGCCAAATAAATTATGGTCTAACAAGTGCTTATGGCACTAATTATTTTGATTCGGCCGGGACTTTGGCACATAGCGCCCTTCTATCAAATTTAACTGCCAATACACTCTATCATTTTCAGATTATTTCCACCGACAGCTCGGGTAATAGCCGTAATACTTCCGACAGTACTTTTACTACTGCTCCCGATAATGTTCCGCCCCCGGATGTTTCCAATTTTGTTCTCACTACCACTAGCAACTCTATTGTTTTGTCATGGATAAATCCAAGTTTATCCGGAACACCTGATTTTACTCAAATAAAAATTGTCAGGAAAGTTGGTTCGGCGTCTGCAAACCCAAATGATGGCACGACTGTGTATACTGGCACTGGCGAAAATTTTACCGATACCAATGTTTTGGTCAATATTGATTATTTCTATACAATTTTTTCTTTTGATACATCCAATAATAGTAGTCCGGGTAACTTTAAAAGCGGCAGACTTGTGTCTTCTCCCACTCCTCCACCCGCCGAAATTTGTGGAAATGGTTTTGACGACAATAATAATGGTCAGATAGATTGCGCGGACAGCGCTTGCGCCAGTCTGCCGGAATGTAATGTTGTTCCTCCTCCCACCAGCACTTCTATTGGTCCGGAAATTTGTAATAACGGTGCTGATGATGATTTTAACGGAAAAGTAGATTGCGCGGACAGCGCTTGTACTGGTTTTAGTGGCTGTGTGGTCTCGGTGCCTGTATGCAGAAACGGCTTGGATGATGATAATGACGGAAAGACAGATTTTCCAGTTGATCCGGGTTGTGATAATGCGGATGATAATGACGAATACGATCCGCCTGAACCAACTGTGCCGGATTTTGCAAAAATAAATTTGAGCGATTTGAATCTTTTGGCTGGCAATCGGCAGATAAAACTTATCCCAGTCGGTGAACAGGTGACTGGCTTGTCGGGAGCGAATTTAACCGTGGCTATTGGGGAAAAAGTTTTGGCGAGCGCGCCAAAAACTATGGTACTTCGGGTGGGCGATACAGATCAACATCAGTTTGTTTATAATGTAGCCGACAAAATGTACTATGCCGACATATCTTTTGGTAGCGTCGGTGTTTTACAGTCCTACGTGGAAATCGATTATGATTCCGGCCAGATGGATTCCGTTGGTTTTAAATTAAACAGCTTGCCTTGGGGGCAAGTAGTAGACGGTAAGGGTCTGTCGGTTTCCGGTGTGGAAGTTATGCTTTTGGAAACAAATGGAACGGCCGTGAATATGGGTTTTTATGGGCAAATCAACCCAATTATATCCGATGCTAACGGCAGTTTTGGCTGGCTCGTGCCGAATAAAGATTTTAGGATTGATTTGTATAAAGATGGTTACTATAGCCGGTCTATAAATATAAGTGATGTTGATAATAATGTAATTAATTCTAAGATAATTTTAATCGCCCAGCCGAAAAAAATTATTTTGGAAATTGACCCGGAGGCAACGATTCAGGAAAATGTGGTAAATATTGTCAAATCTTTGACTGAGCAAACAAAAGTGTTAACCGATATAACTGTTCAAAAAATTCAGGATGCCGCATCCGATCCGGAAGTGCAAAAAGTGAATCAGCAAGTGGTGGCGCCCACAGCCATTACAGTAGTATTGGCCGGGGCCATACCCTTGATTTCTTGGTTAGACTTTTTGCCTTTCTTGCGTTTATTGTTCCTCCAGCCACTGATGTTGTTGGGATGGAGAAAAAGAGCAAAATGGGGTTTGGTTTATAATGCTTTAAATAAATTACCAGTTGATTTAGCCACGGTGCGTTTGATTAATTTGGAAACTAACAGAGTAGTCCAGTCCAAAGTTACGGATGGAAAAGGCCGCTTTATATTTATGGTTAATCCGGGGAAATATAGATTGGAAGTGCAGAAAAATAATTTTATTTTCCCATCAAAATTTTTAGAAGGATATAAAGGCGATGGCCAGAAAGTCGATATTTATCATGGTGAGGCAATAGAAGTGCTCAAGCCGGCAAGTATTACAGCCAGCGTGCCGCTTGATCCGATGGGAGCGCAAAAAAAACCTGCCCGTTTGGTTTGGGAAAAAATTGCCCGCAGATTGCAAGTGGTGATTTCTTGGAGCGGTATTTTTATCACGGCCGCTTCCTTATATATATCCCCTAAATGGTACATTGCGGCCTTGCTCGGTGTGCATATTGTATTTTTCTTTATTTTCCGCAGATTGGCCTTACCGCCCAAACCAAAAAATTGGGGTATTATTTCCGACGATACCAACAAAGCGCCGATTGGCAGAGTTATTGCCAGATTATTCAACTCTCAATTTAATAAATTAGTAGATACCCAAATTACCGATGCTGACGGTAAGTATTACTTTATGGCCGGGGATTCTAAGTACTATATAACTTATGAACATAAAGCGTATCATCCTCAAAAAACCGATATTATTGATTTGGAAGGTAAAGATGCCGATGTTCTTACCGTTGATGTTAGGTTGAAGAAGAATTAACGGTTTAGATTACGGGGAGTGTTTGGCAAGCTTGACAGAAGCCCTATTTTATGGTATTTTAAGGCATGGTTTTATTGAGAATAATGCTCTTTCCCAAGTGATTTTCAACCAAAAGTTTTAAGACCGGGAGGTCCCAATGAAGAAGCTGTTTCTCTGCTATTTTGTACTCTTTGCGGCCTGTGAAAGTGGCTATGAAGAGATTCGTGATGGCAATACCGCTGAGGTCTATGCATGCGGTGACTGGCAGATCAAACAGATCAACCAGATTATTGCGTCGATCGACGACTGGAACGCTAATATCACGTTGTCGTCCGGTAACAAGCCTTTTCACTTCGGTGGCGTGTTGCTCGAAGAGGATACCTATGAGGAATCCGATATCGACGATGGTTTGCACTGTATATATCGCGTTTACGATCATTACCCGACTCCGTACGGTCGCGAACTATGGCAAGATCATCATATTGATCAGAATGCCGGCGGATTGTTCGATGAAGGTGATGATATCGTGATTTTCGGGAATAATGATTGTCATGTTACGGGAACGCCAGATGGCTGGCCATGTACTTGGATGATACAACACATCGTGGCGCACGAACTCGGCCATGCCGGATGGCTCCATCATGCTGACGACGGCACCGATAGTGTGATGATCTCACAGCCGGGCAGCAAGCGAGTGACAACTTACGATCGCCAAGCCTTTTGCCGCCGTAATCGTTGTCTCTAACGACAAATCGTTACCTTTTCCGCATCGGACACTTGTCCGATGCTTTTTAATTTAATTTTTCAAAGTGAATTCTAGGTTATAATACCCCACCTTGCGAGCTAAAACTTGGTTGGGAGTTAAAAAGTTAAGAGATTTTCTTGGTCGGTTATTGAGTCTCTCTTATATATAGTAAATCTGTCGGTCGGTCAACTTTGAAATATCGGTATCTTTTGGAATTTATTGTCGAATCAGGCCATTAAGATTTTTCACCCCACCTTTTTGCCAACCGGCGTATGTATCACAGAAGAATGTTTGGAGATTATAATCATTTTTTAAATTAATATGCGTGTGGCAGCTTCGAGCGATGCCGAACTTGCGGCAGACGCGCGCCTCGCGGGATTAGTTTGAGGGGAAGGCTTTAATCATATTTCACAAGCCTACGAGATTCCAGTTTAAATTAAAAGAGCTATTTTCGAATAGCCATTTATCCGTACATTTCTGAGTGTGTCAGATGTATGGTGCCAATACAAAAACTTGACAATAAAAATCAATTGTGCTATACTTAATTCGAGTTAGTAAGCGGTAAGCAATTATTCGCTTTCAGCAATACAGGGCCCTCATTTGGGGGCCTTTTTGCTTTTTAAAACAAATTGACGTACGATACCTTATGGTATCGTCTTTTCAACTTTGGAGGAAATGATGAGCAGCATAGCAATATTGTGGGGATTCTGGGGGATAAGTATTTTCGCTGGAATCATAACATTTGCTCTACTTATATATAGGGGTAGATGCGATAGTTCAAAGACGAAAAAAGAAGCGTGCCAAGAAGGAAGCTTATGATTTTAATAAGGAGCGAGTTGTTCCCGGGCCTTCTCCAACAGAAATAGAACATGATGAAGATGCCTATGTGGCAAATGTTGGTATAAGCAGGAAGGTTGCAGAGCATATTCAGCTTATCCAGCTAAAAACGAAGGCCGCTTCTCCAGCTGAAGTCCTGTCTGATGCCTTAAGATTTTACGCAGAAATTGTTCATATGTATGGCCCCGGCGATCAATTGCTTTTTCGTAAATCTTCTGAGGAAGGTTGTACTCTTCTCCAATTTAAGCCTTTGAGTAGGATAGAGAAGAAGATACAAGGCTAAGGTTTATAAATTTTAGGGTCATCGCGTATGCGAGGCCCTGTTTTTAAAAATAAGGCCCAGTTATATAAACTGGGCTTGAAAGTTCTCTCTATTTCTTTAATCCTTTTCCAATTTGGTAAAAAAACTTTTTATCTTTGTGTTTTTCGCAGAGTTTTTCCAGTTCTTCTGCTGACGTGCCAAGTTTTTCAAGGGTTATACCTGCCTCTTCGCAGGAATCTAGTATCATTCGGACGTAAGTTTCCGGCGGAGCCTTTTGTATTTGTAGCGGTATCAGATCATTCTCGTCCCGCAAAATTTCCAGAAGCGTCCGCGCTTTATCAAGGGCGAGTTTTTTAGGTCTTCGTCTTTTTTTTACCGCAGAGATGCCCAGATAAGCAACGAGAGCTATCACACTTACGATTAGTAGGATTCTATAAATGAGCATTGTGAATCTCCTTGAGGTGATTATTACACAGCCGATATTAGGCGGTCAAGTTTAAATTTTTATTGACAATTAAATACCCAGAAGTTAATATACGGTCAACTTTTTCAAGGAGAAAAAAATGGAAAACGATAAAGATGACGATGATGATAAGTTGTATTCTGTTGAAGAAATTCTTGAATTGCAAGAAAAAGATGAAGAGCCGATTCGGCTCGCCGTGGAGGAGGTACTTCTACCTTCTTTGGAAGGTGAAGCTCTCGAGCTTGGGCGTAAACTTGCTGATACTTATGGCGCGTATAATCTGTACGCAGCCACACAAGGGATTTCAAGTCTCCTGCACCGATATTTGATTCGACATCCAGAACATCAGATTGAATGGTATGCCAATGATTCAGTCTCGGTAGCAGATGTTGGTGTAGTAATTGGACAGGAAGATCTTGTGCTAGAAGTGGCTCGGTTTACAGATCTTTGGGATGATGAAAGCGGCGCCCCAATCAAAGATGTGTTCAAAATGGTTCGTTGGGTATGGATGGCGATGAAATCTCAACCTCGCCTTCTGCCGTATTTTATCGCTAAAGCAGAATCAGATTTTTTCTTGTACAAGTTTTCCTTGACCAAGGTGGATGCCAAGGATCGTATTGATGATCCCAGGCAACGCTGGCGTCGGTCACCCAGTAAGCAGTCGTAAAGTTCGTTCTTTTTTAAGCCTTAAGCTCCGTCTTTGACGGAGCTTGCATTTTTTTTAGCCAATGGTAAGATATACGAAATTACTTATTCATCTTTTTGTATGCAAAATTCCCAATTAAACAGAGTGATCAACTTGGTAAAACGAACTGGAGAAAAAACTGTAATCATGGATAATGAATCCGATGCTGTCATGATGCTGATGGATTTGGGTGCATATGAAAAAATGTTAGATCATACTCCTGCAAGAGAAAGTAGCGTAGAAAAATTAACTGAAGAAGAATTGTTGGAAAAAATAAATCGTGATGTAGCTATTTGGCGAGCTTCAAATGACAGAGAACGAGTTGAAGTATATGATGAAGTGGTAGAAAAATCTCCAAAATTTGAAAAAGCGATGATGGTAGAGAAGTCTGTCGAAACAGTTCCAATTACCGTAAATAAATATCCAAATGTTCAGGTAGAGCAGGAGCATTCGGCTAGTGATATTGTGGCCGAAGAGGATGAAGAGAAGTTTTATTTAGAACCGGTAGAATAAAGGGTTTTTAGCCTGTCCACAGGTTTTCCCCGGTCAAGTTTGGTAGGGGGCTTGCATTTTTTTTGGACTTCTGTTATAATCTCAGCGAGGTAAAAATTATTAAATTTGCCTTTTAATTTTAAATATAAACAGTACGGCTGGAACAAAATCTATCACCGACCACTCGGTGTAGTGCCGTGTAAGTAGCAAACTCTTATGGCTGAGTTTATTAGAAACAAGCCACACTTGAACATTGGTACTATTGGTCACGTTGACCATGGTAAAACAACGCTAACTGCTGCTATTTTAGCAGTTTTGCGCAGTCGCGGCGGTGCCGCTTCAAATAAGGGCGTTGATGATTTGGATAAATCACCAGAGTCAAAAGCTCGTGGTATTACCATTTCCACTGCTCACGTAGAATACGAAACTGAAGCTAGACACTACGCTCACGTAGACTGTCCTGGACACGCCGATTATGTTAAAAACATGATTACCGGTGCTGCTCAGATGGACGGCGCTATTTTAGTTGTTTCTGCTGCAGACGGTCCGATGCCTCAAACGAGAGAACACATTTTGTTAGCTCGCCAAGTTGGTGTGCCTTACATCGTTGTTTTCTTGAATAAAGTTGACCAAGTTTCTGATCCAGAATTGATTGACTTGGTAGAGGACGAAGTTCGCGATCTATTAAAGAAATATGGTTTTCCTGGCGACACCACTACTATTATCCGTGGTTCAGCTTTGCAAGCTTTACAGAACCCTACCGATGAAGCTGCTGCTAAACCAGTTATGGATTTAATGGCTGCTTGTGATGCAATTCCTCAACCTACTCGCGATATTGATAAGCCGTTCTTGATGCCTATCGAAGACGTATTCTCCATTGAAGGCCGCGGTACAGTAGTAACCGGCCGTTTAGAGAGAGGCGTTATTCACATCAATGATGAAGCTGCGGTTGTAGGTATGGCTGAAGCTATCGGCAAGACTGTTATTACCGGTGTGGAAATGTTTAACAAGCAATTAAAAGAAGGTCAAGCTGGTGATAACGTTGGGTTATTGCTTCGCGGTACCAAGAAAGAAGAAGTTGAACGCGGTATGGTTATCGCTAAACCAGGTAGCATCACTCCTCACACTGAATTTGATGCTCAGGTTTATATCTTAACTAAAGAAGAAGGCGGCAGACACAAGCCATTTTTCAAAGGCTACAAACCACAGTTCTATATCAGAACTACTGATGTAACTGGAGAAGTGGAATTGGCTCCAGGCACTGAAATGGTTATGCCTGGCGACACCGTATCTTTCAAGGTCAAATTGATCACTCCTGTTGCTATGGAAGAAAAGATGAACTTTGCTATCCGCGAGGGTGGTAAAACCGTAGGTTCAGGTGTAGTAACTACAATAACAAAATAATATTGGATAGCCCCCTTTGACATTCTTGTTGGAGGGGGCTTCTGATAGTTCCTTAATAAACATTATGACTGCAACACCGGCACAAAAGAAAACTGCGACTCACAAAACTGCAACACCAGACGCGGAAGTTATTAGCCGAATCAGAATTAAGATTCGTGCTTATGATAACAAAATTATAGACCAAGCCACTAAAAATATTATTGAGACTGCCGAAAGACATGGCGCTCAAGTGGTTGGACCTATTCCTTTGCCTACAGAAAAGACTAAGTTTACAGTAAATCGCTCTACTTTTGTGCATAAAGATGCCCGCGAACAATACGAAATGCGAGTCCATAAACGCTTGATAGATATTGTAAATTCCAATGCTAAAACCGTGGATGCATTGATGAGTTTGCAGGTTCCAGCTGGTGTGGATATTGAGATTAAGATGTAATCTCTCCCGCCACAAAGGCGGGTATTGACAAAAAAATAGAATTATAGTAAGATTTCGTTAGAAAAAATTTGTTGACTGCGGCCAATTAAAAAGCAAGTTGTTGTTTCTAGTTTTTTAAACCAAAAAAATCTACAGTTTTCACCGTATTATATGAAATTTATTTTAGGTAAAAAAATAGGCATGACTCAGGTGTTTCTACCTAACGGGGTAGTGGTGCCAGTAACGAAAGTTCAAGCTGGTCCTTGCCAAATTGTAGAAGTCAGAGAAAATGTTAAAAAGAATGGCCTAAAAGCCGTTCAGATTGGGTTTGACGAAACAAAGGAAACTCGATTGGCCCAGCCTCAAGTCGGCCATTTAAAAGATCTGGACAAGGTTCGAAATTTGAAAGATTTTAAAATTGAAACTGATGCCCAAGTAAAACGCGGCGATACCATTACTGTAGAAACATTCTCTACTGGCGACAAAGTTGTTGTAGTAGGTGAATCAAAAGGTAAAGGTTTGTACAAAGAGTTTTCAAAGGCCAAAAAATGGGTGGCCGCATGGGTGGCGAAAGAATTACTGTAAAGAATTTGGAAATTATTGAAGTTCACCCGGAAGTAAATGAAATCTATATTAAAGGCGCAGTTCCAGGTGGCCGAAATGGTTTGTTGTTAATTAGCGGTGAGGGAGAATTGAAATTAAAAACAAACGTTGTTGAAAATTCTGCTCCAGAAGTAGAGGCAGTACCAGAGCTAGTTGTAGCAGTATAATATTTTATATGAAAGTTAAAGTTTACAACCTAGAAGGAAAAGAAACTGGTGAAATGAATCTTTCAGACAGTATTTTTGGTGTTAAATCCAACCCAACAGTAGTGCACGGAGTTTTTACTGCTCAAACCAACAACCAAAGAGAACCTTGGGCTGATACAAAGAGTAAAGGCGAAGTAAGAGGTGGTGGCAAGAAGCCTTGGGCACAAAAAGGCACAGGCCGAGCTCGTCATGGTTCTATTCGTTCTCCAATTTGGAAGGGCGGCGGCGTGACCTTTGGTCCATTGTCTGTTCGTAATTACAAAACAAAAATCAATAAGAAAACCAAGCGTTTAGCGCTTAAGATGTGCTTGAGCGACAGAGCTAGAAATAGCGCTTTGGTAGTAGTTGAAGATTTTAATTTTGCTGAACCAAAAACAAAATTGTTTGCGAATTTCTTAAAAGTATTGCCAGTAAAAGCAAAATCATTTTTGTTGCTTACACCTGGTAAAAATGAAACAGTTTTGCGCATGACTAAGAACTTAAAAGCAGTAAAGACTGTCAGAGCTGAAGATCTTAGCGTGATGGATTTGTTATCAAAATCAACTGTCTTAATCAGCCGAGCTGGTGTAGAGACTGTTGAAAAAGTTTTTAATAAATAATATGGGATTGCTAAATAACTTTTTGCACAGAAAACAAAAGAAAGGGCAATTGAGCCAGATTGGCGAAAAGCAATCCGCGCCTGTTGTGGTTGCCAAAGAAAAGAAGGCAGAGAAGAAAGTAGAGAAGAAAGAATCGAAAGTTAAAGCCGCGAAAGTCCACGAGGACCATGCTGGTCATGCTCATGTTGAAAAGAAATCTGAGAAGAAAGCTGAGCAGGCAACTAAATTTTTAGGTAAAAATACAACTGCTTTCAAAGTTTTAGTAAAACCGCTTATTACTGAAAAGAGCGCTATCGCTGAAAGCAAGAATAAATACAGTTTTGTAGTTGTACGATCTGCTAACAAAAATCAGATCAAGACAGCGATTGAAGAAGTTTATGGTGTAAAGCCAGCGAACGTTAACGTGGCCAATATTGAAGGACGCCGAGTGCGTTTTGGCCGCAGCATGGGAAAGAGAAATGATTATAAAAAAGCAATTGTTACTTTGCCAGAAGGCAAAACAATTGATATCCATACAGGAGTTTAAACAAATTTATGCCTATTAAGATCTACAAACCAACCAGCGACGGCCGACGCCACTCAAGTGTGGATGCTTTTGCTGACATCACTAAAACAAAACCAGAGAAGTCTCTGATTGTTTTCTTGACTCCAAATTCCGGACGCAACAACCAAGGTGTTCTTACTGTTAGACACCAAGGTGGCGGAGTAAAGAAGTTTTACCGCATGGTTGATTTCAAATTAGCTAAGTTTGATGTTGAAGCTACTGTTTTATCTATTGAATATGATCCTTATCGCGGACCTCGCATTGCTTTGGTACAATATACCGACGGTGTGAAGTCCTATGTTCTTGCTCCAGAAGGATTAAAAGTAGGCGACAAAATTTTATCTTCCAAAAAAGCTATTGAAGCCAGATCAGGCAACCGTATGCCGCTTGAATTTATCCCAGTGGGTATGTTCGTGCACAATCTGGAATTAACTCCAGGTAAAGGCGGACAGTTGGTGCGCGGTGCCGGAATGGGAGCCCAGCTTGTAGGTATGGAAGAAGGCTATGCTTTAGTAAAATTACCATCCGGAGAAATTAGAAAGATTTTGAAAGAATGCACTGCTTCTGTTGGTACTATGGGTAATGCTGATTACAGATTGATTCGCTGGGGTAAAGCTGGTAGAAACCGCATGCGCGGTATTCGTCCACGTGTAAACGGTAAGAACATGAACCCAGTAGACCACCCACACGGTGGTGGTGAGGGTCATAACCCAATTGGTCAAAAAAGAGGTCCACAAACCATTTATGGTAAGCCGGCTAGAGGTGTTAAAACCCGTAAGCCAAGCAAGTGGAGCGATAAGTTTGTGGTTAAGTCACGCCGAGTTAAATCAGAATAAAATTTTTCACTAATATATGTCCAGAAGTTTAAAAAAGGGCCCTTACGTTGATCCGAGAGTAGTGAGTAAGGTTCAAAAAATGAAAGCCAGCGGCAAGCGACAGCCAATAAAAACTTGGTCTAGAGCTTGTGTTATTTCCCCAGAGATGGTGGCTGTAACCTTTTTGGTACATAATGGTAAAGACTTTCTTTCCGTATTAGTTGATGAAAATATGGTTGGTCATCGTTTGGGCGAGTTTGCTCCTACCAAGAAGTTTATTCGTCATGGTGGTAAGATGGCCAAAGAACAAGAATCAGTTGCCGCTGCAGCTAACGCTCCAGCACCTGCTGACAAGAAAGATGAAAAAAAGAAATAAGTAATATATGACACAAGTAACCGCAAAATTAAGATTTCTAAGAATGGGTCCCCGCAAGGTTAGACTTATTGTTGATATGATTCGCGGCAAGAAAGTAACCCGCGCTTTGGATCTTTTGTCTGTGATGCCAAAGAGAGCTGCTCGACCTGTCTTGAAGCTTTTAAATTCTGCTGTTGCTAATGCTAAACACAATCATTCTTTAGCTGTAGAAGATCTGAAAGTATCTGAAATTTATGTAGATGGCGGCCCAGTATTAAAGAGATGGATGCCAAAAGCTCACGGCCGAGCTACCCCAATTCGCGAAAGAACCAGCCATATCAATTTGGTTTTGGCTACAATGGAAAAAAAGATTAAAAAAGAAGTTAAGAAGACAGATAAATAATTTTATATGGGTCATAAAGTCCACCCCAAAATTCATCGCATACCAACCATTTATTCCTGGGATTCAAAATGGTTTGCTAAAGGTAAATCAATGCCTCTATTTTTAGAGCAGGAAGTTGGTATCAGAGATTTTTTAACAAAAAAATTAAAGGAATCACTTATCGATGGTATTAGTATCGAAAGAACTCCTAAAGATTTAACTGTATATATTTTATCTGCTAAACCAGGCACGATTATTGGTCGCGGTGGTCAGGGACTAGAAGATTTACGCCGCCACATCGAAAGAAAAATCGTTCAACAAAAATTAAAAGTTAAAATTAATATTTTAGAAGTACGCAATCCCGCTTTGTCTGCACAGATTGTGTCTCAAAATGCTGCTACTGATATTGAAAAGCGTTTTCCTTTCCGCCGCGTAATGAAACAGCTTATTGAAAGAGTGATGAGCGCTGGCGCCCAAGGAGTAAAAGTTTGTATGTCCGGCCGTTTGAATGGTGTAGAAATCGCCAGAACTGAAAAGTTAAGCGCTGGAAAAATGTCGCTGATTACATTGCGCAGTGATGTTGATTACGCTATTTCTGAAGCGCAAACATTGTATGGAAAAATCGGTGTTAAAGTTTGGATATATAAGGGTGAAGCTTTTAGCCGTAGAGATAAATTTGCTAAAAAAGAAGAAGATACCAAGACAACAGGGGCTGTAAAAGAGCCGGTAAAACACGAAAGACCTGTCCGTAAAGCGGCACCTGCTGGAAAAGCAAAGTAAACATAATATATGTTGTTACCAAAAAAAGTATTACATAGAAAATGGCACAAGGGCCGACGTCGATCACTTGGTGTTGCTACCAGAGCAAACTTTGTGGCCTTCGGAGATTTTGGCATAAAAAGCCAAGAACATGGATGGATCAGCAGCCGCCAGATTGAAGCTGCTCGTCGTGTTTTGACTCGCTATGTAAGAAAAGGTGGTAAGATTTGGATCCGAATATTTCCAGATAAACCAATTACTAAAAAAGGAAATGAAACTCCGATGGGTGGAGGTAAAGGCTCACCAGATCATTATGTTGCCGTAATCAAACCAGGTACAGTAATGTTCGAAATGGGCGGCGTGCCAGAAGAGACTGCTAAAGAAGCGATTAGAATGGCTGCTTTCAAGATTGGCGTAAAAACTAAATTTGTCACCAAACACTAATATGCAATGGGAAGATTTAAAAAATAAAAGCACCGGAGAATTGAAAGAGCTATTGTCTGCAACCAGACACGAGCTTCAAACTTTGAATTTCCAAGCGCATGCCCGACAGTTAAAGCAGGTACACAAAATTAATTTAGCCAAAAAAGTAATTGCGCGAGTTTCTATGCTTTTAAAAAAGGCAGGAAGCAAATAAGTAATAATTTAATATGGAAACAACAACACAAACAAGCAAAAGAACATTTATCGGAGAGGTAGTTTCTGTGGCTATGACAAAGACCATAGTTGTTCGTGTTGAAACAATGAAACTTCACGCCAAATATGGCAAGAGTTACAAAGTAAGCAGCAAGTACGCTGTTCATGATGAAAAAGGTGAAGCCAAGATGGGTGATAAAGTAAAGTTTGTAGAATCCCGCCCAATATCAAAAACCAAAAAATGGAGATTGGTTGAGATTTTAAAAAAGTAATTACAGAATATGATTCAACATCGCTCAATGCTACAAGTCGCAGATAATACTGGTGCAAAGAAATTACAATGCATCCGTGTTTTGGGCGGCTACAAGAAAAGATATGCTCGTCTTGGCGATATTGTTACTTGTTCTGTAAAAGAAGCTGCTCCACATGGTTTGGTAAAAAAGGGTGAAGTTGTGCATGTGGTTCTAGTAAGAATACATAAAGAAACCCGCCGACCAGACGGTACCTATATTCGTTTTGATGATAATGCTGGTGTAATTATTGATAGAGGTTCAAAAGAACCAAAAGGTACACGTATTTTGGGTCCAGTAGCCAGAGAATTACGTTCCAAAGGATTCCAAAAAATTATTTCTTTAGCTCCGGAAGTTTTATAATATGAAAATTAAAATTAACGACAAAGTAAAAGTAACTAGCGGAAAAGATGCCGGAAAAACCGGTAAAGTTATTCAGGTTTTTCCAAAAGAAGAAAAGATTGTTGTAGAAGGTGTGAATGTCATGAAGAAAAGTTTAAAATCTGGTAAAAAAGGCGAAAAAGGCCAGCTGATCGAATTAGCCGCTCCTTTTTATGCCAGCAAAGCTGTGCTTGTTTGCCCAAAGTGTAATCTGGAAACCAGAGTTGGTTATAAAATGGATGGTACAGATAAGAAAAGAGTTTGCCGAAAATGTAAAGAAATAATCGAATAGTATGAAAGTTAATTTATACGAAAAATATAAAAAAGAAGTAGTTCCAGCTTTGCAAAAAGAACTGGGTTTTAAGAATGTAATGCAAGTACCAAAGATATTAAAGGTAGTTCTTAATGCTGGTATTGGCCGTTTTGTAAAAGAAGCTCGTTATATCGATAACGTAGAAAACACTTTGAGTAAAATCACTGGTCAAAAACCAATGCGCACCAAATCCAAGAAATCAATTTCCAATTTTAAAATCCGTGAAGGTATGGAAATCGGTGTAGCTGTGACTTTGCGCGGTGTTCGCATGTATCAATTTTTAGAAAAGTTAGTATCTATCACTTTGCCTCGCGTCCGCGACTTTAGAGGATTATCTGAAAAAAGTTTTGATAGAAATGGAAATTATACTATTGGTTTCAAAGAAAATTTGGCTTTCCCAGAAATTAAAGCTGAAGAACTGGAAAAGATTCATGGTTTACAAATTATTATAAATACTAGTGCAAAGAATAAAGTAGAAGGAAAAGCTTTGTTAACTCATATGGGCTTTCCCTTTGTTAAATAATTTATGGCTACACAATCACAAAAAGCAAAATCAAACAGAAAACCAAAGTTTACCACCAGAATTGTAAGACGCTGCTGGAAATGCGGTCGTAACCGCAGTTATATGGGTGAGTTTGGATTGTGCAGAATTTGTTTCCGCGAGCTAGCTAACCAGGGCAAGATTCCCGGAGTGCGCAAATCAAGCTGGTAAATTAATTCTTAAACATTTTCTAGAATAAATAAAATATTATGATGACGGATCCTATCGCTGACATGTTAACCCGTATACGCAATGCCTCCTTGATACATAAGAAAGAGGTGACTCTTCCTTATTCCAAGATAAAGTTTGGTATTGCTAATATTTTGGTTAAGCACGGATATCTGGAAAAAGCAGAGGAGAAGAAAGATGTTCATCCTTATATTTTATTGACCCTGAAATTCCATAGCGGTACACCAGCTATTACCAATATCAAGAGAATCAGCAAGCCAGGACATAGAAAATATGTAAAAAGAGATGATATTGATACGGTACTTAGCGGATTTGGTGTGGCAATTTTATCAACCCCAAAAGGACTGCTTACTAATGATGAAGCTAGAAAAGAGCAGGTCGGGGGAGAATTAATTTGTGAAGTTTACTAAACACTAATATGTCTAGAATAGGTAAAAAAAGAATAGCAATTCCAGCAGGTGTAACAGCCGGGGTAGAAAAAAACCAGGTTGTTATTAAAGGACCAAAAGGTGAATTAAGATTGAATCTGCACCCTAGAGTTACTGTTGCTTTTGAACAAAACGAAATTACCACTACCGTAGTAAACGAAAATAATAAACAAGATCGTTCTCTATGGGGAACTTTTTCCAGTTTGATTGCCAGCATGGTAAAGGGTGTAACTGAAGGCTTCAAGAAACAGATGGAAATAAACGGTGTTGGTTATAAAGCTAACTTGAAAGGCGCAAACTTGATGCTGGAAGTAGGTTTTTCTCACCCGGTAGAAGTTAAGCCGGTAGCTGGAGTTAAATTTTCTGTAGAAAAAAACCTTATTACCGTAGAAGGAGCCGACAAACAGTTAGTTGGTGAAATGGCTGCTCAGATCAGAAAAGTAAAGAAACCAGAGCCTTACAAAGGCAAAGGTATTAAATATGTTGATGAAGTTGTTCGACGCAAGGCCGGTAAGACTGCCGCTAAAGGTGCTGCCGCCTAAAATAATTTAATATGAAAAGACTATTTAATAAAAACAAAAGCTCTTTACGCCAGGTCCGACACGCTCGGGTTCGTAAAGTTTTGATTGGTACAGCTGCAGAACCAAGACTGTCTGTTTTTCGCAGTCTTCGAGGTATGGTCGCTCAAGTTATTGACGATGAGGCTGGAAAAACTTTGTGTTATGTTGACAGTAAAGAAATAAAAGAAAAGAAAGTTGAAGATAAAAGCCATAAAGTCGCAGTAAGTTACTTATTGGGGAAATTATTGGCTGAAAAAGCAAAAGCCAAAGGCGTTAGCAAAGTTAAATTTGACCGCGGCGGTTACAGATTCCACGGTCGAGTAAAAGCTTTGGCCGATGGTGCCCGTGAAGGCGGTTTAATTTTTTAAAGTAATATTAAGCAATTTGTAGTATGAGTAAACCAATGGGTAGACGAGGCGACAAACCGCGAGAAAAGCCTGAATTCGATCAGTATGTTTTGGATTTGGCTCGCGTTACCAGAGTAACTAAGGGTGGAAAACATATGAGTTTCCGCGCTTGTATTATTTTGGGTGATCGCAAGGGCCGAGTTGGTTTTGGACTTGCTAAAGGTAAAGATGTACAATTAGGTGTAGAAAAGGCCGTAAATCAGGCCAAGAAACACATGATTACTGTACCGATTATCAATGGCACCATTCCTCACGCTATAGTTTATAAATTCAAAGCAGCTACTGTATTTTTAAAACCAGCCCCACAAGGTTCTGGTATTATCGCCGGCGGTGCGACCCGCGCCATGTTGGAATTAGCCGGAATACCAAATGTGGTTTCTAAAATTTTAGGTAAAACAAAAAATAAAGTAACTATCGTTAAGGCTACATTTAATGCTTTGCAGATGTTTAAAAATGGCGGAAAAAGAGAATTTGATGTTAAGAAACCTCAGGTACAACCTGTAGTTACAGAAGTAAAATAAAATTATGTCTTTACACGTACATACAATTCATCCGGCTAAAGGATCCAAGAAGGCTAAAAAAATCTTGGGCAGAGGCAATGCGTCTGGTCACGGTACTACTGCCACCAGAGGTGGTAAGGGTCAAACTGCCAGATCAGGCGGAAGTCAAGGTACTCGCCGCCGAGGTTTTAAAAGACTATTGCAGTCAACTCCAAAGTTGCGCGGTTTTAACAGTCTAAACACCAAGCCGTCAGAGGTGTATTTGTCAGATTTAGAAAATACTTTCCAAGACGGTGAAGTTGTAACTTTAGCTTCTTTGCAAGAAAAACATTTAGTAAGCACTAGAGCAAAAGCTGCTAAAATTTTGTCTACCGGAGATATTACCAAAAAATTAGTTATCGAAGGAGTGGCTAGCACTGCTGGTGCTGCCGAAAAAATTAAGGCTGCAGGCGGAGAAATTAAATAAACGGTCTCGTTATATTAGCTATTAAGTTTTTACTATGTGGCAAAAACTACAGCAAGTTTGGACGATCAAAGACATCAGAAATAAAATTCTCTACGTTTTAGGGATGCTGGTGATTTTTAGATTGGTCGCCCACATACCTATTCCAGGTGTTAATTTAGATAACTTGCGTCAGTTTCTTGCTGGGAATCAGATTTTTGGATTACTCGATGTTTTTTCTGGCGGTACCATGAGTAATTTTTCTATCGTCATGTTAGGCGTTGGTCCATATATCACATCCTCGATTATTTTCCAGTTGCTGACCATGATTGTGCCAAAACTAGAGGAACTTTCTAAAGAAGGTGAGTCTGGTCAACAAAAAATAAACATGTATACCAGATTTTTGGCTGTACCATTGGCTTTTTTGCAATCTTACGCAATGATAAAACTATTAAGCAGTTCATCTTTGCCAATTATCACCGATTTGTCATTTTTCCGTTTGGTTACAATCATGATGACAATTACCGCTGGTACAATGTTCCTGATGTGGATAGGTGAACTTATCTCCGAGCAGAAAGTTGGTAATGGTATCTCCTTGTTAATATTTGCCGGTATTGCTGCCGGTTTACCCGGAGGATTACGTACTGTTTTAATAAATTATGATTCGTCTCAGTTTTTTACCTTTGTTCTATTCGCAGCCGCAGCAATTTTAACGGTGGTCGGTGTTGTGTTTATTAACCAAGGCCAAAGAAATATCCCAATAAATTACGCTAAACAGGTAGTAGGAAATCGCATGCAGGGTGGCAATAGTACCCATTTACCATTACGTGTAAGTATGGCTGGAGTAATACCAATTATCTTTGCCATTGCCTTACTTTCGTTCCCTTCACTTATTGCTCAGTTTTTTGCGCAAGCAAACGCTGGTTGGTTGGCTAATCTCGGTACTCAGACAATTAATTTGTTCCAAAATCAATTATTTTACGGAGTCATGTACTTCTTGTTAGTATTTGGATTTACGTATTTTTATACCGCTGTTATTTTCCATCCGCAAAAGATGGCTGAGAATTTGCAAAAGCAAGGCGGCTTTATTCCTGGTATTCGCCCTGGTACAGAAACTGAAAAATATCTTGGTCAAACTATGAATAGGATCAATTTTACCGGCGCTTTATTCTTGGGTGTCATCGCTATCCTTCCGCTATTAGTTCAATATTTAATGGGTACCCAGAGTTTAGCAATTGGCGGAGCCAGTTTGTTAATCGTGGTTTCAGTAGCTATTGAAACAGCCAAACAGATTGATGCGCAGATTACAATGCATGCTTACGATACGGTTTAATCTACTTGAAAAAAGCAAAAACAAGTGGTAGCATAAAAGGGCTGAAAAGCCTTTTTTCGTTTAATTTTAGTTAAATTAAGGTATGCGTAAGATAATTATCATGATTGGCCCACCCGGTTCGGGTAAAGGCACTCAAGCCAAAAAAATTGCCGCCAAGCATGGTTTTATCCATCTCTCTAGCGGTGACTTGTTGCGTTCCTTAGCGCAGAAAATCGAACTAAATTCTTTGGAAAAAGAAGCTGTCGAACAGATGAAATCTGGTCAACTTGTATCCGACAAACTTATTTACAACCTAGTTTTTAGCGAGATCGAAAAAAATATAAATATGGGTAAAGGCGTGGTGTTAGATGGCGCCATTCGTAATCTGGAACAGGCGAGAGGATTTCAAGATTTTTTTAAAGCAAAAAATTTAGCAGACGAAGTTTTAGCTTTAGAAATATCTTTAAGCGATAAGGAATCTTTTGAAAGGCTTACTAAACGCCGTGTTTGTACAAATTGCGGAGAAATAGTTCCTTGGCTTCCGGCTACTAAAAAATTAAAAGCTTGTCCGAAGTGTGGAGGTAAATTACAAACTAGACAAGATGATGATCCAAAAATTATTAAAGAACGAATTATTAAACAGGGAAATGCGGCACTTAGTCCAATAACTAATTTTTATAAAGATCTGGGCGTGCTAATAAAAATAGATGGCGATCAGTCAATTGAAGACGTCGAAAATAATATTGAGGATGTTTTGAAATAAATAAAGTACTACGTATTATGGAAGAAATTCTAACCAGATTTGTTGCATGGATAAAAATTAAGGCAAAAATTCATTTATCGGAAAAGTTAGTCTATTTTAGAGAGGGTGAAATTTGGTGGGTGAATTTAGGCGCTAATGTTGGTCATGAGGAGGAAGGCAAAAATGACAATTTTGAGCGGCCGGTACTAGTTTTCAAAAAATTTAATGAACATTTATTGTGGGCTATACCATTAACTACCAAAATTAAAGAAGAAAACCGGTATTATTATCAGTATAAACTTGGCGGTAAAGAATATGCCGCCATTTTGCCCCAGCTTAGAATGTTAAGCAGTAAAAGATTAATACGGAGGATCGGAATGTTCCCGTTGGAAGATTATGAAAAAATACGCGAAGAAATAAGGAAATTAATTTAAAAAACGAAACCTACCTTTTAAGGGGTAGGAATCTCGGAGCTACCTCCGATGAGGTAACCATTTGTAAATTTAGTCTACCATATAGTTTCTACAGTGTCAAGCACCAACTATTTATTACTTAAAAATATGTTAATCAAAACTCCGGAAGAAATAAAATTAATAAAACAGGGCGGCCAAATTATGGGCCGTATTTTGGATGACTTGGCAAAAATGTGTCGTCCAGGAATGTCCACTTGGGAAGTAGATCAGGCAGCGGAAAAAATGATTATCGAAGTCGGGGGCAGACCAGCATTTAAAGGATACAAAAATAAACCTTCGGACATTCCTTTTCCTAGTACGATTTGCGCTTCCATAAATGAAGAGGTGGTGCACGGGATTGCCAAAAAAACTGCTATTTTGAAAAATGGAGATGTTTTTACTATCGATATCGGTATGCAGTGGCCATATAATGGTCCAAAAGATGAAGGATACTTCACTGATACCGCAGTCACTATTCCAATTGGCAAAATTCCACCCAAAACCAGAGAACTTTTACGGGTTACTCAAGAATCCTTGGAGAGGGGTATAAAGGTAATTAAACCAGGTAATACAATTGCTGATATTGGTAAGGCCATAGAAGATTATATTAAATCGCAAGGTAAGTACGGTATAGTGCAAGATTTAGTCGGTCACGGCGTGGGTCATGAGGTGCACGAAGAACCGAGAATACCAAATTTTTATGACAGAGGTCTGGATTTTATTATCCTCAAACCGGGCATGGTAGTAGCTATTGAGCCAATGGTTTCCTTGGGCACCTGGCGAGTAAAGACCGCAGAAGATGGTTGGACTATAAGAATGGCTGATAACTCTTTATCCGCTCACTTTGAGCACACAATTATTGTGACAAAAAGTGGTAATATAGTGGCTACCCGAAGGCCGAGTGAGAAATAATAGTATGAATATATTGGCAGTTGATTACGGGACAAAAAATATCGGTTTGGCCTGGGCGCAGATAGGCCTAGGAGTGGTTTTGCCGTATGGCGTTGTTAGAGATAAAAATTTGGCAGAGTTAGTCAAATTGATAAAAAAAGAAAATATTGACAAGGTAGTGGTGGGATTGCCGTTAGGACTTGAAGGAAAAGAAAATGAAAATACTAAAAAAATAAAAAAATTCGTAAGCGAGCTAAAAGATCTCGTCAGTATTCCGATTGAATTTGAAGACGAGAGATTTTCTTCGCAGGCAGCCGACAGAATGGGTGGAGGAGGTGCAAGCCGGGATGAAAAATCGGCTATGGTAATTTTGCAAAGTTATTTGGAAAGAAATAAATAAACCTCGATATGTTGGCGATTGTTCTAGCAAGAAAAAATTGGCGCGAATTTGACCAGATGATTTCATTGTATACACGCGAGCGGGGGAAAGTTGAAGTCTTGGCTAAGGGAATAAAAAAAATTACCAGTAAAAATTCTTCTAATTTGGAAATTTTGTCTTTGGCCGAAATAGAGATTGCTCAAGGTAAAGAAATAGATTATCTGACAAAAGTGCAATCAGTTAAAATATTTAAGAATATTTATTCTGATTTTGATAAAATTTTTCTTGCTAATTACGCGGTTAAACTTGCCGACGGTAATATTTTAGTGCAGGAGAGAGATGAAAATATCTTCAATTTAATTATCAGTTTTTTAGATTTTTTAAACTCGGCAGAAAAAATTAATTCTTTAAATTTGGCTACAGGTTTTATTTTTAAACTTTGGCATCGTTTGGGTTTTGGGTCGCAGGAGGAAAAGCATCGGGCCTGGCTAGAGAGTGATTGGCAGACAATCAACAATCTAGATTCTGCAAAAGAAAAATCATATCAATTTGTCTACGAATACGCCCAATCTCATTCTGGGCGTAAGATTGCTCGATTTGCTAATCCGTGTTAATTTTATTGGGAACAAACCAACTTGGGAGGTAGTGATGTCCGAATGGAAAGATGTAACCGAAGATTTGCAAGCATGTTTTTCTTTTCCTTGTAAGGAACATTACTATTTTATGAGGCGTATCGGCTTAGTATGTTGGTGCGATAAACCCAATGAAAAGCATGGCCATATTGAATTGGTCTGTGAGGATGGTTATGGTCTTGTTCTTTTTCCTATTTATTCTCAGGCGGGCGCAAAAGTGGTTATAGAGTTTATAAAGGGATCCGAGGAAGAGCGGAAAGGTATTCTGGGCTTGGCGGAACTTAAAGTTTTGCCAGAAGAATTGACCGAAGAGGAGAAGTTAGTTATCGCTTCTCCAGATGAAATGGAGAAGTTGGCCAGAATTAAGGGGTGGTACAACTAATAGTCCTAGGCCTTGTGTATAATTATGCACAAGGCCTTTATTTTATCCTTGAAATATTTTTTAATTCATGTTAATCTTGTTTTAAGAAATTTTTTCTAGGAGGCTGCGGCATGGGAACCGAAGACTTCAAGAAAGTTGTGGCGAAATATATTGGCTTCCAGTATTCTTTTTACATATGGGAGGAAGAAAAAATACAGGAGTTAGTAAATAAGTTTGGATGCGATACAAAAAACACCGTGATTCGTTGGGTCCTGGATATGGAGAGTCCGGGCCAAGACGTAGAAAAAGTGGTGGTTCAGTATATCCAATCCAAAGAGCCCGTTCTTTAAACGAGATATAGTAAGCCCTGGGCGATATGCGCAGGGCTTTTTTGTTTAACTCTTGCTAAATCTACAGAAAATGGTAGTATTATCCTATGTCTATTTTTATCAAAAATTTAGCTAATTTGGTCGGCCAAGAGGTAGAAATTAAAGGCTGGCTGTACAACAAGCGATCTTCCGGGCCGATCGCTTTTTTGGAGTTACGCGATGGTACTGGTTGGATACAGGCCGTAGCTGTTAAAGCAGAATTAAGTCCTGAGATTTGGGATTTAGTAGAAAAAGTTAGTCAAGAATCTTCAGTAGCGGTTTTGGGTACAGTTAGCAAACATCCGAAAAAGGATAATGTTTACGAATTGCAAGTTAAAGATTTTAAAATTATTCAATTAGCTCAGGATTATCCGATTGCTCACAAAGAGCATGGACCGGATTTTTTAATGGAGAATCGTCATTTGTGGTTACGCAGTAAGAAACAGTGGGCTATTTTGCGTGTCCGTGATGCTATCATTACCGCCATCGGTGAATATTTGCACCAAGAAAGTTTTATCAAAGTAGATTCTCCAGTATTTACTCCCAATGCTTGTGAAGGCACCACCACACTTTTCCCTGTGCCATATTTTGATCTGGGCACGGCGTATCTCTCTCAATCTGGACAGTTGTATATAGAAGCAGCTATTGCTTCTGTAGGGCGTTGTTATGATTTTGGTCCAGTGTTTCGCGCTGAGAAAAGCAAAACTAAACGCCACCTGACAGAATTTTGGATGATGGATGCGGAAGCTGCGTTTGTGGAGCACGACGAAAATTTAAATATTCAAGAGGGTTTGGTGCGGCATATTATCCGTTATTGTTTGAAAAATTGTAAGGAAGAATTAACAGTTTTGGAAAGAAATACAGAACCATTAGAAAAGGCTGACCAGCCATTTACTCGCTATACTTACGATCAAGCGATTGCCAAGTTGCATGAGTTGGGTTCAGATATTAAATATGGTGAGGATTTAGGCAATGACGACGAAGGTCTTCTAACCAAAGATTCCGAGGTGCCAGTGTTTATAGCGAAATGGCCAAAGAGCATCAAGCCTTTTTATATGAAACGTGATCCAGAGAATCCGGAATTGGTTTTAAATGATGATTTAATCGCTACTGAAGGTGCGGGCGAGCTTATTGGTGGCAGTCAGCGCGAAGATGATTATGAATTATTATTGTCTAGAATAAAAGCCGAAGGACTTAGCCCGGAAGAATATCAATGGTATTTAGATTTAAGAAAATACGGCAGTGTGCCGCATTCTGGTTTTGGTATCGGTTTAGAACGCACAGTGCGTTGGATTACGGGTGTAGAGCATATTCGTGAATGTATTCCCTTCCCTCGAACTATTGGCCGGTTAAGACCATAACAGAGACTAGATTGACAAAGCGTGTTATTTAAAATATACTGTTTTAACATGCCGAAGTGGCGGAATTGGTAGACGCACACGACTCAAAATCGTGCGGAGCAATCCATGAGAGTTCGATTCTCTCCTTCGGCACAAATCCGCAATAGGGCGGATAAAAGAAAAAGGCAATTATGAATGATCGCGAGCTGGTTGAACAGATGAAAGCGAAAATTTTGCCTCGCATTCGAGACCTTATGGTTTCCAGGTATAAAGAAGCCACTACAGATGAGCAGATGGCAGAGAATGTGCCAGGGTGGGATCCGAGCCCCTCCGATCCTGTGGAGCCATCAGCTGAAGTATTGGAGTGGATGTTAAGCGCGCCGCTTACCGACGTTGCGGTGCACCTACTCTGGACAGTCACGGCGGCATCGACCAATGGGACTTTTGTCGCTAACGATGAAAATGTTGCCTCAGCTATTGCTAGTATAGATCAAAACGAGGTAGCACGTTTTACTGGATTCAAGCCAGAGGATGTTCCTTTCGTTATCAGTCAGATGGCCGAATCTTTGGTGGAGATAATCCGAGAACGCAACATAATCTATATCGATATCGATCGGCAACCATTCCGACTTGTAAGGCATTTATAAGCCCTCGTTTGAATAGTATTCAGCGAGTTTTTTTATTTTTGTAGGTGTGATATAATATTAAAAAGATAAGAACTAGTTATGTCACAAATTATTTCGGTAGTAAATCAAAAAGGCGGAGTGGGAAAGACCACTACCGCTGTGAATTTGGCTGCAGCGCTGGCAGAAGCTGGTAAATTTGTGTTGTTGGTTGATTTGGACCCGCAGGGCAATGCCACCTCTGGCTTGGGAATAAAATATCAAGAATTAGAACAGGGCTTGTATCATAGTCTTTCCGGCCAGGTACGCCTGCACGATGTTGTGCACAACACTGGTCATGCTGGATTACGTGTGGCTCCAGCTACACCAGATTTAGCCGGCGCCAATGTAGAGTTAGTAAATGTAGAGGGAAGAGAGACAAAATTGGCCGAAATTTTATCTGAAGTATCCCATGCCTACGACTATATTATCATCGACTGTCCGCCGTCGCTGGGAATTTTAACCCTCAACGGACTAATTGCCGCCAACCATATTTTAATTCCGGTGCAGGCAGAATATTACGCCTTGGAAGGTTTGGGCCAGTTACTTAAAACAATTGAACTAGTAAGAACAAATTTAAAACCAGATTTAAATGTTTTGGGAGCTGTACTCACAATGTATGATTCTCGAAATACTCTTTCTGAAGAAGTCATGAATGAGTTGTATAAATTTTTTCCAGATAATATTTTTCGCTCTGTAATTCCTCGTACTGTACGTTTGGCTGAAGCCCCAAGTTTTGGACAAAGTATTTTTCATTATGACCCCAGCGGTAAAGGATCTAAAGCTTATGAAAGATTGGGGCGAGAATTTTTAGACAGGTTTGAAACAAATAATTAAATCATTATATGGCATTAGGAAGGGGATTGGGCGCGCTAATTTCAGGCGACTCCAAACAAAAAAATACAACTAATGAAAAACTTGGGCAAGATAGAGTTTGGTATATCCCAGTAAGTTCCATAACTCCAAATACGCATCAGCCGCGTCAAAATTTTAGCGCACCAGAATTAGAAGATTTGGCGGCATCTATAAAAGAACATGGAATTTTGCAGCCGCTTC
Organism: Parcubacteria group bacterium Gr01-1014_13; assembly: GCA_007376295.1. Taxonomy (GTDB): domain Bacteria; phylum Patescibacteriota; class Patescibacteriia; order Magasanikbacterales; family GWA2-37-8; genus XYD2-FULL-39-9. Next base: position 156,005 of record VMGB01000003.1, on the reverse strand, counting down.
TTGTAACCGAACGCACTGATGGTGGCTACGAACTAATAGCGGGTGAAAGGCGTTGGCGAGCTGCGCAAATGGCCGGACTAGCTACTGTGCCAGCGCTTATCAAAACAATGGCCAATAGGGATAAATTAGAAGTGGCGCTGATAGAAAACATTCAAAGAGAAAATTTAAATCCAATCGAAGAAGCTTTTGCTTACCAAAGGTTAATGGAAGAATTTAATTTAACCCAACAGGATGTAGCTGAAAAAGTCGGTAAAAGCCGACCGGCTATAGCCAACACAGTTCGACTCTTGAGCTTACCAGAAGAAGTAAAAACCGCTTTGGTTGATAAGAGAATTAATATGGGCCAGGCCAGAGCCTTGCTGAGCCTAGAAGATAGCGCTAAGCAGTTAGATATGCTTTCTTCCATGCTTGGTCAACGAATAACCGTTAGAGAGTTAGAGCGTACAGTAGGCAAGCAAAATCCGCATAAAAGTCATCGCGATCCAAACTTAAATTATTTAGAAGATCAGTTGCGCACTGCCTTGGGAACAAAAGTAAGTGTAACCCAAAAAGGAAAAAGAGGTACAATCGTAATTGATTATTACTCTCAAGAAGAATTGGCCAACATCATTAAAAAAATAACTCGGTAATTCCGAGTTATTTTTTTGGCAGAATATTTTTTAACCAACTTCTTTTTTCATTTTTTAATTTTTCTTTGATATGGGATTTGGCCATGTGAGTTTTTACGTGCTTCAACCAATCCGGGCTTGGCCCTTTGCGATTTTTATCTGTAAAAACTTCTATCACGTCGCCGCTTTTCAGCGGTGTATCTAAACTTACCAATTGATCATTAACTTTTGCTCCATTACACTGATTGCCGATGTCGGTATGGATATTGTAGGCAAAATCAATTGGAGTAGCGTCTTCCGGCAGGTCGATAACATCACCTTGCGGGGTAAAGACAAAGATACGATTTTTAAAGAAGTCGATTTTAAGTTCATTCAAATCAGACAGTTTTTCTAAAACATTTTTTTGAATATTGGCTAGTTCTTTGGCCCAAAAAATATCTTTGGCGGGCAGGCGAGAGCCACGTTCGTCATAATGCCAGTGAGCGGCAATACCATATTCGGCTTCATTGTGCATTGTTTTATCACGTATTTGGAATTCAACAATCTGACCTTCAATACAAAATACTGTGGTGTGCAAAGATTTGTAACCATTGGGCTTTGGCTGGGAAATGTAATCTTTAATACCTCCTTTTAATGGATGCCAAAGTTTGTGGATTATGCCCAAGGTCGCATAGCAATCAGACAGGTCGTTTACGATAATGCGTATAGCTACCACATCATGAATTTTGTCGGTATTATCCCAGCCGCCTTTGCGGAGAATTTTTTGATACAGACTATATAACGCTTTTTCTCGGCCATGAACGTTTAATACTTTTATTCCTGAACTTTTTAATTCTTTTTCAATAACCTCCATGACATTTTGTAAGTAGGCTTCGCGCTGAGAAATTAAAGTGTTACGCAGAGCTTTGGTTTTTTCGTATTCTTTAGGGTAGATATATGGGAAGGAGAGATCTTCTAAAAGACTTTTAAATTCACCGATACCTAGGCGGTTGGCAATAGGTGCGTAAATTTCCAAACTTTCCAAGGCGATTCGATACCGTTTTTTTATTGGCAGAGCATCGATGGTAGACAGGTTGTGTACGCGGTCGGCAAATTTAATAATCATTACGCGAATATCTTCGGCCATAGCCACAAACATTTTTCGCAGATTTTCTATGTAGCGTTCTACGCCGCGGTATTTTAGTTTGCCTAATTTGGTGATGCCTTTTATTATGGAAGCAATATCCGGTCCGAAATTTTTTTCTATTTCCTCCAGACTGACAGATGTATCCTCTGGAACATGTCCGGCATGGGCTTTGGCAGCAAAATCATAGGCCAATTGCACCATGTCAATGTCTTTTTTGCGGTAGTACTGGCGGATCTGCGCTAGCAAGTCTTTTATATTTGGATTTTCTGGAATGATTGTTTGATATGGCATATTTAAATTTTAGCTGATTTACTGGGTTTAGGCAACTTCAATAATAAAAAAAGCCCTATCAAAAATGATAGGGCGGCCTTATGAAAGATCGACCACCACTGCATTTTGCGGTAGTTGCGGTCAGATCATCCCATGCCGACTTCCTTGTCGGCTTTGTAGATCTTCTTCTGCTCCTTGTTATTCTTGGGCCAGTTGTTGATCACCTCCTCGAACATGCTGAGGGTCGTTGTGAGGTTGGCGTGGAACGACTGGATGCCGAAGCGAGGCTCCGACGTCTTGCCGTCTTCGCCGACGAACGAGACGCTGTGCTCCACCTCAGAGTCCTTGCGCGGACGCGCGAGCGTGAGCATGACGCGGCCGGCCATGACGTAGCTACGAAGCGATGTCTTGCCGAACGTGCCAGTCATGCCACGAGTCTTGCACTCGTCGATGATGGTGCAGAGCCCCCCCTGGTAGACCTCGAGATCGAAGCGGTCGATCATCTGCTTCACGATCGTGTCCTGGGAAGTGAAGTAGGCGTACATGTCCTTCTCGAGCCAGGCGCACTCCTCGCCGAGCAGAAGTTTCGGCAAGTCAGTGCTGAGTGTGTGGCAGGTGAGAGTGCGTCCTACCCCACCGAACTCGATTTCGGTCAGACTCGGAATCTCCTCTTCCCGCTGCATCTCGTTGTAGTACGCCTGGCGGAATGCCTCGATCTTGAGGTCCTTGCTGGTCCGCAGGATCTCGACGGCGCGCGCGAGGTGCTTGGGGAGAAAGTGGAAGATGCCCAATCCATCGTACTCCGGAACGCTGGCGTCCTTGAAGTAGTGGATGAACATCTGGATCAGCGTGAACAGTCCACGCGTCCGACACTCACTCTGGCGGATCCTCTTGAGACGGGAAAGCAATTCGGTCTTGGTCATCATCGCAGTTCTCCTCTAGCTTGGGTTGATAAAAAGAGCAATAAACAAGTATACTATAAAATAGTTCGTTTGTCAACCCCCCCTGTACCTTATTATTAGCTAAAAAAACAGCCTTTATTGGCTGTTTTTTTGCTTATCTATTATTATTTTTACATCAATGTCACACTCGAAACCTTATCACCTTCTTCTTTAAATCTCATCAGGCGTACACCTTGAGTAGCTCGGCCGGAAGAGTTAATTGATCCAAACGGCAGGCGGATCACCTGGCCTTTGGCGGACATAATAAGCAGGTCTTTTTCTTTTGCTTCTACCGCATCTACCACTTTGGCAAAAGTAAGGTTGCCGGTTTTGGCAGTGATTTCGGCAGTTTTGATACCGCTACCGCCTCGTCCTTGCACTTTATATTCATCCAGTTCGGTGCGTTTGCCGACACCGTTTTCGCCAACAGTGAGGAATGCTAGGCTTTTATTTTTTGGATCCACAATATCCATACCAATCACTTCGTCTCCGTTTTTTAGGCGCATACCGCGCACACCACTGGCTGTGCGTCCCATTTCACGAACATCTTTTTCTTTGAAGCGAATTGCTTGGCCTTGTTTGGTGGCAATCATAATTTCGTCACTCCCATCACTCGGTTTTACCCATTCCAAATTATCATCAGGCTTTAATTTTATCGCAATTAACCCGCTGCGGCGTACGTTGGCGAAATCTTCCAAAGCGGTTTTTTTGATATTGCCTCGAGTGGTAGTCATGACTAGATATTTTACTTTGCTTAGATCATTCATTCCCAAAAGCGCCGTGACTTTTTCATTCGGGGCAAGTTGCAAAAAGTTTATCATCGCCTGGCCTTTGGCAGTGCGGCTGGCTTGGGGAATATCATAGGCCATTAGCTGGAAGACACGGCCACGATTGGTGAAGAATAATATATTATCGTGAGTGTTGGTGGCTACCAGATTTTCTACACTTTCTTCTTCTCTGGTGGCAGTACCGATAACACCTTTCCCACCACGTGATTGCTGGTGGAAAGTATCCGGAGGCAAGCGTTTGATATACCCATCAGAAGTTACCATGATAATAGTAGCTTCGTTTGGAATTAAATCTTCAGTAGTAAATTCTTTTATACCGCCAGCCACAATTTGGGTACGTCTGTCTTGGCCGTATTTTTCTTTTATAGCCAATGTTTCATCAGCAATAATTTTCATTATCTTTGTTTTAGAAGCCAAAATAGATTCCAATTCTTTTATTAAAGCCATTTTCTCTTTTAATTCATCCTCTATTTTCTGTCGTTCCAAGTTAGCCAGTTGTTGCAGTTTCATTTCTAAAATAGCGACTGCTTGTCGGTCAGTGAATTTAAATTTAGATATTAAATTTTCTTTGGCTTCCTCTTTGTCTTTGGAAGCACGAATAGTTTTGATAATTAAATCAATTTTATCTAACGCCATGCTCAAGCCCTCTAAAATATGGGCGCGGTCCTTGGCTTTATTCAAATCAAATTCAGTGCGGCGTTTAATAATTACTTGGCGGTGTTTGATAAATTCTTCCAAAACATTTTTTATCGTCAGCACTCGCGGTTGAATGCCGTCTACCAATGCCAACATGTTTACATGGAAAGTGGTTTGCAGTTCCGTCATCTGGAATAGTTTGTTTAGAACTTTTTTTGGATAAGCATCTTTTTTGAGATCAACAACCACACGGACGCCATCTTTGTTGGATTCGTCGCGTAAGTCTCTGATGCCTTCGATTTTTTTCTCTTGTACCAGATCGGCAATTTTTTCCACCAAGGTGGCTTTATTGGTGCTGTAGGGAACTTCGGTAATAACAATTTTGAATTGATCGGATTTACCTTCTTGGATTTCCGCTTTAGCGCGCATCACAATGCCGCCTTTACCGGTGGAGTAGGCTGTAAGGATATCTCTTTTGTTGTAGATAATACCGCCGGTAGGGAAGTCTGGGCCTTTGATTATGTTGGCCAGGTCTTCGACGGTGGCATCTGGTTCAGCTATAAGCTTGGCTAGGCCATCACAGAGCTCGGACAGGTTGTGAGGAGGAATAGAGGTCGCCATACCCACAGCAATGCCCATAGTACCGTTTAGGAGCAGGTTTGGTAGCTTAGAGGGTAAAACGGTCGGTTCTTCGTGGGAACCATCATAGTTGGGTATAAAATTAACGGTATCTTTTTCAATATCAAACAACATCTCTTCAGCTACGGCGGTAAGTTTGGCTTCGGTATAACGCATGGCCGCGGCATTGTCGCCATCCATGGAACCAAAGTTTCCCTGGCCATGTACTAGTGGGTAGCGCATGGAAAAGTCTTGGGCCATACGTACCATGGCATCATAGATGGAAGCATCGCCGTGCGGATGGTATTTAGCCATCACCTCACCGATTACGTGGGCAGATTTACGAAATTTGGCAGTGTGGCGCAGACCGATATTCCACATCGCATAAAGCACGCGGCGATGTACCGGCTTCAAGCCATCGCGGACATCTGGCAAAGCACGAGAAACAATTACGCTCATCGCATATTCCAGATATGATTTTTGCATTTCATCTACGAGCGATGCTGGCGTGATTAAACCAATTTCTTGACCAGGTAATTCTATTTTTTCTTGCATATGTAATTCATTAGTGGTGAGAACTTGTTGAAGGAGTCGAACTATTTGTTATTGTTATTGTTGTTGTAGTCGCTGTGCCAGTTGTCGAGGTGCTAGCAGTGCTGGAGTTTGCCTCGGCAATAAGTGTAGTTAATATATGTTTGACCTGTAATTTCAGTTGTTCGTTTTTTATCTTTTCTTGTTCGTTGTTAAAAAGTTCGTTCCAATCATTTTTGCTGTTTTCAATTAATTTTTTTTCCGGAGTCTTTGCCCAACTAAACGAGGAAAGGCTGATGCTGGTAGCCCAACCCCACATCACTAGAATGATGGCGCTAATAGCGCTTACCCCAATCCAAAGCCACATTTTTGCTTTTTGATTTTCTGGAGGCAAGCGTAAAGTTTCATTTTCTTTGATTACGATTTTTTTCCTCCTAGGCATAAAACCAACTTATTCTTTTTCTAAAACAATTAATTTTGTTTCTTCTTGTGGTAAATCTTTTTTCTTGATAATAACTTTTTTCTCTGTGGCTTCTGGTTTTAAGCCCAGTTCTTTTACAAAGGCGGAGACTGGAGCGGCATCAGGATCGGTGTCGCAATTATATCCGATTGGGATTATTACCCGCGGTTCGAGCGCTGTAGCCATTGCCGCTGCATCTTTAGCGCTAAGGTAATTTGCGCCGCCGCCAACAGGAATAAATAAAACATCCGGAGAAAGAATTTTTTCCATTTCGGAATTATCAAGTGGTTTTTTTAATCTGCCCAAATGAACCAGATTTAAACTTTCACCGTTTAGTTTGTAAATCACACTGCCTTCGGAGCCTGGTATGGCATAGATCATTACGTTTTTTACTTCTACTTCACCCAAAGAATCTACCACAAAAGGATCTTGGGAAAGTGTGGCTGCGTTTTCTGAACCAGATGAAAATAGGGCTACGTCCGGACTAAAGCTACGAGGAAATTCTCCGGTTTTTGGTTTGTAGGCGTCAAGTATTATTGTAACATCTTTATCTAAATTTTTTGTTTGCAGTTTGATGCAGGTCTGCCCTAGCCAGCTTATATGCATAATTTAATAGTCATTTTTTAATTAAATCACCGCCTAAATTAGGGGTGAAATACTGCTTGAAATATACCAATATTTTATCATTTTATTGGGAATCATGCAAGGGGAAAATGTGATAAAAAAACCGGCGCATTGGGGTTGCGTCGGAGAGTTGGTTAGTTTGATTCTACATCCGTTTTGGTAGATGTATAACCTTGTTTTCTTTTTGGAATTTAGATTCCAGTTCTTTTAGACGGACTGCGTCTTGGTTATGCCGCGTCAAGATGCGTTGGTACTCGTCATGCTTTGATTCCGAGTAGGAGTCGGACTGGATTAGAGTTGGTTCGGCTGGCGGTGCGGCCGGGAGAGGTGCGGCTAGGAGTTCTTTTGGTTTCCTCTTGGGGAAGAAGGCAAACGGGTTAGTAACGAGGGTGAAGCCGGTTTTGACGGTACAATATGTGCCAATAGAGATAATTACGATCAAGTTCAGTACCAGCTTGATTGGCCATGCTACCGCCAGTATTTTTTCGTAATCCTCTTCAGTTACCAACATCAAATTGTTTCCCGACGAGGTGTTCCACGCACGCTTGTTTCCAATACAGTTTTTACAAAAAGATGCTGGGAAACAGAGGAATCCTCCAAAAGATCTTTTTTCTTTACCCCAAATTTTTCGAGAGAGATGGCCCCCCCAATATCCGGTATTCAGGTAAACGATGATACCCAGAGCGATGTAAAGTGCGAGCATGTTCATTGCCTTTCTCGAACCGTGATTGGTCCGAAGTTGGCCTTAAAATACCAGGTTTAGGCTAGTTTGTCAATAATCCATTGACAAACAGCTCTAAATCAAGGTAGGGTGCAGATAGAAATAACAACCAAAGGAGCAGTTCATGCGTTTCAGTAATCCGAACATGTTGCTATATATCGCTATGGCCGATGCTTATGCCGTAGCAGTAGAGTACAACAATGCATTAGAGGGTAAGTGTTTAGAGTTCCAAGGGTATCTGGCTCATCCGACCCACGGTCTTCCCGCTGGTTCATATACCGATGACACGGAAATGTCGGTGGCCAATGCCCTGGTATTAATTCAACAACCCGGGTTCTTTACTAAGCTAGCATTTGCCGACGCATATGTTGCCGAGTTTAAGACTGGCGGACGTCGTAAAGGGTACTCCAAGGGATTTCAGACTGTTCTGGAACTCGTGCGTAGCGGCAAGGAACTACTCGCGCTTATCGATCCAACCTCAGTAAAGAATGGTGCGGCTATGCGCGCAGTGCCGATTGGGGTTTTGCCGACAGTGGGGAAGGTATTGGAAGTGGCTACACTTCAAGCTTCTATTACACACGACACACCTGAAGGGCGATTCAGCGCCCGCGCGGTGGCGCTAATGAGCCATTTTGCTCTTTATGAAAATACTGTTCTCCCGGGTTTGGGCAGGTTCTGCCAACGATATTTGCCAGAAGAAGATGTGAGGTACTTTGGAGACGCTATTTTTCGGCCATGGCCTTGCGGGCCTGTAAAGGCCTCACCAGGAACTTCAGTTGCAATTGCGACTGTACAGGCAGTGGTGACTGTCCTGGCTCAAGAAAATTCCTTGATGGGAATTTTGAGACAAGTTATCAAGTGGGGTGGCGATACAGATTCAGTAGCAGCCATTGCCTGGGGTATTGCTTCGGCAAGGTATCATGGCGATAAACTTCCCTCATTCATGGAACGTGATTTGGAGGGTGGTAGCACCAAGACCGGGGCAGCACGCCTGCGGAAACTAGGTGAGTTGCTGATGTATAAATATCAATAATAAGTTTTGGAGGTTTGTTCCTGCCAGAGTATTACTCGGCAGGATTTTTTTGTTCTGAAAAAGTTATATAAAAAAACCGGCGCATTGTTGCGTCGGCGGATTATAAGTGGCCTATATTTTTTCTTTGGGCAATAATTTAGAGGCAGGGTATATAATTATTCCAGGGGTTGTTTTGATTACTTTCCAGCCAATAAAACCAATAAGGACGGGAACGTTCCAAACCAACTTTAATGGCCAGACAAATGTCATCGTTATGGCATAAAAAGATTGGCTATTAAAAACAGCTATCAACGGCTGGAATTCACGGGCAATAACCTGAGTAAGCGGATAATCTGGGTTTGGTTTCCATTCTTCATCTCCAATCTTGTCCAAGCTATAATTTATGGGAAAACAGAGCATAGCAGTCAAAGACCGTTTTCGGGTGCGCCAAATTCTCCAAGAAATATTTCCCCACCAGTAACCGATATTCAAGTAGGCGATAATACCTACAGCTACCAGGATTGCAGTGAGCATTTATTTTGCCTTTCTCAAACCCGCAGGCTTGATGTTGGGTGTAAAATAGCAGGCTTGGACCGGTTTGTCAATGTAACATTGACAAACCCACCTAAATCAGTCATCATACCCCCTATACAACCCGGGAAACCGGGGATTTTGCGTATTTATTTATGTCTTTATTTAAACTAAAATCAAAATTCAAACCAGCCGGGGATCAACCCCAGGCTATAGAAAAGCTGGTAAACGGCCTAAAAAAAGGCAATCGTTACCAGACTTTACTTGGCGTTACCGGATCGGGTAAAACTTTTTCCATGGCCAATGTTATTACCCAATTTAATAAGTCGGTTTTGGTAATGGCGCCAAATAAAGCTTTGGCTGCGCAGTTGTACCGTGAATACAAAAATTTCTTTCCGGAAAATTCGGTAAATTATTTTGTCTCCTACTATGACTACTATCAGCCGGAAGCCTACATGCCGACCAGCGATACATACATAGAGAAGGAAGCGATGATCAATCAAGAAATAGATCGCTTGCGTCACCAGGCCACCAGTGCTTTGATGTCGCGTAAAGATGTAATTATTGTGGCTTCGGTTTCTTGTATTTACAATTTGGGTGTGCCGAGCAATTATTTTGAATCGGCGATAAATTTAAGTGTGGGTCAGCCGATTGTGCGTGGAGATTTGATGCGCCAACTGGTCAAAATTCAATTTACCCGTACGCCCGGAGCATTGGAGCGAGGTAAATTCCGCGCGCGCGGCGATGTGTTTGAAATAATGCCGGCTTCGGAAAATATTGCTTACCGTATAGAAATTGTTGACCAAAAAATTAGTGAAATTAATATTGTGAATGTTTTAACCCGAACAGTAAAAGAAAAATTAAACGAAGCTGTAATTTTTCCAGTCAAGCATTTTATTTCTTCCGAACCGCAAATGAAAGAAGCGCTGAAGGAAATAAAAAAAGAACTAAAAGAACGTTTGGATTATTTTAAGAAAAAAGAATTGTATTTGGAAGAGGAAAGACTGGAACGCCGCACTAAATATGATATGGAAATGTTGAAGACTTTGGGTTTTTGTCATGGTATTGAAAATTACTCCCGTCATTTGGCCGGTAAATTAGCTGGCGAAGCACCAGATACTTTGCTGGCATATTTTCCTTGGAAAGATGGTAAGCCGGATTTTCTTACTATCATGGACGAATCGCATATTGGTTTGCCGCAGGTGCGCGGCATGTATGCCGGTGACCAAAGCCGCAAACAAGTTTTGGCACAGTATGGCTGGAGACTGCCTTCGGCCTTGGACAACCGTCCATTACGCTTTGATGAATTTGAGAAAAGAGTTGGCCAAGTTATTTTCACTTCAGCCACGCCCGGTGATTTTGAGATAAAAAAATCTTCACAAATTGCCGAACAGGTTATTCGTCCTACCGGTCTAATTGATCCGCCGATAGAAGTACGACCAGTGTTTGATAAAAAAACCAATAAAGGCCAGGTAGATGATTTGATGAAAGAGATTGACCAGATTGTAAAAAAAGGTGAGAGAGCGATTGTGAATGTGCTGACTAAAAAAATGGCTGAAGAATTAAATGAATTTTTACTGAGAAAAAATTATACCGTAAATTATTTGCATTCGGATATAAAGACTTTGCAGAGGACAGAAATTCTTACGGATTTTCGGCGCGGAAAGTTTAATGTGTTGATCGGTGTGAATTTGTTGCGTGAAGGTTTGGATCTGCCCGAAGTTACATTTGTAGCCATTATGGATGCTGATAGAGAAGGATTTTTACGCAGCGAAGAATCGCTGATGCAGACTATGGGCCGCGCGGCGCGTAATGTGGCCGGTAAAGTTGTATTGTATGCCGATACGATTACTGGCTCGATGAAACGAGCCATGGCCGAAGTGGAGAGACGCAGAGAAAAACAGTTGGCATATAACAAGAAGCATGGCATTACGCCACAGACAACGCATAAAGCGATCGAAGATTTCTTGGATATTCCAGAACCTGAAGCCGAAGATGGTAAGCTCATTAAAAAAAAGCATCGGTCCTAATGAAGGCCGACGTGGATACTAGGTTGGTACTAAGAGCTATTCGTCTGTTGGGACTTTATCTTCCTTCTCTTGCTCCAGCTTCCTCTTGCGTTCGAGGGAGAGGTAGGGAACGTAAGAACAAAGGGAAGCGAACCAATCGACAATGGCGAGCGAAATAGACTGCCCTGAACCGCGAAGCTGCTCTTTGCTGCCCTTGTAACTATCGTAGTGGTGTGGCACTGATTTCTCTGTCATCCAACCGCCTCTGCCATTAGATTTGAGTTCGAATTCTTCATTTACAAGGTGTGTGACAGAGTGGTCTTGGGGCAAATCGCCGAGGTTAATCGGTTTTCTGGAAACTATAAGTGCAGCGTAGAATTTTTGCGGCTTGAACATGTGGTATTCTCCTTGAGAATAAGTTAAACAAAATATTATAAATAAGTCAATTATATATGGAAGACAAAATTGTTATCAAAGGAGCCAGAGTGCATAATTTAAAAAATGTTTCTTTGGAAATTCCGAAAAATAAAATGACGGTTTTTACTGGAGTGTCCGGTAGCGGCAAATCGTCTCTTGCTTTTGATACTATTTTTGCTGAAGGCCAACGCAGATATATAGAGTCTTTGTCGCCATATGCGCGCCAATTTTTGGGTCAGATGGAACGCGCCGATGTAGATGAAATTACCGGTCTTTCGCCGGCCATTGCTATTGGCCAAAAAGCGCTTAGCCACAACCCGCGCTCTATTGTGGGCACACTCACCGAAATTTATGACTACTTGCGTGTTTTGTATGCGCGTCTGGGCGAGGTATATTGCCCGACTGATGGCACTAAAATCGAAAAACTTACTCCGGAGGAGATGGTGGATATAATTTTGGGTATGGGCGCAGATTTGAAAGAAAAATATGTGACAATTTTGTCTCCGGTAGTACGCGGCCGCAAAGGCGAGTATTACCAAATGCTTTATGATTTCTTAAATGACGGGTTTGATCAGGCGCGGGTAGATGGCAAGCTTGTTTCTTTGCACGACCGCGTAGAATTATCTCGTTACAAAGTGCATGATATAGATATTGTGATGGACAGAGTGATGATTAGCGACGAAACTAGATTATTTGAAGCGGTAGAAAACGCTTTGCAGCATAGCAAAGGTTTGGCCGCGGTTTTGTTTAGAGAAAATAAAAAAGACCAAGTGGAAAGATTATTTTCCAGCCATTGGTCTTGCCCTACAGACGGATTTTCTTTTCCTGAAATTGAGCCGCGTCTGTTTTCGTTCAACAGTCCAGCTGGCGCATGTCCGACTTGTGGCGGTTTAGGCAAAACCGATTTGTTTTTAAAAACAATTTGTCCGGATTGCCAAGGCAAAAGATTAAAACCGGAAGCATTATCGGTTCGTATTAAAGACAAAAATATTTATGAAGTTTCGGCTTTAACAATTGCTGATGCCCATGATTTTTTTAAGGATTATGAAAAAAATCTAAATGAACGCCACAGATTGATCGCGCACAATGTGGTGAAAGAAATTAATGACCGTCTAAAATTTTTGTTAGAGGTTGGTTTGGATTACATTACTCTAATCCGCGAAGCAGAAACACTATCAGGCGGCGAGGCGCAGCGTATTCGTTTGGCTTCGCAGATTGGTTCGCATCTTTCTAATACTTTGTATGTGTTAGACGAACCGACGATTGGTTTGCATGAACGCGATACCGAACGCTTGGTAAAAACTTTAAAAAATTTACGCGACGAAAACAATACAGTGATAATCGTAGAACACGACGAGCGCACGATAAAAGACTCGGACTATTTAATCGACCTCGGCCCCATGGCCGGAGAGTTGGGTGGGGAAGTGGTGTTTGCTGGCCCAACTAAAGATATTAAGAAAACAAAAGATAGCCGGTCGTTAACTTTGAAGTATTTAAATGAAGAAGTAAAAATTGAAGTGCCGAGAAAACGCCGCTGGAAAGAAACGGAAGAAATTTCTATAGTCGGCGCCCGTGCCCACAATTTAAAAAATATTAATGTAAAAATCCCGTTACGTAAATTGGTTTGTATTTCGGGTGTGTCTGGCGGTGGTAAATCTTCACTTTTGTATGATGTGTTATATGAAAACATGGTCAGAATAAAAAGCCGGTTTAAGCATTTAGAAGACGTAGCGAAAATTACCGGCTCTGAATATGTAGATAAAGTTATAATTATGGATCAGTCGCCGATTGGCCGCACTCCGCGTTCCAATCCGGCCACCTATACTGGTATTTTTACGCCTATCCGTGATTTCTATGCCAGTCTAGAAGATTCACGCATGCGTGGTTATACGCACTCACGTTTTTCTTTCAATCGAGCGGGCGGTCGCTGTGAAGCTTGCCAAGGCGCAGGTTTTAACACAATTGAAATGCATTTCATGCCTGAGGTGGAAGTGCCTTGTGAAGTTTGTCATGGCAAAAGATTTAGCCGCGAAACTTTGCAAGTGAAACACAAAGGTAAAAATATTAGTGATGTGCTCGAAATGACGGTAAACGAAGCGACTAAATTTTTTGAAAACAATTATTTGATTACCGACAAATTAAAAGTTCTGCAAGAAGTTGGTTTAGGTTATCTGCGTTTGGGACAAAGCGCGACGACACTTTCGGGTGGAGAAGCGCAACGTATAAAATTAGCTCGCGAACTTACCGGGCCATTAGGTAAAAAAACTATGTATCTTTTGGATGAACCAACAGTCGGTTTGCATTATCATGATATAGAATTACTGCTCAGAGTTTTGAACAAACTGGTAGACAAAGGAAATTCCGTGATAATTATTGAGCATAACTTACATATATTAAAATGCGCCGATTATATCATCGACTTGGGTCCAGAGGGTGGAGCTAAAGGCGGCACGATAGTGGCCAAAGGCACGCCAGAAGAAGTGGGAGATAATCCAAATTCTTATACCGGAATGTATCTAAAAGAGTATTTAGATTAGATTGACAAAAGCGGTTTTTGTTGTACTATTACAACATTCTTTTACAACTTAACGGGAGGTGAACAGTGGCCGAATATAATCTTCTTTCTGATAAAGAAGCCGTTATTTGGATAATGGAGTATGCCAAGAAATCAAAGCCAGAAGCTTTGCAGATCATGGACGGTTTTCGTAAAAGCCATCATGGGGTCGGCGTGGCTGACCAGATGAAGATTCACGCTGAAGTTTGTGATCCTTCAATAAAGGAACATTGCCTTGTTTCGTGGCTTCCAGTGCCACTTTTCGATAGTCTTAACAAGAATGTGGCCGAACAGAAAGCATTGTTAGCTGTATTTAAGACCGATTGCGGATTACCAGAGTCGTACCGGGTTTCGTTCGGTTCAGCCGAACATATTGCCGGCATGGCCGCGGCGCATTTAAATGCGACACGGGTTAATCCATTCAATGGTTTGATCGTTAACACTGATACTTTTGGTATGGGTGGTAGGGGTAGGAATCGTTTACAGTTGGCCATGGAAAATCGGAATTTGGTCTGTGGCATACTTCATCCGTTGGAAGAGTGTGGCTTTCCTCATGTGGCTGTCTTCGCAGTGGGAGTAATCAAAGCGTTGCCATTATCTGAACTCGTACAAGATGGGTATGAGATTATGGACAATGTCGAACCGTCTAAGTTTGAGATGAAGGATTTGGAATATGTCTCCTATTTAGAGAGGGGACAAAGTCCTGTCTGGGGTAAGACAATGCGCCAGCGTGCGCTTGATATGAAGGCAAACCTTGGTCTGGCTGATGCGAAATATATCATTGTTCGTTCGGCGGAAATCCCCAACGAACATTGGAATAAATCCATCCTGTTTCCAGGCACGCGCTTGTTAAGCAGTAGTGGTGCCCAGATAATCCCTCGTATTTTTCGACTAGATAATGGTTCTTGGCACCTCGGCTCTCTAACAATTACTAGTTTTTGGCAACACGACGACATTCTTGTTCGTTGTAAACAGAAGACTGAAACAACCAAAGGAGATACACCGTGAGTGAATCGAAAAGCGAGAATGATGACGAAGATCCGGGTATAAAGAACTGGTTTGCGCTAATACATGAAGAGTGGTTGGTGCTCGGTAAATCGTTAGCTAATTTTCTTAGCCGTGATACCACATCTATTCCCGCAGAGCTTGATGCGACTGATGGGATCGAGCCGTTTCGGCATGAGATTCGGCATGCGCCAAGTTTGGCTAGGGCAACACCTAGGGAGATCCGTTGCACTGCCATGATTGCGGAGTTTTCCTCTAATCTTGAAGGGCTGGTATTCCAAGAGGAAGAAGGTCCTCCACTGCAACTTACTTTGTCTAATTATGATGAAGTCCTGGTTGAAAATCATCAGTCATTGCCAAAAGACTATTTTGTAGAGAGAACCTCTGGGGTAATTTCTTGTAAAAAGGAAACGGCCGAAAAGTTGTTTGATACATTGATGATGTTGTTGTATCAAGAAATTATTTCTCTACCCATGTTTACCAGTACGGTGAGAGGGCGATTTGTACATTTAATCCACAATGGTAAGTAGTGTTTCATAGACCCGCATTAGAAACCCCAATTTATTGGGTATATCTGATGCGGGTATTGTATTTAAATGAGGATTGGAGTAGAATACGATGTTAATTAATTAACATTGATCATATGAAAAAAAGCTCTATTGTGGCGGTAGTATCATTGGTTATATTAATTTTGGCTGGGTTAGGCCTTTGGTATTACCAAAACTCAAAGTCAGACACCTCAACTACACCGACAAGTACTACAAAATCGACAACTTCTACTCCAACTCCAACACCTACTACTTCCTCCCAGGGGTTAGTGGTAAATACCCCTATAGCCAATACGGTCGTGACCTCACCTTTAGTTATTTCCGGTTACGTTGGTGGTGGAGATAAATGGATCGGGTTTGAGGGTCAGGTAGGCACTGTTAAATTGTTGGATGCAAATAACAATATATTAGCAGACGGTATTTTAGTAGCTACTACCAATTGGATGCAGCTTCCAGTTAGTTTTGCTGTCACCCTAACATTTTCTACGCCAACAACAGCCACTGGTACATTAGTCTTTAAAAATGAAAATCCAAGCGGCGAGCCAAGCAATGACAGACAATTCACTTTACCAATTAAGTTTTAATATGAAAAAAAGCTCAATTGTAGCCGTAGTATCGTTGGTTGTATTAGTTTTGGTTGGGCTAGGTATTTGGTACTACCAAAATTCAAAGTCAGACACCTCGACTACACCAACTATTACACCAACAACTACCACCACACCAACTTCCACTCCAGTACCGGTTGTTACCACTACCCTCTCACAAGGATTGTTCGTAAATACGCCTAAAGCGAATGCTGTGGTAAGTTCACCACTGGTCGTTTCTGGCCATGTAGATGGTAAAAATAGATGGACTGGCTTTGAAGGACAAGTTGGTACAGTGCAGTTATTAGACGGTAATGGCAAAATGGTGACAATGGGAATTTTAACAGCCACTACAGATTGGATGAAGTTTCCGACCAATTTTTCTACAAGTCTAAACTTTGCCAACCCAAAAACTTCCGTTGGTACGCTCGTCTTTAAAAACGAAAACGCGAGCGGTCTGCCTAATTACGAAAGAGAATTCCGGTTACCGGTAAAGTTTTCAACCTCATCTCAGACTGTAGTGCGGGCGTATTTCGTTAATAACAATCTTGACCCAAAGATGACTTGTGAAAAAGTTTTTCCCGTAACTAGATTTTTGCCAAAAACGCAGGCAGTGGCCAAGGCAGCTTTAGAAGAATTATTAAAAGGTACGACTGATGAAGAAATGTTGGCTGGATATAGCACCAGTCTTAATGCGGGCGTAAAGATAAATAGTTTGGTTATAGATAAAGGGGTAGCCAAAGTGGACTTTAATGAAGCATTGCAAAATGGCGTGGCAGGGTCTTGTCGGGTAAGTGTAATCCGCTTGCAAATAATTAACACTCTTAAACAATTTAAGAATGTCAGTAGTGTAGTTATTTCGATAAACGGTAAAACCGAAGATATCTTACAGCCATGAACACATTAGACCAAGCCAAAAATCTTCCTCTAGATCCCGGAGTTTATATTTTTTTAAATAAGAATAACGAGATTTTATATATCGGCCGCGCTACGTCTTTGCGTCGGCGTGTTTTGCAGTATTTTCGCAAAGATATTGATTTACGTATCGGCGAAATGGTAAGTTTGGCCAGTAAAATTAAACATCAGCAGACAGCCACAGTGCTCGAAGCGATAATTTTGGAAGCGAATCTGATAAAAAAACATTGGCCAAAATATAATGTCAAAGACAAAGATGGCCGGTCATTTATTTATATTGTTTTTCCCAAAACAGATTTCCCCAAACCAATTGTGGTGCGCGGCCGGGAGCTAAAGAATTTTCCAGCGTCAGCGGCAAAAATTTTTGGTCCATATCAAAGTTTGACTTTGGTTCGCGGGGCTTTAAAAGTTATTCGCCGTATTTTCCCTTATAGCACTTGCACGTTTACGGGCAAGCCATGTTTTAATTATCAAACCGGCACTTGTCCGGGCGTATGCGTGGGCGCGATAAGCAAACAAGATTATCAAAAAAATATCAATAATATAATTTTGTTGTTGAAGGGTGAAAAAAACAAATTATTAAAAAAATTAGTCAAAGAAAATCCGATCGCCGCTTTGGCGTTAAAACATTTTCAAGATGTTACTTTAATTACCCGTGAAGATTTCGGGGTAGAGGATCAAAAATTCAATCGAATCGAAGGCTATGACATATCTCATTTTGCCGGTAAGGAAGTCTATGGTTCGATGGTTGTATTTACAGGCGGCAAACCAGATACGAGCCAGTATCGGTTATTTAAAATAAAAACGGTTACCAATAATGATTTGGATGCTTTGAAAGAAATGATAGAGCGCCGCCTGAAACACACAGAATGGCCTAAGCCGGATTTGATTTTGATTGATGGCGGCAAGCCGCAAGTGGACTATATTTTTAAGGTTATTGAGCAACAGCAGGTAGCTGTTCCGCTTTTAGGGATTTCTAAATTATATGGCGACCGTTTGGTTTTTCCGCCAAAATCCAAAAGCACATTCAAAGATTTGGCTGAAACTATAAAAAGAACTTTGCAAGCCGTGCGGGATGAAGCGCATAGGTTTGCCAATCGCGCCCGCAGTCGGCGTTATTTTAAAGACAGTTTTAACAGATGAAATGGCATGCTAATTTTGACCCTTCGTTTATAATGTGGTATATATAACTAGCTAAAATCTCAACAAGGAGTTCTTTTAATGGGGGTTATTGCAATTATAACTGTTGTCGTGGCGGTTCTCATCGGACTTGTGGTAGCTTGTTTCACTATTGGAATTTTCCTTCCGGCCAGCGTTTTGGTTGTGCTTGGTATTATCTTTGGTTTGTTACTGTCAGCGGCTGTCCGCCGCTACCGATTGAAGAGAGATAGGCCCAACGCAAAAGTTGTGCGCTTCAAAAAAAAGGATTAAACCAGTATCGTTGTCCGGTCCGTCTCTGTCACCTAATGTGGCAGAGACAATTTTTTTAAAAACAATTTTTAGTGTATACTATATATAGTATGCTCAATATATATAACCCAAATAATCATGATGGCGACAAGAGTTCTTCGGTTACAAAAAATGATGTTGCCAAAAAGATTAATCTCACCAAATACGAAGACCCTACCCAAGAATTCACTTCTCAGGAATTAAAATGGGGTTTTTGGTACGTCCGGCATAAGGCCTTACTTTATAAAATACTAGTCATCGCTCTAATTAGTTTGGATGGCATTTTTATTCTTTTTGGTTTATGGAAGTGGGGGAGTTACTTATTGGGGTTAGAAGATGCTCGGCGGGTACAAAACAGCCTGTCTGCTTCGGTAGATTACACCGGTATTCACCCGCATTTTAGCGCCCAGCCGATTCAAGCTATAAATACTCAAATTTTTTCCAGCCGAGAAAATAAATATGATGCTGTGGCAGAGCTGGTAAATCCAAACAGCAGATTTTTAGCAAAATTCAGTTATTATTTTATTGTTGGTAGTGAAAAAACACCAACGCAAAAAACTTTTTTATTGCCGGGAGAAAGCAGGCCGGTGGCTTATTTAGGAATAAAAGATGGAGCGGGAAGCGCGCCGGTGATTGTTTTGGAAAATATTCAGTATCAGCGTATTTCGGCTCACACCGTTCCAAACAGTCTTGGCTATCAGGCCTACCGGTTAAATTTTAAAGTTAGCGATTTTGTCTTTTTAAAATCTTTGGCTCAAGAAGGTTCCAACACCGATGCTGTGCAATTTAAACTTACCAATGCCAGCCCGTATAGCTACATAGGTGTGGATTTCTATGTGGCGCTGTTGCAAAATGGCGAGATGGTTGGTATTCTTCCTCTGCATTTGGATTCAATAAATTCTTTAGAAACAAAAGATGTAGATCTTCGTAGTTTTGTCTCAGGTTTAAGTATAAGTGAAATCGCGCTTTACCCCATCATAAATGTTTATGATGAAAGAGTCTTCTTAACACCGCCTCCCTCTGGTTCAAACTAGGAACTTCTTATGTTAAATCTCCAAAAGTTATCACCACGTAGCTTTGATTGGCCGCTTTTTACGGCTGTTTTTTTACTTATTTTGATGGGCATGGCCGCGATTTATAGCGTTGACTTGTCACGCGGCGTGAATTTATTTTATTTCAAAAAACAATTACTGGCGCTTTCTATCGGTTTGGTGATTTTGTTTGTCGCTGGTATGAGTCAGCACACTCTTTGGCGTTATTTGGCCAAGTGGTGGTATCTATTTTCTTTGTTGTTGATGGTTTCCGTTTTAATTTTTGGACAAACCGTTCGCGGCACCAGAGGTTGGTTTTCGTTCGGCGGATTTTCTTTTCAGCCAGTGGAAATGGCCAAGATCGGACTAATTCTAATGATCGCCTATATTATTTCTCGTTTTGGCCGTAGATTTGATCGGCCCTTGTTTTTCTTTGGTACGGCCATTGTAGCTTTTTTACTTTTAATTCTTACCATGTTACAGCCGGATTTGGGTTCGGCAATACTTTTAGGCATTATTTGGTTCGGCATGGTCTGGTCTGTGGGCGCGCGCCGTCTCTATGTAATTTTGCTTGTCACTGGTGTAGCGCTGCTGGCAGTTACTAGCTGGTTTTTTTTCTTAAAAGATTACCAAAAAGATCGTTTGGCCAATTTTGTTAATCCTGGCCGGGATCCGTTGGGCAGCGGTTACAACGTGACGCAGTCGATTATTGCGGTTGGCGCCGGTAAGTTATTTGGCCGCGGTTTGGGTTTTGGTTCGCAAAGTCAGTTGCGATTTTTGCCTGAAGCGCAGACAGACTTTATTTTTTCGGTTATTGGCGAAGAGCTGGGGTTGGCCGGAGTATCAGCCATCTTAGTTTTGTTTGGCATAATATTCTGGCGTTTGATTCTAATAATTAAAAAATCCGATGATGATTTTGTGGCCGCTACCGCCACCGGTATTTTGATTTTATTTTTCGCGCAATTGTTTACCAATGCGGGGGCAAATTTAGGTCTTTTGCCGGTTACTGGTGTGACCCTGCCTTTTGTTAGTTATGGCGGATCTTCTTTAGTTATAAATTTATTATTGGTCGGAATTTTGGAGAGTATGATGGTCAAGAGGTATTAAAACCATTGACTAATCTGTCATTTTGGTATAGACTCGTGACCAGGAGGAGAAAAATGCCGAAACTTATCGGGACTATTGAGCACAAAAAAGTTAACGCTGATTCCCTAAGCAAAACAAGAGAGTGGTATATCGTTGTATTAGATAACGGCGAAAATCAACAAGTAAGGCTTAAAGGGGAGCATGTTATTGAGCAGCCTACTTTAAAAGCCTTAGTCGGCAAACGTTGTGAGTTAAGGGGAAAGCAGTATGGTGATCTGTTTATTGCAGATACCGTTAAGGAAGTAGAGAAAAAATAATGCTCATCGCCCTCATTCTCGTATCGGTTTATGCTTACGCGCTCACAGGCTACTGCGTTCAAAAGGCAGAGTACTGCGAAGCTTTGGATGATAAGTTGATTTTCGGAGTGCTTTGGCCGTTTTGGGTTGTAGTTTATATCTATCGATTTATGCGTATCAGCATGAATAAAGCGAAAATGGCTTCGCGCAAGCGTAAAGAGGAACCAGCCACAATTTTAGCTGATCAGTAGGTAATTAGCCTCCCGCTCCGTTTTTAACAATGGGTGGGAGGCAGCTATTTTATCCCTTGACAAAATCCTTAAAATCGTTTAATATTGGTCCATACAATCATATGCTGGCAAACAAGAAAAAAGCCGATTCTTGGCGGAAAAACCTAAAGTTAATCAGCCATTGCCCGGTTTGCGGCCGTGATTACAAATCTCAGGCCGGTAAGTTGTTTATAAAAGAAAACGATGCCAGATTTGTCCATTTTACTTGCCATCATTGCCGCAGTCACTTTATGGCCATGGTTATGGTGATGCCAAAAGGCATGAGCACGGTAGGAATGGTTACCGATCTAAATTTGAAAGATGTCCAAAAATTATACAAAATGTCGCCCTTAACTATTGATGAAACAATCGAGGGGTATAAAATATTTAATCGCCCAGATTTTCTAAAATTACTTTAATATGGCATTCAAATTATCAGCTAACACCAGAACCGTTAAAGGAGAAAAAGTAAGAACCAAGACCGTACTTCCGGCCGTAGTTTATGGTATGGGCGCAACAGCCGCTTCTGTTACTTTGAATTATGATGAATTTGCAAAATTATTTGCCGAAGCTGGTGAAGCAAGTTTGATTGATTTGCTTTTGGGAGACAAGGCTGAAGGAAAAGTTTTGGTGCAGGACGTGCAGTATGATCCTGTTTCTGACCGCATGATCCATGTGGATTTGCGCCGTATCGATATGAATAAAGAAATGACCGCTACTGTTGAGCTGCGTTTTGTTGGTGAAGCGCCAGTAATCAAGGAACAAGGCGGTACTTTAATGCGTAACCTTGAATCTGTGGAAGTAAAATGTTTGCCAAAAGATTTGGTTTCCCATATTGATGTTGATTTGACTGTTTTGAAAACTTTTGATGATGTTGTAAAAATTAAAAATTTAATTGTTCCGGCTGGAATCACTATTACCAATCCTCATGCGGAAGATTTGATTGCTAAAGCTACTGCCGCTTTGACTGAAGAAGAAATTAAGGCTATGGAAGAATCTGCTAAACCAGCTGATTTGACCAAAATTGAAGTTGCCGGCAAGAAGAAAGAAGAAGAGGGTGAAGAAGGTGCCGAAGGTGCTCCTAAGCCAGAAGCTGGAGCTGGCAAAGAAGAGAAAAAGGAAGAAAAAGAATAATAAACAAGAAAACACTCCAGAAATTGGAGTGTTTTTAGTTTTAGTCTACTTTGGTATAATACAGTTATATGAAACACAAGTTACCTAAGCACTGGCCACCAATCATTATCTTAGCACTAGTTTCCTTAGCAGGAATTGTGTATCTCTTCTTTTATTTTTATCCCTCACAGGAATTGCTGCGCGCTTTCAACAATAATGACAAGCTAGAGATTGCCGCGGCCAAATATATAAACGGGCTAGATGGGAAAGTTGTAAGCTCAAAAGCCGATTCCGCAGTCCAGGTAGTGGGCGTGATGATAGATAATCATCCAGATTCCCGTCCCCAATCTGGTCTTTCTCAAGCCAAAATAGTCTATGAAGCACCAGTCGAAGGTGGCCTTACGCGTTATTTGGCTATATTCGACAATAAACAGGCTGTAATTGAAGCTGGTCCGGTACGTAGTGCTCGCGGCTACTTTTTGGATTGGCTACAGGAATATGGTAACGGTTTGTATATGCATTCCGGCGGCTCACCTGAAGCTCTAGGTTTAATCAACTCCAGAAAAATTTTTGATGCCAATGAGTTTTATTGGGGGCAGTATTACTGGAGAAGCCAGAGGAGACAAGCCCCGCACAATCTTTATACCAATACCGACAACTGGCAGAAGGTTGTTAGTCAGTATGGAAATACAAGCACTTTGTTTACTGCCGATAAAGCTTGGAAGTATACACGAATTATTGGAAAAACTATTGGTACTAGAGGTGGAGTAAAAATTCCTTTTAGCACTGATTATGAAGTAGTTTGGACGTATGACGCCAAAAAATTGAATTATGTACGTTCCGTAAATGACAAAAAAGAAACAGACAAAGACGGCTCCGAAGTACGGGCGCGAAATATTTTAGTGCAAATTACTAATGTGCAAGATGTGGTCAGCGACGACAAAGGGCGAAAGGTAATTACTACCGTGGGTAAAGGTACGGCAATAATTTTAAAGAAAGGTAATGTTTCTTATGGAACTTGGAAAAAGACTTCTCTTACTAGCCGCACTCGATTTTATGATAAAAATGGAAAAGAAGTAATGTTGGTGCCAGGCAACACTTGGGTAGAAGTAGTGCCGAAAGAGGTAAAAGTACAGGTAACAAATTAAGATATTTTTACCAGACGATTTAGACCGCCAAGGTCTTTTTTTATTTCTATTTTTGACTCCGGAAGATATTTTGTAATCAATTTATTTATTGCCTCTGTTTGCGATGGATCTATTTCTAAAAATATTGTAGCGTCTAAGCCAGAAGTTTTAATTTGTTGTAATAGTTCTTCGTATAAAGCTAGACCGTTATTCTTTGCTACCAGCGCATTTTTTGGTTCTCGGGCAATAGATGGTTCATTTTTAAATTGTTGTTCGGTAAGGTAAGGGAGATTGGCGGTGGAAATAATTTTACCGGAAATTTTTTGTAAAATCGGTTCAAGCAAATTACCACGCAAAAATTGTATTTTTATACCATAATTTTCCGCGTTTTTTTTGGCCACCTTTAAAGCTTGGCTGGAAATATCTATGGCGTATGTTGGTACTGGTTCTGGTAAATTTTTTAATACAGAAATTGGTATACAGCTACTGCCCGTACCCACATCAACCAGTGTTATTTTTTCATTTGTCTTTTTAATTTCCTCAATTACTTCTGTTACCATTAATTCCGTGTCTGGGCGGGGGATAAGCACATGTTTGTTTACAAAAAAATCCAAGCCATAAAATTCTTTATGCTTGGTAATAGCGGCCACCGAGTAGCCGTGATTACGTAAGAAGATAAAATATTTTAATTTTAGCCATTCCCAAATTGACAAACGATATTCCGGATGGGAGTACAAAAATTCTTTTGGCTTTTTTATAGCATGTGCCTTTAACAAATCAAAATCGATCAAATCCATATTATTCTTCATCTTCATCCGTACCGCTATAATCCAACCCGGCATAATCAGCCGCGCGAACAGCCTCAATAATCGGTTCTAAATGACCTTCTAATATTTTGGGAATGTTATTCCAGCTTTGGTGAATACGATGGTCAGTAATACGGTCTTGAGGGAAGTTATAAGTACGGATTTTTTCACTGCGGTCGCCGCTGCCAATTTGGGCGCGTCGTTTTTCAGTAAGTGTCTTCATTTTTGCTTCTCTATCAGCTGCATAGATACGCGAACGTAGTACGGCCATAGCTTTTTCTTTGTTGGCAGTCTGTGAGCGTTCGTCCTGGCACTGCACCATGATACCAGTTGGAATATGGACTATTCTTACTGCCGAATAAGTGGTGTTTACGCTTTGTCCGCCTGCGCCGCCAGAACAAAAGGTATCAATACGTAAATCTTTTTGTTCAATTTTAATTTCCGCTTCTTCAATTTCCGGAAGCACGGCTACAGTAATAGTGGAAGTGTGGATACGGCCAGCTTTTTCAGTATCAGGGACTCTTTGTACGCGATGCACACCCATTTCATATTTCAAATCTTTATAAGCATTTCTGCCTTTGATAGAAAATATAATTTCTTTAAAGCCACCAATACCGTTGCGGTTGGAATCAAGTGTCTGTACCTTCCATTTTCTACTTTCGGCATAACGAGCATACATACGATAAAGTTCAGCCGCAAACAGAGCGGATTCATCTCCTCCCACGCCAGCGCGGATTTCGACAATCACATCTTTTTTATCAAAAGGGTCCTGCGGACGAGTCATTTCATCCAATTCTTTTTCCAGATTTATTTTTTTGGTTTCCAAATCAGGCAGTTCAGCAGCCGCCATTTCTTTCATTTGAGGATCTTCTTGATTAATGATTAGTTGAGTTTCAGAAATACTGTTTTCTATCGCAGCCAGCTCCTTTATTTTTTCCATAGTCTGCTTTAGGTCATTGTATTCTTGAGAAATTTCCTTTATTTTTTTGGAATCACCAAGCACGGCCGGATTTTGTAAATCGGTTTCCAGTTTGGCAAATTTAGATTGTATTTCTTTATATTTATTGTTCATAAGGTATGATTTTTAGCTGTAGGGGTACTTAATAAAAAACAGACTCAACACAAATATATTGTAGTCTGTTTTTTAAGTTTGATAAAGCTAAGCTTTCTTGGAGGCGGCTTTTTTGGCTGATTTCTTTATAGCTACAGCGGCTTTCTTTACTTTCTTGCCTTTGCGGGCAGCGGCAACGGAAGTTTTCTTGTCGGCGCGTTCTTGGAATTTTTCTACGCGGCGAGCAGTGTCTACAAATTTTTGTTTGCCGGTATAAAAAGGATGGCACTTGTTGCAAAGTTCCACGCGAATAGCCTTCATAGTGCTGCCGGTAGTAAAAGCATTACCGCAAGCGCAAGTGACGGCTGTGTCATTGTTATATTCTGGATGAATTTTTGTCTGCATAAAGGGTTAAATTAAGTAACCAAAGTATAGCATTATATAGGGGAAATTGTCAAGTTAAGGCCTTTACAACAAACCCCGCTCTTTATTAAGAGTCGGGGCTACTTAGAGATGAGATTTATCAGTTCCTTGATCCAAATTAGGTTGATTTGGCAGACTTTTTTCAAAGGCAAGTCAGTATTGGTTTCGGCGCAAACAGCGAATTCAGACCCAAGCCTATGGAACATGTCAGTTATGGATCCGTCGCGGAGAAAAATAAATCCATCCTTATCTATTTGGTAATGAACTTTTCGTTTGCCCTCAATATTTTCGGCCTGAATATTTTTGGAAACCGGCGCGATTTTTGCCAGCTTTTTCATGATTTTTAGATAAACTTCTCGTTTATCAAGGATGTAGGCATAGAAATCCCCCTGTTCTTTTTTTAAACAATCTTGGTGAATATCCAGTACAGCTTGGGGTGCAGGATTCTGATATTGCAACACATCGTGTTTCAAGAGACGGACTTCCTTTGCCGCCGAGTCTACAATTTTGTATCGCAGAAAAGGTTCGTTATTTTTTAGAGTGCCTACCCATTCATTCTTTTTGATTTCATAACGCAGAAAATCGTTATTTCCATACTCCAATTCATCGCTGGGATTGTAACGTTGGCGCAGATCAAACCCCGCAGGATTGATACAAGGATAGACGATAAGTCGTATCCGGTTTTTTTTAGCAAAATCTGTCGTTTCATCGAAAATATGTAGAAGAGAAATCGGGCCGTTAAATTCTTCGCCATGGAAACCGTTAGTGATAAACAGAGTTTTTTCACATTCCGGGTTGACGACGATTTTATAGAGGCGGTAATCTTTATCTTTTCCTCTAATAGGTTCTTTTACCGAACCGTAACATTCAAGTTCGTAGTTTTTATCTACGTATCCTTGCAACAGATCATTGTACGTCATCTTTTTATCTGTCATGGTTACTTCCTTGAGGACTGTTTTGTAAATGAGCGTCTAGCAAGTAGTTTGGCAACAATTAGAAGGACTGTCAATAAAATTTAAATCAATTTTCTGCGGTAGAAAAATTTGCGTATTTCTTCAACCACGATTACAGAAGCGGCGATTGGGATTATAGTTAGCCAATCAGAAAGTTGAAGCGGAGCGGTATGTAAAAATTTCTGCATAAACGGATTATAGATTGCAAACAATTGCAGGAAAATAATTGTTATGGTGGCCACAATCAGCCATTTATTTGAAAATGGATTCATCTGGAAAATCGATTTGCTCTCATGTCGGCAATTCCAAGCGTTGAACCATTGGAAAACGGCGAGCGTTGTTAGTGATATTGTCCAAGCTTTAGCCATATCATGTTGAAAATTTCCTTTAAACAGGTAGAGCGCACCTATGGCCATAGGTATGGCCATTAGGATCATTCTTTGCGCCATAAGTTTATCGATTAAATATTTTTTTGGCCGTTCAAAATGGCCGCGCAATAAGTTTTCTTCTTTTGGTTCCATAGCCAGAGACACATCTAAAAATCCATCCGTGACAAAATTGAGCCAGATAATATGCGCCGGCAAAAGGGGGAGAGGGAATCCTAAGAGCAGGGCTCCGGTGATAGTTAATGTTTCTCCCAAGTTTGTGGAAAAAAGATAAAGAATTACTTTTTTTATTGTTTTATAAATACTTCTGCCTTCTTCTACTGCTGATACAATGCTGCCAAAATTATCGTCCATTAGAACTATGTCTGAAGCTGATTTTGCTACTTCTGTGCCAATTTTCCCCATGGCCACCCCAAGATCCGCAGCTACAAGAGATGGCGCGTCATTGACACCGTCTCCGGTCATGGCCACGATTTCGCCTCGTTTGCGATAGGCTAAAATAATTCGTAGTTTATGATCTGGTGTAACTCGGGCGAACACAGAAACACGGGTTAATTTTTCTGCAAGTTCCGTATCAGACATCGCATCAATTTCTTCACCAGTCAGGACCAGATCACCTTCTTGGTAGATACCGGCTTCTTTGGCTATAGCCTGGGCAGTGATGCGGTGGTCTCCAGTAATCATAACTACGCGGATATTGGCTGATTTTACTCTTTGCACTGCTGATTTGACTTCAGAGCGTAACGCATCTTTCATGCCAAAAAATCCAACAAAAGAAAGAGTTGGCATGTTATCTGGATCAGCCACACTTTGATCAGCATCAGAATTTATCGCGCAGGCCACCACTCGCAGGCCGTCTTGGGCCAATTTATGAAAAGCCGATTCAAGTTCACTTTTTTTATGTTCATCTAAAATTTCATTCCCATCTTTGCGCCAAACATTTTTACAAAGTTCAAGTACTTTTTCTGGCGCTCCGACAATGGTCAAGAAATTTTTGTTATCCACTTTTCTGATTGTGGCATGATATTTTTTTTGATAATTAAATGGCAATTCAAATATTTTCGGCATTTCTTGTTCCAGATTGTCATGACTAAAACCAATTTTTTCCGAAAGTACGATCAGTGCTGCTTCGGTAGGATCACCGGCGATTTTCCAAGTATTAGTTTCCTTTAAAAAAGAGAGTCTGGCGTTGGCGCAAAAGGCAGCAAGTTTTCCGCTAAAAATAAGTTCAGGGTGATTGACGGGATCGATAGTTTTTCCGGCCAGAACCATTTCGCCTTTTGGTTCATAGCCATTGCCGGTGATTTCGAAAATTTTTCCATCTATATATATTTGTTGAACCACCATTTCATTTTTGGTGAGAGTTCCGGTTTTGTCCACGGCAATTATTTTTGTTTGTCCCAGAGCTTCGACCGCCTGTAGTTGTTTTACTAAAGCATTACGTTTTGACATTCTCCATACTCCGGTGGCCAAAACAAGTGTTACTACTATGGGCAATCCTTCGGGAATAATGGATATGGCTAGGGCTACAGCGGTTGCGAACATTTCGGTTAAAGATTTACCATAAAGCACGCCGATAATTATCAGAAAAATACTGATAAGAAAGACTGCGATAATAATGAGACGAGAAAGGTAGCGGATGTCGGCTTTTAGCGGTATTTCGGTATCGACAGCCGCGATTTTTTTGGCAATTTTACCGATTTCTGTAGTCAGTCCGGTAGCGACCACAACAGCTGTGCCATTTCCGCTTAGGATATGCGTGCCTTTGAAGACCATATTTTTTTGGTCAACAGTCGGTAAGGGGTCGATTGGCAGTACGGCTTCAGTTTTGGTTACCGGTTCCGATTCTCCAGTCAAGCTCGCTTCATCAATTTTTAAAGTATTGGCAAAGATAATTCTGGCATCAGCTGGAATTTTTTCTCCTTCCTGTAAAATTATTATATCCCCAGGTACCACTTCGGTATCTCGGATTAAAAATTCTTTACCGTCTCGGAGTACGGTTGCAGAAGTTTCAGCGAATTGTTTTAATGCGAGCAGAGTATTTTGTGCCTTTCCTTCTTGGATTGTGCCCACGACGGCATTAAAAACCAGGACGGCCATAATTACCACCGCATCAACAACGTCGCCCATGGCCAGCACTATGGCTGCAGCGGCCAGGAGAATATATATGAGGGGACTTTTGAATTGGCGCAGGAAAATAATAAGAAGGCTGTCTACTTTGCCTTCGGGAAATTTATTTAGACCGTAGTCTCGCAGACGTTTGGCTGCTTCTTCTTTAGTTAGACCATGTTCACGCGAGTGAAGTACCTCAAGAACCTCGGAGATTTTTTTGGTGTGCCAGGAAAATTGTTTTTCCATATTTTGTAAGATGTTTAGCATTGTGCCCCCAGAGAGAATCGAACTCCCATCTTCAGGTTCGAAGCCTGATATTCTATCCATTAAACTATAGGGGCGGGACTAGGCTAAAATATATCATTTAATTAGATACTTGACAATGGAGTTAGTTTTATGTTCCTATTGAAGCGGTACATATACAATTTACTAAGGAGAAAATATGCGCCATGTCAAAGCTAGCGGTTCGTTCTATGATGTCGGTTTGCAGGTTGGTGAAGCTTGCAAAGAGGATATTCCCGAACTATATGAGCGTACGGTGGCCTATCTGCTCGAACATACAAGTGTAGGCACCGTTGCGCGTATGCATGAGGTTGCCCAACGCCACATGGCCGGAGCCGAACGTCTTTGGGCGCGGAGTGTTGATTTTCTTCAGGGGCTGGCCGAAGGCGCCGGAGTTTCCATGGAGAAAATTGCATTGACCTCTTTTACGGAAGAGGTGTCGTCCGAGTTTTTGCCTCCTTCGAACGATAAGTGTTCAACACTGGTTGTTCGTCTGTCAAATGGCAATCACCTGATCGCTCATAACGAGGACTATGAGCCGCAGAATTTCGGCAAGATGGTGTTGCTCGATGTTACATTCAATGACTTCCCTCGGCTCGTCTGTCTAACTTATCCCGGCATGTTGCCAAGTTTGGCCGGATCTTTAAATGCATGCGAGATTGCTATTACTAACAATGGTTTGTGGCTAGAAGCCCAGCCTGGTCTGCCCAAACAAGTCCAGCATTTCCGCGCCTCTCTCGCCCGCGATCTAGACGAGGTGGAGGAATGGTTGGCAATGGATCCCATTGCTGTAACTACACATTATGTAATCGCGCACGGACATACGCGTGAAGTTGTTTCGTTGACGGTTTCAAATCCAGAGACATCTTACGTGCCAATGTTTTTTTGTCCGATTACTGGTCCGTCTTTCTGTCACACTAACCATGTTCCGGAAGGACCGTTTTTGAAAGGGCTAAGGAAAGAAGATCCCGCGCCAAAGCTTTCCAAACATACCGTGCCTCGTTATGAAAAGCTTAAAAGTTTCAAGCAGGACAAGTTGCCACGGACGCCACAGGAGGCGCTAGATCTGTTTTCGCAGAATGATGGTTTGATCCACCGTACTCCGGAACAGAATCCGACCAGTGTAACGCTTGCCACGGTTGTCATGTGTCCCGAGACTTTGGATATCTGGATTCGCGATGCGGATCCAGCGGCCGCAAAACGTGATTGGCATTTTTGTCTTCGCGACAGATAAATTCTTTAAATCAAAACACCCTCGTCCAACTTTCGTTGAGCGAGGGCATTTTTTTTAGAATTTAATTTGGTGGGTCGGCTGGGGATCGAACCCAGGACCTTATCCTTAAGAGGGATCTGCTCTACCAGCTGAGCTACCGACCCAAATCTATTACAACGGATCTTCTGCTTTTCTTTTTATAATATTAATCTTCGGTCCTTTCCAGCCTTTTATTTTTACCGCTGCTTCAGCTGCTTCGGTTTGAGCTTCTTGTTTGCTAGTGCCTTCACCGGTAGCTATCATTTCCTTATCTAAGTAAACGCCGATTTTGAATGATTTTATGTGGTCTGGTCCTTCTTCTTGCAAAACTTTGTACGTTGGAGTAATGCCTAATATTTCTTGGGCTGATTCTTGGAAGCGGCTTTTGGCATCCAAATATAATCCATTTTCTAAAATATATGGTAGTTTTGTCAAAACCCAGCGGGCGATGAATTGTTGGGTTACTTCATAACCTCGGTCGATATATATCGCGCCGATTAGCGCTTCGATGGCATTGGCCATGATATAATCTCTGGCTTTGGTGCCTGCGTCTTTGGCCTCGCCGTGGCTAAGGAAAAGATATTCTTCCATGCCGATTTCATAGGCAATACTGGCCAAAATTTTTGCGTTTACCAAAGCTGCGCGCCAATTGGTCAGCTCGCCTTCGGGGTTGCCGTATTCTTTGAAAAGAAATTCGGTAACAATTAATTCCAGCACCGCGTCACCCAAAAATTCCAAACGTTCGTTGTGTCCGATAACAAAATCATGGTGCTCATTTAAATAAGAACGGTGCACAAAAGCCTGAACCAGATTTTTTGGTTCTTTAAATTTTATTCCCAGTTTTTCTTGCAAGTCCGGAAAGTTTTTTTCTTTTACTTCCGGCAAGCTTAAAATACTTTTTGACATACTATTATTTTTGTTCGGCGCTTAACATATCTTTATATATCGCGCCCAAAACTCCGTTTATAAATCTGCCTGAGGCAGGCCCGCCAAAGTTTTTAGCTAACTCAATAGCTTCATTGATAGCCACTTTGGGCGGTACTTCGTTATTGAATTTTAGTTCGTAAATGCCAATTCGCAAAATATTACGGTCGATAATTGTAATTTGTTCAATTGGCCATTGCGGAGCGTACTGGGTAATCAGCTTGTCTATGTCCTTTATATTTTGCTGGACGTCCTCGATAATTTTTTTAGCAAACTCTGTTTCGTCCAAACCAGGGCCAAATTCCTTTAGGTCTCGGTCAATTATAAGAGGCAAGATGTCCGTGGGTTGATCCCGGAAATCCCATTCAAATAAAGCTTGCATAGCAATACTTCTTGCCAAATGGCGATTAGACATAAAGGTGCGGATTTAGAGACGGAAAATGTAGGAATTATTTGGCCTTGACTTTTCTGCCAGTGCGGGAAGCTCTTTTTTCTACATTTAGCACGGTTTTGCCTTTGTAGTAACCACAAAAAGCGCAGGCGCGGTGTGGTCTAAGCGGCTTTTTGCATTTTGGGCAAGCGTTAAATGTTGCCTCTGTCAAAGCAAAATGCGCAGCGCGGCGTCGTTTGTGTGAGGAGGTTCGTCTATGACCGGGTAAACCCATATATTTGTATAATTATAGTAATTAATAACAAGTGATATTCTACATTAAAATAATGATTTTGGCAAGACCTTTACTCGTCTTTGGAAAAAGTGGTATAATAGTCTTGCCTAAATATTTATTAGCTTGAATATATGTCAGAAACATCTCAATTTGTCCCACAAGAAGCGATGAAACCGCCTTCATCTCGCCGTAAAAAATCAAATTCTCCTAAATCTGGCGAAGAAATAGCTTCAGCTTTGGCTGAGGCCGGCAAAGCGATAGAAGCGGAAAAGGCTAAAGAAGAAGAGAAAAAGAGCAATAAAAGAAAATCCAAAGAAATGGAAGCTGATTTTGAGAAGCGCATCTCTGATTATAAATATAAAGAAATAATGACAGAGCTGAGAGGAAAGCTGAAGAAAAGAGAAGAAGAAAGGAAGTTAAAAGAAAAGGCGCCAGACTATGAGTCTTTTGAGATTTCCAGTGAAACGGATGAATTGGTGCCGGCCAAATTTGAAGATTTGGAAGAGCATCAGTTGGTATCCGTTAAAAGATCGAGCGGCAAAATTGATAGCGACTGGGTAATTATGAATAAAAATGAAGCAGATCAAAAATTTTTGGTTATGAAGAAGGACGGTACAAACAAAACTGTTTCTGCAGAAGACATTTTTTTGGCCAAAAATCAGGAGAAAAAGTTTTATAAATTGGAAGAAAAAGGAAAAGGAAAGAAAGAAAAGAAAGTAACCAATAAAAATGTAATAAGGAGAAAAGAAAGAGCGACAATTCTGGAAGCTGAGCCTGTAGTTTTTGAAGAAACTGAAGAGCCAAAGGATGATGGTTATGAGTCATATGAAGTTTCTGAAGGGGTGCCAAAAAAACAAAAAAATAAACTAATTACATCCGAAGAAAGCCAGGTTGTTTCTGGCGAAATAAATAATGAACACGAAGCTGGCAAGATAGAATCAGCTCCGGTTGAGGTAGGAAAAAATATAGAAGTCCTAGACAGGGCTGCTGCGGCCGCTAAAGACGAGAAAACAAAGCGTGCGTTAGAAAAAACCAGAGCCACTATGGAGCGTTTTGATGAACGTACCAAAAAAATACAAGCAGAGAGAGTTAGAGCAGAAGCCGAAGCTGATCGTCAGCAGGCCAAAGAATCAAGGTCCGACGAAGCGCGAACTGATTATGTAGAAGCTTACAAAAAGTACGATCCTAGATTTACCAAAAATAAATCGGATGACCAGATTGCCAAAACCAAACCTCCATTTTTTGCATTTGGCAAGGCAGTTAGAGAATTAAAAAGATTATATAGCGTAATGCTAAGAGCCGAGGATAGCAAAGTGGGCGGTCTTTCGCCAGAAGCCAGACAAGCGATAATAGATTCGGCTAGAAAAGAAGAGGAAGAATTTATAGAGAGTAATAAAAAATTTGCGCCGAAGAAGTAAATAATGAATTAAAATTTTAACCCCCACCACCTTCATATGAAAGTGGTGGGGGTTTGTTGTAATCAGTCTTCGGGATTATTACGGAATAGGAGTCCGATAGGCCGCGGACCTCCTCCGTGCCATTTAAGAGCTGCGCTGAGCACCACCTCCCAGCCTTGAAGGCGCAGAAGATCATGCAGTTGCACGATTTGGTTTTCGGTCAGAGAACCGCTTTGCGGAGCATAGAGCACTTCCTCAAATGGCTGGAGTCGCTGCTTCAGCGTGCGTTTATCAAAGAATTTTTTGATCAGTGTATTGCAACGAAGATATTCATCCTGTACGCATTTCGGTGCTTCCTCGAACTTCTTTCGAAAATTGTCTTCGCGTTCTTGAATCTTTTGTTTTTTATCCAGCATTTGCTCGCGGAGCGATGGTTTCTTCATGGTTTTTTCTCCTAGTAAAGAACGGTTTGAGATTTCATAAAAATATCCTATCATATTGTTCAATATTTTGTCTATAATTTATGGTTGATTTTTGCTGTAAAGTTAGGTAAGATATGCACATGAAAATAGAGAGCGTTACCAATCAAGAGCAGTGGGATAATTGGCTAAAAAATTATAGCCAACTCAGCCCTTTCACCCAATCTTGGGCCTGGGGAAATATTTTGTTAGCCGAAGGAAAGCAAGTGGAAAGACTAGCAATGGTGGAAGGTGATAAAGTTGTGGCGCAAGCGCAAATTG
This sequence comes from Parcubacteria group bacterium Gr01-1014_13, assembly GCA_007376295.1. Classification (GTDB taxonomy): domain Bacteria; phylum Patescibacteriota; class Patescibacteriia; order Magasanikbacterales; family GWA2-37-8; genus XYD2-FULL-39-9. Next base: position 121,745 of record VMGB01000003.1, on the reverse strand, counting down.
TTTATAGCGGACTAATATTTGGCTGGCAATATGCTTTTTGTCCGCAAGGGCCAGTGGTTGAAAAATCAGAAGTATACGATTATTTATTGGGTTATTTAAAAAATAAAAACTGTATTTTTTTTAGAGTGGAGCCGAGATCTGTAATCGCGGATTCAAAATTTACAATTCATCGCAGTATAGATATTAACCCTCCGGCTACTTTAATTTTAGATTTAAAAAAATCAGAAGAAGAATTACTTGCCGGAATGCATCAAAAAACCAGATATAATATTCACCTGGCCGAAAAAAAAGATTTAAAAATAAGTGAGGAGAAAAATTTTGAAGTCTTTTGGTCGCTCATGAATCAGACAGGATCGAGAGACAAATTCAAATTGCATGGTAAAAATCATTATGAGTTAGTTTTAAATTCACCCTTAACTTTTCAACTTACAGTGTATTTCAATAATAAGCCAGTGGCCACAGTTGTATTTGCTAAATTTGGCAATACATTTACCTACCTATACGGAGCTTCCGACTATACGCATCGTGATTTGATGGCCCCATATTTATTGCAATGGGAAGGTATAAAAATGGGGAAGAGTAGCGGATATCAGTTATATGATTTTTTTGGCGTTGCTCCGGTAAAAGATGGAAACTATGACCAAAAACATCAGTATGCTGGAGTAACTCGATTTAAACTTGGATTTGGCGGCAAGCCACATCAATTACCAGGGACATTTGATTTGGTGGTTAATACTGGAAAATATAAATTATACAGTATTTTAAGAAGGCTTCGGCGGTTGATTTAAGTCTTCTGTTCTCATAGTTCAACGGATAGAACACTAGCCTCCGAAGCTGGAAATAGAGGTTCAATTCCTCTTGAGAACACAATTAAAAAACTTCCCGTTAATTGGGGAGTTTTTTAATTGAAACTTATTCAGTTACTGGTTCAGGAGTAGAAACGGGCTGTTCTTTGGTAAAAACACATTCTTTATTACTGCATTTTATAATTCCTTTGGCTGCAAATACCAGTGGGTTTTTACAGTCAGGACAGAATTCGCCGGTTGGTTTTTCCCACATCGCGAAATCACATTCTGGGTATCTGTTACAGCCATAAAATGGTTTGCCACGCTTTTTACTGCGTCGTTGAACAACATCGCCTTCTTTACATTTTGGGCATTTAAGGCCTAGTTTAACATCTATGCCCTTGATATTTTTGCATTTTGGATAAGCAGAGCAACCCAAGAATGGACCAAATCTGCCGTGGCGCAGCATCATAGCTTCCTGGCATTTATCACATTTTTCGTTAACAGCTTCCACTGCCTGTTGTTGTTTGGCTTCTTCCGGGTTTAATGATTTGGTATGTTTGCATTCTGGATAGTTAGTGCAAGCCAAGAATTTTCCAAACCGGCCAGTTTTAACTATCATGGCTGAATTACATTTTTCGCAAATTTCGTCTGATTTTTCTTCAGTTAATTCTTTTTTATCAATTTCTTTTTCTTTTTTATCAAGATTTTCTTTAAATGGGTGCCAGAAACTGGTAATTATCGGCTGCCATTTTTTCTTTCCCCTAGCTATTTCATCCAAATCATTTTCCATGTCAGCGGTAAATTGAAAATCAACCACATGAGGGAAATGTTCTACCAATAAGTCGTTCACAACATAGGCAATATCTTTTGGCGCCAATCGTTTTTTGTCATCGCGTTCTATATATCCGCGATCTTCAATAGTGCCAATAGTTGGAGCATAGGTAGATGGACGGCCAATGCCGTAATTTTCCAAAGCTTTTACCAAAGTAGCGTCTGAATAGCGGGCTGGCGGTTCAGTAAAATGCTGTTCTGGTTTTAGTTCAGCGCAGTTCAAGTTTTCGTCTTTAGCTACCTGTGGCAATAGATTTTCTTTAGCTTTGTCTGGAAAGAGTTTTAAGAAACCGTCAAAATCAATTATTTGTCCGTTCGCTCTAAAAGAGTAGCCGTTATCACTAGCAACATCTATTACTGTCGCATTTAATTCTGCCGGAGACATTTGGGTGGCCACAGCTCGGCGCCAGATCAGGTCGTATAATCTAAATTGATTTCTGTCCAAGTGCGCCTCTATAGATTGCGGTGTTCGTGTTACTTCAGTAGGACGCACAGCTTCGTGTGCTTCTTGGGCATTTTTACTTTTGTTGTTATAAACTCTCGGTGCGGACAGTTGGTATTTTTTGCCAAAATCGTTGCCAATCAATTCTTTGGCTTCGTTTAAAAATTTTTCAGAAAGATTCACGGCGTCGGTACGCATGTAAGTGATTAAACCAACAGATCCTTCGCTGCCCAGCTCCACACCTTCGTATAGTTGTTGCGCCAAACGCATAGTCTGTTTGGCAGAGAATCCAAGTTGGCTGTTGGCCTCTTGTTGCAGAGTAGAAGTGATAAATGGAGGAGAAGGCAAACGCTTGGTTTTTTTCTCTTCAATATTTTCTACTTTGTAAGTAGTATTTTTTAAATCATTTAATATTTTGTCTGTCTGTTTTTTGTCTTTAATATCCAATTTATCCAGTTTTTTTCCCTTCATCGAATATAACTTGGCAGGAAAAGTCTGTTTTGATTTTGTTTCAAAAATTCCTTCAACGCTCCAGTATTCTTCTGGGTTAAAGGCTTTAATTTCTCTTTCGCGTTCTACTACCAAACGCACAGCCACAGACTGCACGCGGCCGGCAGATAAGCCTCTGGCGACTTTGCGCCATAAGAAAGGGGATAGTTCATAACCTACCAAACGGTCGAGGATGCGGCGGGCTTGCTGGGCATCTACCATTTTTAGGTCAAGCGGACGCGGATTATCCAAAGCGTGCATTATAGCGGTTTTGGTAATTTCATGAAAAACAATACGTTTGGCATCGTTTGGTTCAATGTTTAAAATGTTAGCTAGGTGCCAGGAAATAGCTTCCCCTTCTCGGTCCTCATCGGTAGCGAATAGGACAGCGTCAGCTTTTTTGGCTGCTTCCTTTAGTTCTTTGGCGACCTTGGTTTTGTCCCGGCTAACTATGTAATGAGGTTCAAAATCGTTGTCAACATCAACTCCCAGCTTGCTTTTAGGCAAATCGCGTACATGGCCAAAAGAAGACTTTACAACAAAGTTCTTGCCCAAAAATTTGGAGATTGTTTTGGCTTTGGTAGGGGACTCTACGATAACTAAGGTTTTCATGAGATTACTCATTATATATAACAAGTATCAAGGATACTATAAATAAAGAGAGATGTCAATTTGGGGATTTTTAGACCATTTCTCCTAGGGTGGTAAGGCTTAACGATTCTATGATGTCCGAAGCCTGGGTTACCACCTTGGCACCCATCTTTATCAGGTTATTTGGCCCAATGCCGGTAGGCGAATTTAGGGCGTGCGGTACAGCAAAAACGTCCCGGTTATAGTCCAAAGCGCATCTAGCTGTAATGAGGGCGCCGGATTTTTCAGCCGCCTCTATTACCAGAGTGCCTAAGCTTAAACCAGCGATAATACGGTTGCGCGCCGGAAAAGAATAGACCGTCGGTGTAAATCCGGGCGGATATTCGGAAATTACAGCTCCGCCAGTGGCGATAATTTTTTCTGCCAAATCACGATGAGATGCTGGAGCAACTGTTCTTTTATCTACACCGCCGCCCAACACAGCAATTGTGATGCCGTTATTGCCTACTGCTATCTGATGAGCAATTCCATCTATGCCCAAGGCTAAACCGCTGACAATAACAATTCCTTTATTAACCAGTGGCCCAACTATTTCCTGGCAAGTAGATTTTCCGTAAGCAGTAAATTTTCTAGTGCCCACTACGCCCAGAGTTGGCAAATTAGTATTTGGTAATTTGCCGCGGATAAATAAAGTAAAAGGTGGATCGTTAATTTCTTTAAGTAACTTCGGATAAGCAGGATTGTTTATAGAAATTGTAGTGATGTTTTCTTTATTTAATCTTTCCATTATTTTCTCTAACGAATTTTTTTCTCGCCAAGCCAGAAATTCACTGGCAACTTTTTCTTCCAATCCGGCTTTTATCAGATCATTAATTTTTGCTTCCCAAACATTTTTTAAATCAGAAAAATAAGCCGCCAGTTTTTGGTAGCGGTTGTAAGTTATTTTTGGGAAGTGCGCCAAAGCGGCGTGGTAATCCATAATTAAATAATCTGTTCCAGTTCTTTGGCTATATTTTCAGTAACTTTTTTTAATTTCTTTTTTTCTTCAGCAGTAAATTTACCCATCACAAAATTTACGGTGTCCTTTATTTCGTTTTGGCTTGCCGGAGCAACGCCAACACGAATGCGCACAAAGTTTTTTGTACCTAAGTGTTCAATGATAGATTTTACGCCGTTATGTCCGGCTGGTCCGCGGTCAGTCTGGACGCGCGTTTCTCCTAGCGGAATATCCTTGTCATCATGAATTACAATTAAATTTTCCGGTTTTAGTTTATAAAAATCCAGCAATGCCCGCACCGCAATTCCAGAGTTGTTCATGTAGGTGAGTGGTTTAACTAGTAAAACCCTTTTTTTGTCTATGGTCGCTTTGGCCACTTCGGCATTAGCTTTTTTATCAAATTTAGTCTCTGCGCCGGAGTCGGCAAGCAATTTGTCTATAACCAAAAAGCCCGTGTTGTGGCGGGTTGAGGTGTATTCTTTTTCCGGATTGCCTAGACCGATGATGAGCTGCATGGCCTTGTTATTAGAGGTTAATCTTTCTTCGTAGCTTAGTTAATTTTATCACAATCGGTGAAGCAAAGAAACCAAATCTTTCGCGCAGTTTGTTTTCGATGTAGCGGACGTAGGAGAAGTGAATAGAGGTTTGGAATTTAATCATCATTTCAAACATCGGTGGGTTATTGTGAATTTGGTGGAAAGCAAAAACCTGCGGATGGCGGGTACCTTTGCCGCGCGATGGTCGGTGGTCTTTGGTAACTTTTTTGAAGAATTCTTTTAGTTCATCTTCAGGGACAATAGTGTGGCGTTCTTCCCAAGCGCGGAAAATTAAGGGGAAAATTTGATGTACTTTATATTGTGTTTTAGAACTGACAAAAACAATTGGGGCAAAATCCAGGTGAGGGAAGTCGGCGTAAATTTTTGCTTTGGTTTCGTTTTTAAATTCTTCCGTATTTTCTTCAGCTAAATCCCATTTATTTATTACAAAAATAGTGCTCTTGGTATTTTCGCGCAAAAATCCAGCCAGCTGTTGATCTTGGGTAGTAATAGTTTCGTGAGCATCTAAAACAAAAAGTACCACATCGGCTTTTTTTATCATATCTATGCTTTTGCCAATACCAGCTCTTTCCAGTTCTCCGGAAACTTTGGATTTTCTGCGGATACCGGCAGTGTCAATAAATATTAATGACTTACCATCAACTTCCACCAAAGTATCATGTGGTTCGCGGGTGGTGTGGGGCATGTCACTAACAATTACTTGGTCTTTACCAATTAAAGTATTGAAAAGAGAAGATTTGCCGACATTAGGCTTACCAATTAATGCTACTTTAATAACCTTTTTTTCTTTGGTTGTTTTTGGTCTTTTGGAAGTCTTGCCCAGTCTTTTAAAAATTTCATCTAGCAAGTTGCCGACATTAGAGCCATTAGCTGCCGATATTGGGAATGGAACTCCTAATCCAAGTTTGCGCCATTCGCCCTCGTGTGTATCCAAACGCAGGCGTTCATTATCAGCTTTATTGGCGACAAATATAATTTTACTTTTATCTTTAATTAATTTTTTAGCCAATTCGCGTTCTTGGGGTAATAGTCCAGCTTGAACATCTACTACAAAAATTATTAAATCTGATTCTTTAATCGCGGCTTCGGTCTGTTCGACGATCTCTTTTTCTAATATAACTTCTTCGGAGAAAGTAATTCCGCCTGTGTCTACCAGAGTGAACTCTTTTCCTCTCCAGCTGGCAATGCCGATGTTTCTGGTGCGGGTAGTACCGGCAATAGTAGAAACGATAGCCTTGTTTTGTTCAAGAATTTTGTTAAACAAGGTAGATTTACCAACATTAACCCGGCCCACCAAGGCTATGGTGGGTAGATTTTGATCGGTAATTTTTGCAGGTGTTGCCATAACTTGTTTATTCTACCATGTCCTGTCCAAGGACAATGAGGATGTCTCGGGACGAGCTGGCGGCATTATACGCTCTTTGTAACCATTCTGGCAAGGTGTTGGAGGTTAGGGCGTGGAATTTGCCCTTAAGAGAGGTAACGATTGTGCTGGAGACATTTGGGTTGATTAGGTAGATAGTAGTGGTAGCGATAGGCCTTTTGGCGCTATTACCGATGGAAAAAATTTGTAATCCTTCTTTTTCCAGCTCCTGTTTTTTGAAAGCAGCCAAACCTGGTTGCCAAGTTCCGTTTTGAATTTCTATTTTGACCGAAGGGATAGAGGGGATAACGGAGGCAATGGTGATAGGCTGATTTTGATTGGGAGTGTAGGCGGCCATCGTGCTGGTTGCTTCAAAGATATTGTTTATAGCTGAAGTTATCTCGGAAAAATTTCCACTTTTTGGGATAAGCAGATAAGCCCCATCTTCACCGATGATTGATTTTAAAAATCCATTTGGCGAGTCATCTATAACCAATGTTTTTAGTTCGTCGCTGTTTAATTGTTTGGCCAAACTAATCAAATACATGGTCTGTCCAAAATCTAGATTGGTAACAATATGCTGAGATAGGGAGGAAAAAATCTTTTGCAGAGTTACGGGGTTAAGGAAAGTGCCGGCCGAAAGCACTTCTTTTTTAAAGGCGGTGAGTACTAATTGTTGGCGTTTAGCACGGGCAAAATCCGAACCTTCACCATTTGATCCGTGGCGGGAACGAGCAAACATCAAAGCGCGTTCGCCGTTTAGTTGTTGTGGACCAGCCTGAAAGGAGATGGTTTGGAAAGAATGATTGGGACCCGGATAAGCAGTGTCTACAAAAGAACGTTGGACATTGACCTCTATGCCGCCTACGGCATCTACCAATTCTTTGAAAGCCATAAAATCTACACGCGCATAGTAGGGGATGCTGATGCCAAATGTTTTTTCAAAAACTTTTCGGGCATATTCTCCGCCACCATTGGCCTGCTCAGCTTCACCAAAAGCATCAGCGTTATTTATTTTTCTGACGCCATGGTTATTTATTCTCACAGCCAGATCGCGCGGAATAGAAATCATCGCCACTTCATTGGTGCTTGGTTTTATACTAAGAATAATATTAGTGTCGCTTAAGTACGGGCCATCATGTCCAGAGCCCCCAATACCTAGAAGCAAGATATTTATCCGGCCATCTTGATCTCCGGCGATTACATTATCTGAGCTAAAGATAAAATTCTTTACAGTTTGCAAAAACCCTATTCTTTTGGGTTTGAGGGTGACTGAGTCGTAGTCGTCCGGATTATTTGGCCATTTGGTCATGGTGTAATTTCGGAAAATTAAAAGGCCTAAAATAGTCAGAGCCAAAGCCAAAAATATGACCCGTTTGGTCTTCTTTTTTGGGGGGTCGGAGAGAGGGTAATTTTGGGGTTTAAGTAAATTTATTGACTGTTCATCCATAGTAGAATTATTCAGAATAATTAACTAACTTTATCATAAAATTTTATGAAATGCAACCTCGTTGTTTTTATCAATTTTTTGTGTTATAATTACCAGTAAAGAGCTTTATTATCTAAATTTGTATATGCCGGTTAACTTAAATAAGGCAGAGGCAAATATCGGAGGTGTAGTTTTTGATTGGGAAGTAAATGAATACGAAAAACATGATAGAAACAAGCGCTGGTACGTAATTACCGCTGTAATTGGCGTAGCGCTCTTGCTTTATTCCGTAATATCTGGTAATTATCTATTTGCCCTGGTAGTGGTGCTTTTTGGAATCGTCTTGTTTTTGCAGGATATGCAACAACCAATGCGGGTTTCATTTGCCGTCACCGAAACCGGGATCGTAGTCGGAAACACATATTATCCATTCAAAGAAATTACCAATTATTGGATAATATATAATCCGCCGGAAGTAAAGAATATTTACTTTACAACAAACAGTATTTTGAGACATCGCTTGCAGATTCCACTTTTGGATAATGATCCTCGTCCGATTCGAGAATATCTAAACGAATTTTTGGTAGAAGATTTAGACCAAGAAGAGGAACCATTGAGCGATAGGTTGGGCAGAATGTTTAAGTTGCACTAAGATAAGTCCTCGTCGTTCAATGGATAGGACACTGGCCTGCGAAGCCGGAAATTTAGGTTCGACTCCTAACGAGGACACATTTGGAGAGACAAGAAACAGCAGAGATGCTGATTTTTTGTTTTAATATTGACTTTTGATGCTAAAAAGGATATATTGATGGCTCACAAACAGGAGGCAATGATGAAAGTTCAAAAAGGCAGAGATTATTTCTTGTGGTTCATTGTTATTTTATTCCCCGTCGCTTTCTTTTTCGGAGCCTGTAGAGGCGTCTTCGCTAGCGAAGACGCGGCTATCACTGCGCTTGAAGCGCAGGGATACAGCGATATCCAAATCGTGGATCACGCTTGGTTTGCAGTTGGTTTCCGCGGATGTGATGAGAAGGACGCCGCGCGATTTACTGCAAAGGCAACAAATCCCGCTGGAAAGGCCGCGGAAGTGTATGTCTGCACCGGCGTCATTTTCAAGGGTGGTACCATTCGGGGAATGTGATTACTGAACTAAAACAAGGATAAATCAGCCATGACCGAAATCGAGCGCTTAAAAGAAAAGTTTCGTATTAGACTTCCCAATGTAAAGATCAGTCTTGAGAAGTCCTCAAACCCGGAAGTTGATAGCTGGGATTTGTGTCTGGTATTTAAAAGTCGCGAAATTGCAATTGAGTGGCAGCCCAAAGAAAATATTTTTTCTGTTTTAGGGCTAGGAGTCCAGTATTGGCGCCGTAAGATATACAAGGACTCTGTAAAACTTTTTGACGATGTAGTCATCGCGCTTGATGACTAAAGTCAACTAGTAAAGAAACTTAGTACCCCGAAGTTCATAGAATTTCGGGTTTTTTATGCTTGTTTTATGGTAAATTATGCTTTAAGATAATTTTATCGGAAGCGAGGTGTGCAATGGGACTTTTTGTTTGCGCATACAGCAAGATGCTCTTTGTCCATAAAAAAGATGCAAAATGTGTTGATGATGAAGGTGATCATATCGGAATCAACTCTGTTCCAACATTCATTGAACGTCTGGATGGTCTCCAAGAAGGTTGTTATGAATGCAAGGGAAAAAGTAAAAGTATTTTTTCCGTAATGTATTCGTATTATAATGACTGGCGTGAATTGTTATCGTACGCTGCTCTAAAAGCGTCTGCTCAAGAAGTTTGGCAGAACCCAGAAAAGTACAAAGGCAAACCATTCTTTGAGTTGGTTAATATGTCCGACTCAGATGGCGCCATTGGGCCGGTAACGAGCAAAAAACTCGCCGGTGATTTTGAGGAATTTTCTGGTCCTATCAAGAAGTCAATTCGTAAAATAATCAAAGAGAAGCGTTTTAGTTTTTACGGTGATACAACAGTAAAAGAAGAGATCGCGGATTGGTTGTATATCTATTCTCAATTACGCAAGGGCTTTGCTCTTGCCAGCGATAATGGTTTTGTTAAATTCAGTTAATTCGGCAAAAATTTTGTATCCCGTCCCGCGCATGCGTGGCGGGATTATTTAAAAAAAACGGCCCTTGCGATGGAGCCGTCATATAAATTATGTGTTCAGGTTTAAAAGAACGAGCTAGCGAGCCAAGATGGCTTCGCGAACAAATTGCGGCGCTTCGGATAACGGGTGTAAGCGCGCGCGGTTTTTGATTTTGGCGGCCAGTCCAAGCGATTTGAAGTTTAACTTTTCAGTTGCGTTGGATGAATATCTGGCCATTTGCAGATTTTCACTAGTCCTCTTCGGAGTGGTTAGCGCCAATCCCGGGAAGTAGCGCGGTACGCCGGCCACCTCGGTGGCAATGTCGCAGTAACCCTCGTCGGTCGGCCACGCATACATGAATGAGAACGACAGATTCGGCGGCGCGGCCGTCAGCTTGTATTTCAGAGTCACACCGCCTGCCGACCAGGATCCGGTATAACTACCGTCCGTTTGCGCTTTTAGATTAAAGCGTTCATTGCTATGCATCAGGGTCAGACGGCCATCGGTGTGGAAGACGATCTCGCCTTCCTGTTCGGTTTTCGTGAGCGTTATGTCCCCAAAAGCATCGTGACGACAGGCGTCTGATTCCAGGAAGGCCAGACGGTAAGTATTCGAGATGCTGGTAGGATCTGGCATACGTTTGGCACCGTTCGCATCAAGGACAAAATCGCATCCGGTAGTATCGCCAATTTCATGGAACTTGATCCGCAGATAATAGGATCCGTCCACAAATTTGCCGGCAACATTCCCTTCAAATTCATAGAAGATACCGCTGGTTCGTCCGATGAGGTATATAGCCCCATCCCAGTCGATGTTGCCCGACGCGAGCGTTTCAGTTGGCATCGCAAACATCAGGTTTTCATCGTAGGAATCAAAGGCGAAAAGCGCGGAACCGTTTTGGTCTTTGATGTCCAGTGGTACGGTCCATGGTACAGGATCGTTTTCTTGTGGTTGGCCTGGAGGGCAGACCAGTTCATAGAAATCATAGTATGCCTCATATTTGCCGTCGAGTGCAGTCAGGGTCGAGAAAGGCCGCGCCGCGCCGCGCAGGCGCGCTTTGCGGATGCATGGCACTGGCTCTGTTTCTTCTTGTCGCCAACGCCGCTCTTCGATGGTAATGTCCATGAAATCCATGGTAAGACTGCCGGAGATGCGGACGACATCATCGCCTGGTCCAGTTTTCGATGGACGTTTGGATTCAAAATCTGTCTGGCCATCATAAATGATAAAACCCTTGTAGTCGCCACGGCCCGGAGCATATCCGGCCGGATACCAGACATTTATTTTGTTGTCTGTCTGCAGGGCAACATTGAACGGAATAGTTAGGCCATCGGGGGCCGGATCGTTTCCGCAGGTGTCCTCGATCGTCTCGACGCTTACATTATATTCCATGTCCACTGGCGTCACATTGGGTGAGCAGGCAGCTAGTAATGCGCAGAAAATTGTTGAAAGAACCGTGTTCTTCATGCCGCGTCTCCTTGTTGTTTGCCAAAATTGGCTGTTTCACCTTAGCATGGGTTTGTTTGTTCGTCAATGTTATTATGTTATAAAAAAATACCCTCAGATTTCATTTAGAAATCAGAGGGTGTCATCTACATCTATGATAATTGTTTCCGGTTCCAGGAAATAATTCCTTAATTGTTTCAAGCACGATGGGCAGAATGGCTGGCGCTCAATTTTTTTATTAAGCTCATGGTCATCCCGCCAGTACATTACACATTCGTTTAGGCAGTGCGATTGTCTTAGTTCGTCGTCGCTCGGGTTTTCTTTGGCAGTCCCTTTGGTAAAAAGGCCAAAGACATGTCCGAGCTCGTGCATTACAAACATTTGTATGGAAAGAGGAAATTCTAACTCTTTTTTTCTCTGGGTTTTTTCACTCCAGCGATCTGCGGATAGATCACGGTGAGCAGTAATGACAGCCCCTTGTTCTTGCCGGCCAATACCGCCAACCTTGCGCAAAGAAGTATCGTGCCAATGAAGTGGCTCGTTTACCACCACCAATTCATAGCGCGGGTCTGTTGTACAGGTCGGATTTTCCCGCAGAGAGTTTAATAGCGATGTGCTATTTAGATGTCCAGCCAACTTGCTATTGCTTCTAGCTAGCTCAATATGCCAATCCAGGCTTTGGTACGGAGCTAATAGACCGTTTTCAAGCCAATTTTTTTGGCGTCGTTGAACAAAATGCATTGGTAGAATTTCTCCCAAAACTTCAGCCCAGGAAAGAATTCCGACTATGCCGCTGTTGACATGGTTTATAACTTCATCGGCTATACCATCTTGCCATAAAATGTGCAAAGGTCGAATGTTACGAAATGACATTACACACCTACTTGCTAGATTGTTTAGGCATTCATGCCATGTTGGGTAGTATATGTCGCCCGGTTAAAGTGCGCAAGCCTAAAGGGTTTTTAAGTCAATTTGTTTTTTTTATTCTGCAATGTTAAGATGTGTCTTGAAAGGGAAAATTATGCCAATGGATGTGCTTGTTGGACTGCAATGGGGTGATGAGGGTAAGGGAAAAATTGTTGATTATCTTTCCCAGGATGCGGATATTGTAGCCAGATGGGGCGGCGGGGCCAATGCTGGTCATACTGTCTACCTCGATGGCAAAAAACACGTAATGCATCTTTTGCCTTCGGGTTTGTTACAGGGAAAGATGTGCGTGTTAGGAGCTGGAATGGTAATTGATCCAGAACAGCTTTTGAAGGAAATTGATGGGTTTGCCGCCCAAGGGATTGATGTCTCTCCAGGGCGAATCATGATTTCTTCTTTAGCGCATATTGTTCTGCCTACACACAGGGCGCTTGATGGCGCGCATGAGGGAGGCAGAGGCAAAGTCCCGATTGGTACTACCAAGCGCGGTATTGGTCCAACTTATGCCGATAGAGCTCGGCGCCGTGGTTTGCGGGCTGTTATGATGAAGGATCCTGTAAAATTTGGCCAGCAAGTCCGCCAGCTTATGTCAGAACATCTTGATGAATTACGGAGATTTGGTATTGAGCCAAACCTGAATTTTCATGCGGGATGGCATAAGCACGAAGAATACGCGAATCGGTTAGCTCCGTATATCAAAGATACCTCAGTTTATTTGTCTAATTGTCTACTCGCTGGAGCAAATATCTTGGCCGAAGGGGCGCAAGGCACACTGTTGGATGTGGATTACGGTACATACCCTTATGTAACCAGCTCTTCCACAATTGCGAGCAGCGCCGCTCTTGGTCTGGGATTAGATTCCAGATGTATTCGCAAGGTTATTGGTGTTGCCAAATGTTTTCAGACACGGGTTGGCGAAGGCCCGATGCCTACGGAATTGCCATTTGACTCTGTTGTAGCCAAACATCTGCGTAGCGAGGGTAAGCCCGGAGAAGAAAAGGGCGCTACCACTGGCCGTCCGCGTCGGGTGGGCTGGCTGGATTTGCCGCTACTTCGGTATGCGGCTCGCATCAATGGTCTGGACGAACTAGTCCTTACCAAACTGGATGTTTTGTCTGGATTGGAATTTGTTAGGACCTGTGAGTCTTACAAATATAACGGAGAAGAAATTTTTGATCTTCAAGGTGAAGTTATAACTAACCTGAAAGACTGTGTTCCACAGTACCAAGATAGTTTGGGTTGGCCGGCATACGATATTGTCTGTGGAAAAGAGCTCAAAGAGGTTCGTGGCAATGCTGGTAGCTATATTCAAAGGGTGGAAAGGGCTATAGGCATGCCGGTATCACTGGTTTCGGTCGGTGTTGACCGTAATGATGTTATAAAGAGTAAAGGGAATTGGTTTCTTTTTTAAGGAGAGCACCCCAGTATTCGTAAAGAATACTGGGTTTTTATTTACTTATGCACAGGTTAGTCTTATTGTGATTTTTATGATATAATAATTTTAGAAATTAGGGACTCTCTTCTATGATCACTCATCGCGTTACGACCAAATTAGTACCCGAACCGTCGGTGGGCTTTTATCGTACTATTGCCGGCACCTTTTTGGTAGTCGCTCTTGTGTTGCTTGGAATAATAATATTTTTTACTTCAAAAAAAGCCACTATTGTGGTGGTGGCCAAAACAGATAATAAAAATGTTAATTTAGACATCAGCGTTGCCAAAGAAAAAACTAGTGACTCATCAATTGCAGGCCTGGTTACAACAACTGAATTCAAATGGTCACAAAAATATTTTCCAACCGGCAACAAAACAACTACTGGTTTGGCTGTTGGTTCTGTAACTCTACATAATGACACTGGCGCGCCTCAAACACTCGTCAAAACAACTCGTCTGCTCACTCCAGCCGGAGTATTGTTTCGTTTGTCCGAGAGAGTAATTATACCGGCAAATGGTCAAATTACGGCTAGTGTCTATGCTGATCAGCCGGGAGCTTCCGGAAATATTGGTCCGAGTAAATTTACTATTCCCGGTTTAAATGAAGAAAAGCAAAAAGTTATTTACGCCGACAGTGCCAAAGCTATGGTGGGCGGGATAAGAACGGTCGGGGTATTAAGCGCGGACGATTTAAAATCTGCTGAAGCTGATTATGTTGAAAAAGTGAAACAAGAAATATCTAGTTTCCTTGGAAAAAACGGATCCTTTAATCAAAAATTAATTTTTGTTCCCAGCCGTAATGTAAAGGCCGACCGTAAAGTCGGAGAAGAAATTACCGAGTTCAACTTGGCAGGTACCAGCACGGTTGTAATTGTATTTTATAACACCGATGATTTAAAATCAGTTTTAGCAAAAGAAATTTCCAGTCATGTCGACGCAACTACAGAAAAAGTTTTATCTGTCAGCAAAGAGCCGCAAGTTTCTTTGGCCAGTTATGATTTAGAAAAACAAAAAGCCAGATTTTCAGTTTATCAGGACGTGCTGGTAACTTTGGATGCCAACGGAGATAAATTAGCAGCCGTCAATTTTTTTGGAAAAAGCAAAGACGAAATCGAAAGATATATTTTTGGTTTGGGACATGTGGTAGGGGTAGATGTGAAGTTTTCTCCATCTTGGATGCGAAGCGCGCCGGCCGTGGCCGACAGGGTGCAGGTGATTGTAAAAAATGTGCAGTAGTATTTGACAATAACCTAAGACCCCGATACATTAAAGCGTACGGGGTTTTTAATTAAAGAGTTAAACAGTAGTATGAGTGAGCAAAATTTAGAAAATATTCGTCATTCAGCCGCGCACATGTTAGCAGCGGCAGTTTTAGAATTATATCCCGGCACCAAACTGGCCATTGGGCCCACCATTGAGAATGGTTTTTATTATGATTTTCTTTTTCCAGAAGGAGTAGTGGTTTCCGAAAACGATCTGCCAAAAATTGAGTCCACAATGAAAAAAATAATCAAAGGCCATCATAAATTCTTGGGCCGTAAGGTATCTGTAGCCGAAGCCAAAGAAGAGCAAAAAGACCAGCCGTTCAAGTTGGAACTCATAAATGAATTTGCTGGTGATGGCAAAGAGCTCACTATATATGAATCTGGTCCTTTTCAAGATTTGTGCCGCGGTGGCCATGTAGAAAATACCAAAGAGATTCCGGTTGATGGTTTGAAACTCCACCGGGTGGCCGGAGCCTATTGGCGTGGAAGCGAAAAAAATCCAATGCTTACCCGTATCTATGGCCTGCTTTTTTCTACCGCCGAAAAATTAGACGCTTATCTATTGCAACTCGAAGAAGCTAAAAAACGCGACCATAGAAAATTGGGCGCAGAACTTGATTTGTTTACTTTCTCTGATTTAGTTGGGGCTGGACTGGCTTTGTGGACACCGAAAGGCACATTGCTGCGCACAACTTTGGATGATTTTGTTTGGGAGTTACGCAAAGAGCGTGGCTATATGAAAGTTACTATTCCGCATATCACCAAAAAAGAATTATACGAAACTAGCGGACATTGGGACAAGTTTAAAGATGACTTGTTAAAGATAAATACTCGTGAAGGCCATGAGTTTGCGATGAAGCCAATGAATTGTCCGCACCATACTCAGATATATAATCACTTATCACGCAGTTATCGCGATTTGCCACAGCGTTATGCCGAAACTACTATGGTTTACCGCGATGAGCAGACTGGAGAATTACACGGTCTTTTACGCGTGCGTGGTTTTACCCAAGATGATGCGCATGTCTTTTGTCGCGAAAGCCAGGTAAAAGAAGAAATGTTTAAAATCTGGGATATTATTGAACGTTTTTACAAAGCCGTTGGCTTTGGTAATTTACGAGTTCGTCTTTCTCTCCATGATCCGGAAAAATTCTCACAATATTTAGGTACCAAAGAAGTTTGGGAACAAACAGAAAAACAATTGCGTGAATTAGTAAAAGAACGGGGAGCAGAAGCCTTTGAAGCAATCGGCGAAGCCGCCATGTACGGGCCGAAAATAGATTTTATGGCTAAAGATTCTATTGGTCGTGATTGGCAGGTAGCTACTATCCAAATTGATCGCAATCAACCGGAACGTTTTGATTTAACTTGCGTGAATGAACAGGGTGAAAAAGAAAGAGTAGTGATGATTCACGCTGCGATAATGGGTTCAATAGAGAGATTTTTAGCAGTTTTAATCGAGCATCACGGTGGTGCTTTTCCGGTATGGATTTCGCCAATTCAAGTACAGTTAGCTCCAGTGTCGAGTAAGCATGTGGATGGCGCCAGAGAGCTGAGCGCCGATCTGGAAGCCTTAGGAATACGCGTAGCCACAGATGAAGCTGACGAAACTATTGGCAACAAGGTGCGTAAAGCTGCCGGACAAAAAATTCCATATATTGTGGTTGTAGGCGACAAAGAATTATCCGGTGAACCGTGGATGATACGCGTGCGAGGTCAGAAAGATCAAATTCAAATGAGTAAAGAAGACTTCATAGCCAAAGTGAGAAAAGAAATTCTCGAAAGAAATGCCACTTCCTAAAATTATTGTCATCCTCGGGCCCACAGCGTCTGGCAAAACAGATCTGGGTTTGGCATTGGCAAAAAAATTCAACGGTGAAATTGTGTCTGCAGATTCGCGTCAAGTTTACAAAAAAATGGATATTGGCACAGCTAAGCCAATAGGTGAGTGGGAAAACAAAAAAGTGTTTGTTGTTGAGGGTATCCCGCATCACCTGATGGATATTGTGGATCCAAAAAAAGATTTTAGTCTGGCTGATTACAAGGCTATGGCGACAAAATCAATAAAAGATATTTTAAGCAGAAAAAAATTACCAATAGTAGTTGGCGGCACAGGATTATATATTCAGGCGTTAGTAGAAAATTTGGATATTCCAAAAGTTGCACCAAACAAGGATTTACGAGAAGAGTTTGAGAAGAAGAAATTACCTGAGTTGATAGTCATGCTTGAAAAAATGGATCCGGAAACTGCGGAGAAAATAGATTTAAAAAATCCGCGACGAGTTTTGCGTGCCTTGGAAGTAGTGATTCAAACTGGCAAGTCTTTTTCTAAACAACAAACAAAATCAAAGCCTGTTTATGAGGTTTTGCAGATTGGTATAGATCTGCCGCGCGAAGAATTATATAAACGAATTAATACTCGTGTTGATGGACAAATTGCCGAAGGATTGATTGAAGAAACAAAGAAATTAGCTAAGAAATATAAATGGACTTTGCCTAGCATGAGCGGCATTGGTTACAAGCAGATAGGATTTTATTTGCGAGGAGAAATGACGCAAAATGAAGCTATAGAAATTTTGAAACGTGATACCAGGCGTTATGCCAAAAGACAGATGACCTGGTTTAAGCGCGACAAAAGTATTATTTGGATAAAAAACAGCGATTTGGCGCTGGCCGATAAAATGATAAAAGAATTTTTACAGAAGCACTAATTATTGGTTGAGTCCCACTTCTTCACCCATAAAATCAAGTTTTTCTCCGGTTACCGTATCTTCTGCTTGGATATGAACTTTAGAAATTAACAACTGTTGAGTAGGATTAACTTTGTTTAAAGTTATAGTGATTGGCAAAGCCAGGGTATCTACGCTTTGAGGCATTTCGGCTATGGTCCAGGTAATTTTTTTGTTTGACGAATCAAAAGTTACTTCTCCGGCCGGAGTGGGAGTTGGCAGCTCTACTTTTGCATCACCGTAAACATCAGCCGACAAAGAAATATTTTTTAAAGGATGAAAATTATTTGTCAGCACCCAGCTGATTTGATGTTTTTCGCCAGAAGCCGAATCACGAGCTTCAAATTTTAAGTCTGAATTTACGGTGATAATTATCTGGTTGCTAGAGTAAGTGTGGGAAACGTTGTCAGCATCTTTGAAGCTTACTTCGGCCACCGCTTTGATTTGAGAGGATCCTTTTAGGGCCGATAGATCGAATGACGAATCATTTTTTATTGGCAATTGAATATCAAGACCAACTTCTTGGTTTTTGTTTATTTTGGCCAAGTCGGCAACTTTGGCTTTGCCCCAAGTAATTTCTCCGCTTCTCACGTCATCATTAATTTGTATGCCGCGTATATCGCCATCAAACTTGTCTGAAATTTTTCCCCAATCGAGCAGGCTTAGTCTTTTTGCCGATGGTGCTTCCAGAATGAGTTTTAGGGAAACGTTTTTTAAGTCATTGGCGCTTTGATTTTTTAAGGAGAGAGTTATGTTTAAATTATCTCCAGGCTGACTGCTGAAGTTGGTTAGAGATCCGTTTATGGCCAGGTTTAAATCCAGGTCATTTTGGGTTAGTTCTGTAGTTGCTTTGGCATCAGCTAAAGTAAAGGTATTTTTATTATTTATTGTGGAAAGTACACCGGAAATATCGCCGGAATTTGCTGTGGAGCTGGAGAATTTTCCGGTGATTTTGAAAGTCCAATCAGAAGAGGAATCTTTATTTGGCTCTATTGTCCATTTGGAATCTTTGCTTAGTGCCGGAGAAGATGATGTGATGTAGAAATTTTGTGGCCAGGAAGGTTTTAGCTCCAGTTTAGTTATTTCCGACGCCTCTTCTTTTTTTACAGTGAAAGAATATTCAGCTGTGTTGCCGGTAATAGCTTTGTTGGATCCGCTAACACCTAGGGAATATGGGGATTTAGCTACAGTGACATTCAAAAAGGACGCCTTCTGCAGTTCAGAGCCGAAATTTTCTGGTTTGTAGGTTAGGAACGCTCGCCATGATTTTGTTTGGTTTAATGATCCGTAGGTTAGGCCTGTAATCTTAATCTCTCTTTTTTTGTGTGCTCCTATTTCATCTAATTGCCATTCCGTATGGCCGGAGTTATTTGAATCAACGTCGCTGGATAAGAATATAAAACCTTGCGGGTATTGGACATTTAAAGTTGCCTTTTTTAAAGCCAGGCTTTGATTGTTTTCATAAGAAATTGTATAAGTGGTGGCTGTTCCGGAAATTATATTTTCTGGCCCAGCAATACTTAAATTGATTTGCCCTTCTGCGAATTTTTTGCTGTTGGGCATCAAAAAAAGGCCAGCCCAAGCTACTGCGGCTAATAATCCGCCTATAAAAACAACAACAAAAAAGGTTTTAAACCCAGAGTGATTTTTTTTAATTTTTATTTTTCGCATATCAGGTAAATGGCCTTCGTTGTCTTGGTAAATTTGAGTTAGTTGCCGGGATAATTTTGTCTGTTTGTTTGAGCCTTCTTCTGATTTTTTAGGTTCGCGCTTTTTCCTTGGCGAACTGGCCCCTTTGCGTTTTGGTTTTGTTTCCGGAGCGTCTGTTTCGGTTAGCGGCTTGGAGGAGAATGATGGTATTTCTAAGGCCATAGTAGTAAATCTTAAATGTATAAATCCTTATTCATTTTTTTTCATAACTAAACTCCATATTTTATCATTGTTCAATTCGGTGGAGTTTATAGCCGCGCCATTGCTGGCCAAGTTTACACCATCTCCATTTTGCCAAATCGGCGACCAACCTTCGGGGTAAATTATCTGGCTATCGAAGTTGCTGGTTATGCCGGATTGTTTCTGGACGATTAATTGGTACTTGGAACTCGGATCCTCGGATTGAAATATTTTGGCCCAGTTGTTTAAGCTTCGGTCTTCTGGTTGTTCCCAGGCTTTGAAGGGGAGTTTGTAAATAAATTGTATTTGGTTGGTTTGGCCGGGTTCAGTGATAAGCCAATTGGCAAAAGCTGTTTTGCCAAATTCACTGGTAATGCGGGTGCCGGATTTACTGTCTATGCTGATTTCTTTTTCCAAATCGCTTAGCGTAGCATCTTTTTCATACCAGCTTTCCGGAGCTCGGAAGATTTGTTCATCCGGCCAGATAAAACCACTGGCCCTTACTAACTCACTGCCGGCCGGTACGTAGATTCGTAAGTAATCAATATTAGTTTGTCCGTATAGTTTTTCTTCAGCTTGACCGGTGTGTTCTCTAGATATTACCACGCTATCGAGAATAGTGCCATCGGGTTGAACTATTGCCTGGTGGCTAATAGTTTGTTTGATTCTAGCATCACTTTTTTGTCCTTGAATGTTAGTATTTACTACAAATAAATAATCTTGGTCTGGGTTTGTCTTTAAAATCTCCCCGCTCCAGCCAAATTCTTTGATAGTGTTTTCGGTTTCAGTATCTGTAAAGTAGGATTGAATTTCTTTTTCTTGCAGAGCCTCTTGCAGGTTGGCAAGCATTGGTAGCACTGCTTCAGCTTTCATTTTTTTGAAATTACTGATAAATATCGGAGCCAGATCAGAGAGAATTTGTTTTGGTTTGTTTTCTTTTTTCTCTGGTCCGTATTCAACGATATGTTGTATTGTGGTTAGAGCAGTTTCTTTGTCGATAACTACGTTATGATTTTCTTCAACCACCGGACCAACGATTGAAAGTAGGCGGTTTAAAACAGTGGCATTAATAGAGATTACTCCATCGGCTGTCATGTTGCGGCCATGGCGGTAGAACCAAAGTATTTTTTTGGCGCTGGCCGGAAAATCTGGAAACCAATTTGCGTCTTGGAATTCCCAGCGTTTATTAGATAATAAAAGAGGTGTGGGCGGTGCTACATATTGGGAAAGTTGGCCTTGTAAATCGTATGTACCGCCGGCAGGTATATCTATTTTTACAATATCTCCATCTTTGATGTCAAGTAAAGCAAAACTGCCCATAAAGCCGCCGGTGGCCCGTAGTTCGTCTGGGTTTTGGAAGACCAGAAGGTAACGACGTAGTCCTTGCCCGCCAAAAATTTCTTGTACGGCGCTGTTTAATTTGGCAATTTTTTCTAAATCACCAACATAGGCATTGAACAGTATGCGGAATTCTTTGAAAGTATTTTGGTATTCAAATGGTAAAACATCGGAGTCGACTTTGTTTAAGTCGATCAAAGCTGTCTGGTAGTGAGGTAAAGAAAATCTTAGATGTTCACCAAGCAAAGCCAGATTTTTGGTAATGGTGGAACTGACAGCGCGAATTTCAGATAATCCTTTAAGTAAGTAAGTGTTGCCAAGAGATATTTCTTGTCCGGCAGTAATAAGTCTTTGTCGGCTTTGCATCTCGCCGTTCATTATCGGCACAACGGAAACTATTTTTTGTAAAATTTGATGCTCGCTATTTAAGACTTTGACAGCCTTGTCAAAATTTTGCAAAGCGCCAGTTAAGGATTCCTGCGCGCCTTCCAGGTTGCCGCTCATGAGCGCAGAAGTGGAATCTTGTAGTGCCGAAAACCCGGCAGTGCTGTTATCGGAAATTTTATTGGCTGTAGATTTTAAATCAAAATAATAAGTACGGGCTCTGGATGGCACGAATAATAAAAATAAAATTACCATGGCTACTCCGGCCAAATGTTTGGGCGCGACAGCGCTAGAAGCTTTATCAAAAGCTGTTTTTATATTTTGTCCTAAATTTGAAGTTGATTTTTTTTGTGTTGTATTTGTCGCTCGTTTATTGGCTTTTATATTTGGACTAAAAGAAGGCGTAGTTATTTTTGGAATTTGTTTTACCGGCGTGTCATGATCAAAATAAAATTCTGTATTTTTTTTCGGCCCAACTGATTGTACATCTTCGTAAAGATTTTTTTTGTGTTCTTTGAGGTTTACTAGATGAGGGGATTGGTGATTGTTGTAATTAACATGATGTACAAAAAACTTAAGCGGTTGGTTGACCGGTTTATCAATATTTTGCGCCACCGCTTCTGGGCAAGTGGATTTATTGTGTCCAACTTTTTGGCAGACGGCGCAACGTCGCAAGTGAATTTTTTTTGTGGTATTTGCTCCTTTGGACATTGGAGTTTGCGCTCAAAAATACAGGTATATTATACCACTTTTTTGATGCGAAGGCCTGTGTATAGATTCGAAGAGTTTTTAACTGAAGATTTTGCTAACTTAAGAACCGTTTATTACCTTTTTCATCCCCTCTATAAACGATTGTTCGCTGAATTTTTGAGCTGTTTGATAGCAAACATTTTCCATAGTCTGGGCCTGGGCTGGTGTCAGCTGCTGTACAGCCGCGCGCAAGTCGTCTACGGTAAATTCCGGCTTCAGGAGCAGGCCGTTTTTGTTGTCAGTAATAATTTCAAGCAATCCGCCTTCAGCCACGCCAATTACTGGCTTGCCAGCCTGCATAGATTCGACGGCACTCATGCCAAAATCTTCGCGAACAGGGATATAAATTGTGGCTAGGCATCTTCCTAGGTAATCAAGCAGCTGGCTATCATTTATCCAGCCTAAAATAGTAATATTTTCATGTCCGATAGCCATTTTTTTGATTTTTTCCAGCTCTGGGCCAGCTGAAGCTACAATTAATTTCTTATCTGGCATGCCGATAAAGGCTTCCACGATTTTGTCTACTCGTTTTATGGAATAGAGTCGAGCCCAAGAGAAGAAATAGTTGCCGTAACCAAGATTTTTGAAAGGCAAAGTATTGCAAGGCGGATAAACAACAGTGGAATCCAAGCCCAGGTATTCCTTTATTCGCGTTTGGGTATTTTTAGAGTTGGTGACAATAACATTTAGTCGTTTGGCTAGATATGAAAAACGCCAGCGGTTGAGCCAGACAAACGGTACAAAAACTATTTTTTTCCAAAGCGGGTAAGATTTTAATCGTTCACCGTAATTGTCGTATAAATGTCGGGGTGGCGTGTGCATGTAGGCGATATTTTTTTTATTTCGTAATCTGGTAAGCGCAATCAAGCAGTCGCCGCTATAAATTATAACATCATATTTTTTAGCAAAACCTGTTTTAAACAAAAAAGAAAATTGTACTTGCAGATAACGAAAGCCGGGCAGGCGTGACCAAGCTTTTTCTTTGTAGAGTTCAATTGTGTTTATTCCACTTTCTCTCGGATCAAAGGCGTCTTTGGAAATAAAAGCTGCGGCAATATCAGCGCCAAGATTTTTGGCCAGACTTATTACCAAGCGTTCGCCGCCGCCTTTGTAGATAAAGTAATCGTGGAGAATGAGGATTTTCATGGAGTAGATATTAATTCTAGCCATTGTTTGGCTGTTATGTCCCAACTAAATTTTTTTACCTGTTCCAGTCCCGCTTTTTTAAAATGCTCCCGTAATTTTTCATCTGTCAGCATTTTTATTATCCCCTCGGCAATCTCGGCTGGACGGTTAGGATTGACCAGATAAGCGGCCTGGCCGGTGATTTCTGGCAGAGAAGAGCAATTAGAGGTAATTACCGGCACTCCCATAGCCATGGCCTCTAGAACAGGAAATCCAAAGCCTTCATAGAAGCTTGGGTAAACAAACAGCTCTGCTAGAGAGTATAACCCAGGTTTATCTTCGGCGTCTACATAGCCAATAAATTCTATTTTGTCTCGTAGCGGTGAAGCCAAAGCTCTGGCATAGATAGCTTTGTTTTTCCAACCACGGCCGCTACCGGCGATTACCAGAGAGTAAGAATTGGGGAGTAGGGAGTAAGTTTTTTCAAACGCTTCAATCAGGCCGATAATATTTTTGCGCGGCTCTACTGCGCCCAAGCAGAGTATAAATCTATTTGGCAAATTATATTTTTGTTTTATTTTCTCTTTATCAAATACAGGATTATTAAAAATTGCGGATATTCCTCCCGGGCTAACTTTTATTTTTTCCGCTGGAATTTTGTAATAATTAACCAGATCTCGTTTGGTATTTTCCGAAAGTGCCAAAATATTATTGGCGCGTCCACATTGTTTTTTTGGATTAATGGCCCAATGCCACAATCTTTGTTTGGCAGAAAAAAATTGCGGAAAGAATTTAAATGACAAATCGTGGATTGTTAAAATTTTTTTAATATTTTTTGAAAGCGCCGTAAAATTTAAATTTGGCGAGAAAAAATAATCCAGTTTGTAATTACGAGAAATTAATTTATCTAATTTTGGCCAGTCCAAAATTTTTATGGAAGTATTAAATAATTTATTTGGCCATCTGGTGGCGATATAATGAATGTTGCCTTGCGGCCAAAGAGGTGTGTGTTGGGTGACATCGGTATGGGAATTATAGAAAAGATAATATTGATTTTCTTTATCTATTTTAAAAACCGAATTTAAAAGTTCGTAAGTATACTCGCCAACACCGGTACGAGTAGGGGACATTAAATTTCGAATATCAACACCGATCTTTAGCATAGAAGCTAATCAAAGCCTGTTGGTTAAAGCCTGATTTAAATTCCTCGTATCTGTCTTCAATATGTTTTTTTATATTATTTTTAAATATAGCCGAGCCAAATTTGTTGGCATGGTTGCGGATATGGCCGCTATCCCAATTTTCGTAATTAAAGTGCAATAGTTTATCAAGCAAGGATTCCCAGGTTTGTTTGGTAAAAAATACCCCAGTTTCGTTTGGCAATACAGTTTCAGTGGCCCCCCCGCCAGCAAAGGCGATTACAGGCCGTCCGCAGGCCATGGCTTCCACAGCCGTGATGCCAAAATCCTCTAGTTGGGGATGAATGAAAGCGCGCGCGCCAGATAATACTTGGCCTTTGGTTTCATCGGAAATTTGCCCCAAAAATTCTATGTTGTTTTTGGCCATTTTTCGAAGCACGCCAAATTCTGGTCCAGTGCCAAATATTTTTAGCGGCCATTTTAGCCTGTTGAAAGCTTGGACAATCAAATCAAATCTTTTGTAACCAACTAACCTGCCTCCAGCCGCGTAGTAATCGCTCGTTTTTTGCAGAGAACACGATCCAAGTTCTACTGGTGGGTAAATTACTTCACTTTCTCGGCGGTAATATTTATTTATTCTTTGTTGTACCGTGCGTGAGTTGGCTATAAAATTATCTACCCGGTCCACACTCATTTTGTCCCACATGCGTAAGCGGTGAATAAAATGGGGAAGAATAAATTTTATTAGCGGGTTCTGTTTTAAATCTGAAATGTAAGCAAAGTTGTCAGCCCACAAAAATCGCGGTGGTGTGTGGCAATAAGAGATATGGAGAGTGTCTGGTCCGGTGATTACGCCTTTGGCAAACATGCTGGCGGTAGAAATTACCACATCAAAATTTTTTAAATTATGATTTTCAGTGGCCAGCGGCATCCACGGCAAATACCATTGATAAGCTTGGTTATGTAATGGTAGTTTGGATAAAAATGACTCAGTGATATTTTCTGTAGGAATGTAATTTATTTTCTCCCGGTCATGAAACAAAACAAAAATAGGCGCTTCGGGCCATATTTCATGCAGGGCCTTCAAAACTCTTTCGGCTCCGCCGTCTTGCGCCAGATAATCGTGTACTAAAGCAACTCTCATAATAACTACACCACCGATCCATATCTCGTTAAGACAATAAACGGAGTCTTGAAAATAATAATTAAATCGAGGTATAAGCTCCAATTTTCAATATAAAAAGTGTCGAGATTTAATTCTTCTTCATAAGTTAAATTACTGCGTCCGGAAATTTGTGACAGACCAGTGATGCCGGGCTTGATAGCTAAAACAATTTTGTGCTGATTTTGATAACCAGCTACTTCGCGGGGTTGGTGCGGACGAGGGCCTACCAAACTCATTTCGCCTTTTAAGACATTAAAAAATTGCGGTAGTTCGTCCAGGCTCCAGCGTCGCAGAAACCGGCCAACAGGCGTCACGCGCGGATCGTCTTTTATTTTGTAAATCGGGCCGTCTTTTATGCTTTGTTTAGCGATTAATTTCTGTTCTTTGAGTAATGCCTTTTCACCTTGTTTGCCAAACTGCGCGCCAGTACTATCTTTTTTATACATTGATCTGAATTTAAGGGTAAAAAACTTTTCGTCATCCCGTCCTACGCGTTCATTTTTGTAAATTACAGGGAAGCCGGTTTCTAGAGCGACAATAATAGAAATCAGAATAAGTAGCGGTGAAAATAAAATAATCAAAAATAAACTGCCAATAATATCTGCCAGCCTTTTGATTATTTTGTTCCAACCGGTCAGGCGAGTGAGCCGCAATTCAATAATTGGTATGCCGGAAATAGTGCTCACAGCCATGTTGGTGGAAAAAGTAGAGAAAAGGTCAGCCGAGTATTTAAAAGTAATATGATGTTCATTAGCAAAATTAATTGCCTCCAACGCTTCATCGCCATGAGCTTTGGGATCAGTAAAAATTATTTCATCCGGATGATTGGCGAGTAAATATTTTCTGGTGTCCAAATTAAAATGAGGAAAAGTGGTGACTAGTTTGTAGCCCAAAGCAGGACGCATGGCAATCGCATTTTTGATTTGTTCGGCAATAGTTTCTTTGCCGATAATAACTGTTTTGCGTAAGCCGTATCCCATGCCATGCAAAAGTTTTTTTAACCCAGCTATGATAATTCTGCCAATGCAAATGTAAAGCATGGCCAAAATCCAGCCAGCCAAAACTAAAAATCTCGAATCAAATTTTTGCAGAGTAAAAAAAACATAAATGGTAATAGCGGCAAAGCCAGTGGAGCAGGCCAGGATAACACGCGTCATGTCTCCGGATAATTTTCGGTTTGAAGTGGTGCTATAAAGTCCGGCAAAAGCAAAAATAATTACCCAGCCTAAAGCGGTAAGAAGTAGTAGCGGCCAAAATTTTTCCCAAGGCAAATTAAACAAAACTGGGCGAATTTTGGCAAAAGAAGTAAAACGCAGGCCATAAGCAGTAATGCCTGCCAAAACAATCATTGTGTAATCCAAAGGGAGTTGAGCAAAGGCAAAAGTGAGTTCAAATTTTTTCATATAATGATAATTGATATTTTACCTCACTTTTTTTCTTTGGGCAAGCGGGGTTTTGGCTTGACATAATCGTAAAATTGAGGCAAAATTGCCCTAGTTGTAAAACCAAACACAGCAGAAGGAGAGATCGAAATGAGCATCGAAACGGTGGGGGTTATTGGCAGTGGACTTATGGGGCGATTTATCGCCCAAGCTACGGCCAGCGCAGGTGTGCCGACTATCCTTATCAAGAGAACGCCTGGTGAGCATAAGCAGAAGGAGATGCCAAATTTGATATTGTCAAATAAATTGGCTGATGTCGACCTCTGTGATTTGGTAATCGAATCGATCAAGGAAGATTTGTCTGAAAAGCAAAAGCTGTTTCAGGAGATCGACCCGTTGGCAAAATCTAAAACTATTTTCGCCTCGAACACGTCTACGTTGTCGATTGCGGAACTTGCTAACCAAACCAGAGCCAACCGTTTTCTTGGTACTCACTTTTTCAATCCGCCATCAGTGGCGAAACTGGTTGAGGTAGTGCAGACGCCAAAAGTTGATACGGGCGTGGTGGAAGAAGTGCAGACGTTTGTGCGCAACAAGTTAGGCCTGACGCCGCTAGTGGTCTCCAACACACCCGGATTTATCGTCAATCGCTTTATGATGAATTCTC
This sequence comes from Parcubacteria group bacterium Gr01-1014_13, assembly GCA_007376295.1. Taxonomy (GTDB): domain Bacteria; phylum Patescibacteriota; class Patescibacteriia; order Magasanikbacterales; family GWA2-37-8; genus XYD2-FULL-39-9. The sequence continues at coordinate 94,511 of VMGB01000003.1, read as the reverse complement.
TGGTTTACGCGATTCTTTGTTTGGAAGATGGACTTGCCAAGATGGAGGATATGGATCAGGCGATCAAGCTCGGTCTTGTCCACCCCATGGGTCCGTTCGAGCTCTGTGATCATGTGGGGCTCGATACAATCTTGTCCATGGCAAGAATTCTGCACAAAAATTTGCGGGATGAACGTTTCAGGCCGCCAGCACTACTTCAGCGTTTGGTTGAAAGTCAGATGTTGGGCAGGAAGAGCAAGCTTGGTTTTTACGATTATAACACAAAGCCCAAGTGTCCGAATTCAGAAGTGGCTGCGCTCATCAATTGGGATAAACGTTCTTTGGCCTATTAGCCAGATCTTTAATTTTAGGCGATCAGACGAAATTCCCCCTTGTCCGAAAGGACGTGTGGAGATATGTCTTGATCGCCTTTTTATTTAGGGTTACCCATTGACAATACTTAAAATTTATGCTATAATTGGGCGTTATTCGTGCTTTGTTTAGAGGCCTTTTGAAGGCTTGTAAAGAGGGTGCGAATGGCGCCGTGTTCCTTAGTTGGAACGATTTCCTTGCTGTACCCTCTACCTTTTTGTGGCTGACGACCAACGTACTGTTTCTTTATTGAGACGAGAAAGACTTTGTCATCCACATCTTTTTTGCCGGCGAGAGACTATTTCGCGAGTGTTCTTCGGAACGATAGTTACCGTGTCTCTCACCGGCCCCTTTTCAAAGTATCCAACTGTCATTCCGACCGAAGTGGAGGAATCCCTTACACCAGACGAAAGGGATCTCTCGACACGGCTCGAGATGACAATGTGGAAATTTTGAAGAGGGTGCGAGAGTACCAGTGTTTCTTAATTGGAACGAGATAGGTGTGTGCCCTCAAACTTTTGTGGCTGACGATCTAGTTCGTGTTTCTTAATTGAGACGAGAAGGATTTTGTCAGCCACATCTTTTTCGGCGGATGGGATGAACTTCGCGCTGTCTGAAAAGACGAGTATCTCCATGTCCCACCCGCCACTTCTCTAAAGTTTTTATTAATCATGAAAATTTTAGAGAGGGTGCGTTGAGCAAGCTGTTCCTTAAGTGGAACGAAAATTTCATGTGCCCTCAACCTTTTGTGGCTGACGATACGATGAGTGTCTCTTGATTGAGACGAATGAAAGAATGTCAGCCACATCTTTTTAGCCGGTGAGAGACGAAACGGGACGTGTTCTTCGGAACGAGTTCACCGTTGTCTCTCACCGGCCCTTTTCTAGGCGATCAAGACGAAACTCTGCATGTTGGAAACAGCGAGTAACGCCATGTCTTGATCGCCACCTCTTTAAAGTTTTTATAACCCATGAAAATTTTAGAGAGGGTGCGACACATCGGGTGTTCCTTAATTGGAACGATCAGCACATTGTACCCTTTATCCTTTTTGTGGCTGACGATCGAAGAAGTGTTTCTTAATTGAGACGATACTTGAATTGTCAGCCACATCCTTTTAGCCGGTGAGACGCCGTTGCTCGTGTTCTTTCAGAACGATAATGCCCGTGTCTCACCGGCCACTCTTTAGGCGATCAAGACGAAACTCTGCATGTTGGAAACAGCGAGTAACGCCATGTCTTGATCGCCACCTCTCTAAAGTTTTTATACCACGAAAATTTTAGAGAGGGTGCGAAACGACCCGTGTTCCTTTATTGGAACGAAGAAAGGATTGCATTCCTCTACCCCTTTTTGTGGCTGACGAAGCGGACCGTGTTTCTTAATTTGAGACGATTGGTGATTTGTCAGTCACACTTTTTTGCCGGTGAGAGACGATTCGTGATTTGTTCTTCGGAACGAAGAGGAGAAATGTTTTTCACCGGCTCCTTTTTTCGAGGGTGCGCTGTCTGCAGTGTTCCTTAATTGGAACGTTTGTCCGCATGCACCCTCCCTCTTTGCAGATTATCAAATTTGGTATTTTGCAAAGAGGGTGCGAATAAGTTTGTGTTCCTTTATTGGAACGAGAGCGTGATTGTACCTTCTACTTTACAATCAATGTCTGCTAGCAATAATGCTAACGGACGAAACTCAAACGGCGAAAGCCAAGGAGTCAGAAAATGCGTCATATCGGAATTCAGCATCGCAGGAAGAAGACCGCAGCAGGTGAAGCGCGTCCAACGCGGGTGTGTATCATCGGTGAAGACAAAAACGTCACCGAGTATGAACTCGAGGACGAAATGTCCGAATTGGACTTCGTGCATGGTATTTTCCCCACGCAATTCCGCGCGGTGGAAGATAGCGACGATATCGCCACCTTCAAGCCCAACCACATCAAGTGGCGCAAGGCCAAGAAGGACGAGCGCGTCGAAGAGATTCCCGAGAACCGGCGCCGTATGGACGGCAAGATCTGCATGGTGCTCGACAAAGTGCCAGCTGCGTACGACGGACTACAGTCCGGCGACGTGGTGGGCATGGTGCTCGGCGGATCCGGCGACCGATTCGCCTTTGCGCTTTCAAAGCGTGGCGAAAAAGTCGGCGCTTCGGTGTATCGTTTGCCGTCTTTCGCCTTGAAGGAATGGCGAGAGACTCTGGATAAGGAGAAGGAAGACGATGCCGATCTGTTGGCCCAACTCGTGTGTGACTCGCAGAGCGATTTCTATCTCGTGAATCGTCGCGAGCGCTCTCTCATCCAGCTGGGTCAGGCGTACCGTGATCGCATGGACGCCATGAAGGCTCGTATGGGTTGCGAGCAGAGGATTCGCCAGAATCTGGTGGGGCTTGTCTTTTGCTCCGAAGAGGGTCAGTACCCCCAAGGTACAATCGAGGTCCTCTACGAGCAGGCCAAGTCCAACGACAAGATCCTCGCCGGTTATGTGGCCGAAGAAAAAGAGCGAGACAAAAATCTCGCCAAGATTCTCGGTCAGATCAATATCTACGAAGAGCTGTTCGAGCCCATCGAAGGTGTTGGCCCAGCTATCGCGGCACGGCTCATTGTGGCCATCGGCGATATTCGTCGTTTTGCCACCGATGCCAAGCTCAAAGCTTATCTCGGTGTGCATGTGATGAATGGAGGCAAGTATGGCGACCGACCCACGAACAAGCAGTTTGTTCGTCGGCGCGCCGGAGAAGTGGCCAACTGGCAGGAAGATGGGCGTCAAGCTCTGTACCTGTTGGTGGACCAGTTCAACCGTCGAGCCGATTCGGTCTGGGGCAAGAAATTGCGCGAGATCAAGGCTCGGTTGCGAGAGAAGCATCCGGAAGTGGTGGAGGTGGAGGGCAAGAAGCGTTACACCGACGGCCACATCCACAAGATGGCTTTGTGGCGTACGGCCACCAAGTTCACCCAGTGGTTGTGGAAGCAGTGGACACGTCTCGAGTCTAATCCCGAGTATGCCCAACAGCTCAAACAGGTCAAGTTGGAAAGGGAACGAGACAAGCATTTTGCGGCCAAACAGAAGCGGCAAGCCAAGAAGCAGCAGACCGAACAGGTCGAGACTGCAGGCGAGCAATCTGCTCAATAGTTAGCTCTTTAAATTTTTAGCCGGTGAGAGACGAGAACCCACCTGTTCTTCGGAACGAGTGACTCGCTGTCTATCACCGGCCCTTTTCAAAGTTACTTTAAAAAATAAAGTGATTTTGAAGAGGGTGCGAAGCAGGCTTTGTTCTTTAATTAGAACGATTGGCGTCTTGTACCCTCTCCCTTTTGTGGCTGACGACATGTTTCCCGTCTCTTAATTGAGACGAAAGGAGAGGTGTCAACCACATCTTTTTTAGCCGGCGAGAGACGATGCGATCTTTTGTTCTTCGGAACGACCACAGCAATGTCCCTCACCGGTTCCTATTTTCGGCGAACGAGACGACATGAGCGTTGTCTATAAAGACGTAGTAGGTGATGTCTCGTTCGCTACCTTTTCAAAGTTACTTTAAAAAAATAAAGTGATTTTGAAGAGGGTGCGAGAGTGTCAGTGTTCCTTAATTGGAACGATATAGGTGTGCATCCTCAACCTTTTGTGGCTGACGACTGTGTTCTTGTCTCTTAATTGGGACGATACAGCTAATGTCAGCCACATCCTTTTCGGTGAGTGGGACGTGTACTCCATTGTCTGGAAAGACGATACTTATGCTGTCCCACTCACCACCTTTTCCAGAGCGTATTTTTATATAAATAAATTCTGGAGAGGGTGCGCTCGAATCAATGTTCTTTAATTGGAACGATTCATTAATTGCATCCTCTACCATTTTTGTGGCTGATGTCTCATAAGGTGTCTCTTGATTAAGACGAAAGAGGAGGTGTCAGCCATAATTTTTTAGCCGGTGAGAGATGAGCAGTGCGGTGTTCTTTGGAACGATAGCGCGAGTGTCCCTCACCGGCCCCTTTTCAAAAAGTTTAATTCGTTGAATTTTTTGAAGAGGGTGCGAGCGCGAGCGTGTTCCTTAATTGGAACGAAAACTTGAATGCACCCTCTACCCTTTTTGTGGCTGACGATCGTTACGATGTTTTTTAATTGAAACGATACGAATTCTGTCAGCCACATCTTTTTCGGTGGGTGAGACGATACACACAGTGTCTGAAAGACGAATGCTTTACTGTCCCACCCACCACCTTTTTTGCAGGTGAGAGACGATATGCCTGCCGTTCTTCGGAACGATCTAATTGATGTCTCTCACCGGCCCTTTTTCTAGGCGATCAAGACGATGTCCGTGGTGTCTGAAAAGACGATAAACTGGCTGTCTTGATCGCCTTCTTTTTTTACTTTTTATCTTGACAAAACACCTAATTTATGATAATATATCGGCGCATAGTGATGATCGCCTTGATGTAAGTCAGGGAGGAAAGTCCGAACGTTCACTCCGAAGGTCACGTCGGAGAAAAGTAGTGGGTAACCCCCATTGGCCGCAAGGCCCAAGGTGCGAGCAGAAACGTCTTTTTTTGAAAAGAAAAAGAAAGCAAACCTCAGATTTTTGGGAAATCAAAAATGATTGCTTAACTCTCGATGGAGGTAGTAAGTCGAGAGATGAAACGGCTAAATCCTTACTTGGACGCAAGAGCAGAGTCTCTCTAAAGGAGATAAAAAGTTCGCTCGCTTGAGATTGGTAGCAATATCAATCCTAGAGAAATGATTATCATCCGACGCAAGTCGGAAACAAAATTCGGCTTATACTATGCAAAACAAAAACGCCCCTTTATTGGGACGTTTTTGTTTTGCAGTTTTTTTATTGAGTTTGTGTTTGTGTTTCTGTAGACTGTGAAGTTTGAGCTTCTTGTCTTTGAGGAACAAATTTATCAAATCCTTGAGGTAAGTCTACGCGTCTGAATTGTTGCGGACCTTCTTCCCAAGGCATTCGTTCTTCTTCGCCGCCCAGTTCACTAGCTTTGGAGTCAAACTCTTGGGTTATGTTTTCTAATTCATCCATAGCGCCAGTAATTGCATCCATATCTAATGGTTTGGCTTTGAGAAGATTAAGAATTTCTTGGCCTTTTTCTTTAGCTTGATTGAAGATAACTACCAATTCAGAAGTGTCTATCTTCTTTCTTTTTAGTTTGTTGATGGTTGCTTGACCTTCAGCTACACCTCGTTTAAATTCCGAAGCGAATCTTCCCAAGTTACTTACCATCATAATTACTCTTTGATGTTGCCAAACGTCTTCCATTTGACCAAAGAAATCATCTTCTAAGGCAGAGAATGCTTCTTCAGAACTGCCGGCAGCCATTTTGGCGACGGCGTCGTCACGAACAATTTTCAATTTAGCGACCGCTTCCGCAAAGGCGGCATATTCAGCTTGAAGATCAGTGCCTTTTTTGGCTAAGCGATCAACAATGATTTTTGATTGCTTTAAGGCAGAGTTTAATTGAGTTAATTGGCGGTCTATTTGTTTTAAAGCCTGAGGCCAGCGGGCTAACATTTCTAGCTGTTGACGATTTTGGTCCATAGTTTGCATTAAATCTTGCATGGACTCAAAGTCAATAGCATCCATTTCTTCAGCTGTCTTGGCATTTTTTATAGTTGTTATAATTTCTTCAAGTTTGGCAATGTTTTCGGTAACTTCCGTAGGAACTACAACTTTTTGTTTAGTTAATCTCGCAATTTGGCTTTTAAACATTTTTAAAGCCTGTTCCATACCTTTCATGCCGCGCTTCATGCCGTCAAGTCTTTGTTGCGCCTCCATGACATTGCGTCTGAAGTCTTCCAAAGATTGCGTTAAGTCCTGCATGGAATTCATATCCACGTCTTGCAGTTCTTCCATGCTTTTGGCATTTTGCACAGCTTCCAAAATACTTTTTAGCTTGGCTAAATTTTGTTTTATTTCTTCGGGAACAGAGGTGCCTTTTTTCTCGGCGCTGGCGATCATTGAGTCAAATTGTTTTACCATGCGTCCCATTTGTTTCATGCTGCGTTTCATTTGCTCCAATTGTTTGCCGCTGTCTTGGCCTTGGTCGCCCATTCTTTGATCACCTTGCATGCCTTCACGTTGGTCGCCATAAGGCATACCTTGGCGATCTCCTTGCATCATGTTTTTATTGTCTGGGTATTGTTTATATTGATCGCCAGAAGGGGGCATCATCCCTGGTTGTTTCATGTCTGGGTATTGTTGCGTACCCTGCATTGGGTACTGACCAGAAGAAGACATCATGCCTGTATAAGGCATAGGTTGTTGATTCATATCGCCAGAAGGAGGCATTGGGTATTGTTGTGTGCCTTGCATCGGGTACTGTTGATTCATATCACCAGACGGCATCGGATATTGTTGCGTACCCTGCATTGGGTACTGGCTCATATCTCCAGATGGCATCGGCATAGGTTGTTGGTATTGTTGTGTGCCGCCGTCCGTTGGATATGTCATATTCGTAGGCATAGGCATCGGAGTCATTGTTCCGGATTCCTGAGCTATACTTTGACGAGATTTAAATATGGACAGCAAACCTTTTACGCTTGCTGGCACTTCTAAATAAAAAGCTTTCGCCGGTTTGGCCGCGGTGAAAGCAAATGTAAACAAAAATGACAAAACTAAAATTTTGGCGATATTTTTCATAGAAATTGGTTGTTTATTGTTTAAAATTAATATTATTGAAATATATTTGTGACTCGCAAGGAGAACGACCTTTTAACCTCAAGAGTTACGAAGATTGTAACGTTGTTACAATAATTATACCATAAAATTGACAAAAAATCAATGCCAAAAACGCAAATTTCTGTGGATAAATGAAGAAAACTGTTATTTTTTTGACGTGGCAACGTTGTTTTTTGTCTGGCCGTTAGCAAAAGATTGTATATTATCCACCGTCACATCCACAATTCTTTGCAGAGCCTCGGTACTGTTGAATGCATTGTGCGGGGTAACAATAGAGTTGGGGTGGTCGATAATCATTTCATTAAAAAGCGTAGTTTTGATTTTGTTTTTGTCGGAAGAGATAACCTGTTCGTGATTCTGAATTAAATTTTCATCCTCCAAAACATCTAGTCCCACGCCGGCCAAATGATTGTTTTGTAATCCCCAGACGATAGCTTCCGGATCCACTAAGGCGCCACGGGCGGTATTTATAAGGTAAGCTCCTTTTTTAATCTGCTTAATATTTTTCTTGTTTATCAAATGGTAAGTCGTAGGCAGTAATGGTGTATGCAGGCTAATAATATCCGATTCGGCCAAAAGTTTGGCTAGAGAAACATATTTGAATCCTAGCTTTTTGGCCAAATCTTTATTAGGGTATGCATCAAAGGCGATTATGTTTAATTCAAAACCACAGGCCATTTTGATGACATGCGTGCCAATATGGCCAGTGCCAACAATACCCAAGGTTTTACTTTTTAAATCTACCCCGCGTAGTCCATGAAAATCGTACACGCCTTCTTTTACTCTTTTTACGGAAGGGAATAATTTGCGGGTTAATCCCAATATTAGGGCCATGGTGTGTTCGGCTACGGTATTTTCACCGTAAGTAGGCACATTACAGACTGGAATTTTGAGTTTTTTTGCCGTAGTCAAATCTATATGATCAAAACCAGTACTCATGGTAGCGATCATTTTTAAGTTAGGTAACTTGTCCATTATTTTTTTGGTAACCGGCGCTTCTACAAAAACAGCCAATATGTCCGTATCGGTAGCCAAATTTTCCTCGTTAATTTTGTCGCTGGAAATGGTGGTGTGGAAACCGCGCATTTTGGCGCGGACGTAGTCTTTCATTTCTGGCCAGATGCCGTAGAAGGAAATTTTTAGTTTGGAAGGCATATTTTTATTAAATTAAATCGAAGTCATTATATCTCATTTAGATTTTATACGCAAAAACAAAAAATCCTCCACTGGGAGGATTTTTTGGTGTTTAATTTTATACTTCTATAATAACCGGCAAAATCATCGGCCGTTTTTCTGTTTTAGTAAACAAGAATTGGCCAACATTATCGCGCAGTTTATTTTTTATATTATTCGTATCAGCCCAAGATAGAGGATCAGAATCACTGACCATTTTCTTTACGCGATGGCGCAAATCTTCGATTAACTCTTTGTGTTCTTTAAGGAAAACAAAGCCGCGGGAAATAATATCAGGGTTTTGAATAAGTTTACCAGTCTTACTATCGACAGTGGCGATTATTACCACCATACCATCTTCGGCCAACACTTGGCGGTCGCGCAATACGATATTGGTTTCGTCACTTACGCCCAAACCATCGACAAACACATGGTCAGACGGAATTTTAACTTTGGTGAGCACGCCTGTGCCTTTGGTAAATTCCATGATTTGGCCATTGTCGGCAATGAAAATATTTTCTTTGGCATAGCCCATTGACTGCGCAATTTTACCGTTGTAACGCAAAAGAAAATGATTGCCGTGGATAGGTACAAAATATTTTGGATTGAGCAGACGAATCATCAGCTTCACATCTTCAGCTTTGGCATGTCCGCCAGCGTGCACATCCATCATTTGGTGATGAACCACTTCAGCTCCTTTGCGGAAGATGGTGTCCTTTAGGCGTTGCACCATGCGTTCATTTCCCGGGATAACAGAAGAAGAAAAAACAACCGTATCTCCCGTCACCAGTTTAATTTCTCTGTGTTCGCCGTTGGCAATGCGCATCAGCGAAGCATTTTTTTCTCCTTGCGCGCCTGTACAAATTACCACTATCTTATTATGAGGATAATTATCCAGATGACGCATATCCACCAAAGTTTTTGGATTGAATTTCATATAACCCAATTCTTTAGCGATTTCTACGTTGCTTTTTATACTAAAACCACCGAGCGCGACAACCTTGCCCAGTTTTTCGGAAACTTCAATAATTTGTTTGATGCGGGTAAGTAAGGAAGCAAAAGTGCCGATAATTATTCGGCCAGTGGCTTTGGAAATTAAGTCTTCCAAATTGACGCCAATTTCTGATTCGGAAATTTGGTGTCCAGGTTGAGAAGCATTAGTGCTGTCAGAAAACAAAGCGAGTACACCTTCGCTGCCGATTTTAGCAATTTTTTGTAAATCAGCTGGTGGTTCTCCGGTTGGTTGGTAGTCGAATTTCCAATCTCCAGTATGGATAATAATTCCTTCAGCGGTTTTGATAACCACTCCCATTGAGTCAGGGATATTGTGATTAAGATGGAAAAATTCTATCTCAAAAGATCCTAAAGCCAGTTTGTCATTTAGGCCAACGTTATGAAGATTTAAAGGACGTAAGCCTTTGTAATCTTCCTGGCGTTTTTTAATAACAGCATTAGTCAGAGGCAGGCCGTATATAGGAGGGTAGCCTAACATTGGAATAAGATGGGGGATACCGCCGATATGGTCGTAGTGAGCGTGGGTGATAATAACACCACGAACATTTTTTTCCTTGCCTTTGAGGTAGCTCATGTTGGGAATGATGTAATCAATTCCAGGCATGTCTTCCTCAGGGAATTGCAAGCCCAAATCAACGAGGATAATATCATCACCATATTCAAACATGGTGCAATTGCGGCCAATTTCTTCTAAGCCGCCAATAACAGCGACTCTTAATTTTTTCTCTTCTCCTCGCAGGCGCGCAAAAGAAGGCATCGGTGTTTTTTGTAACCTGCTCGTTGCCGGTTGGTTTCGGCTAGTCTGAAAAACTCTCCTTTGTCTTTGTTGGTGAGAACCAAAGCCGCCGCTTGCAGGAGAAGCAGGTGTTGGTTTTAAGGGCTGGCCGGGCTGATCTTTGATCATATATATTTTTCTACTTTAAATACTTTTACGACTAAGGCATAAAAGTTTCTCACAGTTTAAATTACGTTATGAGATACGTGTTTTAAGATTATAATTATGTGGGCGAAGAGAGACTTGAACTCTCAAGGATTGCTCCATACGCTTCTGAGACGTACGCGTATACCAGTTCCGCCACTCGCCCTTTGTTTGGTTTAGGATCTGCGCCACTGACGTTTTGTTTTTATGTACCAGTTGCCCAGATCATTAAATCTGTCGGCTGGAGAAAAAACTTTTTTGAAAGTGATACCTTTGATTTCTTGGCTGGCGACAAAATCATAAACAGGAGCGTACAGAAATACGGCTGGAAGTTCTTTTACCAAAATCTGTTGGAATTTTTCATATAAGTCGGCGCGTGTTTTTTCGGTAGTGGTGGCGCGGGCGTCTTCTAACAGTTTATCAGCCGTTCTGTTTACGAACATGGATAAATTTAATCCCGGATAATTAATTTGTGAAGAGTGCCAGAAAGGATATGGGTCTGGATCGCTGCCGACAATTTCTCCATAAAGCAGGGCTTGGTAACTTCTGTCTCGCAAAACATCCCGGGCTATCTGATTGCTGTTGACGAGCTGGATTTTTGTTTTTACACCAACTGCGCGCCACATTTTGGCGACAGAGGCCGCAACTTTTTGGTATTCTGGAGTATCAGCAGTGGTAATAGTGACGGTCAAGAATTCATTGGCTTTATTTTTTCTATAAAAACTTTGTTCAGCACTCATATCTTCGCGAACCGAATCACTAATCTCTTTTTCTATTTGTTGGATTTTTTCGGCCGCTTGTTCTGGAGTCAAGGTAGTTTGCTCTACTTGTCCCTCGGTAGTGGTGGTTGTAGTGGTAGTCATCGTTGTAGTGGCATTTTTTTTCAGTTCATCTATCTCGTTTTTTCTGGTTTTCAAAACCGCGTCGTATTGAAACTTAAAAAATTCTTCCGGCTCAATTTTTTTCCAGTTTTTATCCAGGATTTGATTTGCTTTTTCTCTGTCAAATGCAGGAAAGGCGATGGAAGGATTGTAGCCAACGTTGTCTTTAAGAATTGGAGAATTTACTACCTCTCCTTCGCCGGCAAGCGCTTGGGTTAAAATCTCATTTTTATTAATCGCCGAACTCAAAGCCAAACGCATATCACTGTCTCGTAAAATCGGTGTGGCATCTTGGTTAAAGAATAGCGCGCTGTATTGCGGTAATTGAAATCTGTATAACTCAAAATTTTTACCGGCAATTTTATCGGCCAAATCATTGGGCAGGAAACTTATAGCCATTACTTCTTGGCTTTTTAGGGCACTGGCCGCCTGCGTATAGTCGCTATAAAATTTGAAAGTCAAAGTTTTCAGGTAAGGGGTATTTCTGTAATACTGATCGTTTCGTTCTAGCGTGTAGTTTTGAATATTGCCGCTAGAATCCTTGGTAAGTTTGCTAAATTTCCATGGACCAGAGCCGACAGGCTGTAGATTTGTTTTGGCCAGTCTAACAGCGGCCGGAGGTATGTTGGCCCAAGTATGTTGGGGCAAGATGCCAACCGTAAGACTGCTCAAAAATGGAGCAAATGGATCTTTTAGGATAAAACGAACAGAATAATCTCCCGTGCGTTCTACTTGCACATTTTGGAATGCTGCCAGTAGCGGGCTGCCAACTTCCGGATCGGCAATAGTTTGGAAAGTATAAATTACGTCATCGGCATTAAACGGTTCGCCATCAGACCATTTCACATCTTTGCGTAAATTTATGTCGTAAATTTTGCCATCGCTGGAAACAGTATAATTACTGGCCAGATCGGGCAATAATTTTTGTTGGTTGTTAAATTGAAATAATCCAGAATAAACGAGTGATGCTAAATCAGCATCCACGGCGCTCGCTGGTGTAAAAAGAGGATTCACGTATTTTGGCTGGCCTATTAAAGCTTCGCTATATTCTCCGCCACTGGCCGCGACAAGTTCCATGTTTTTAAAAAACCAGAGCGTACCCCAGCCGACAATTGTAAACAAAAGTACGGCAAAGGCAATATTTATCGCCAGTTTTTCCATCTTTGTCAAAAAACTTCCCAAGTATTTAAATTGTGACCAGCTAGGCATTAAGTTTGACCGGGTTTTTTTTATTAATTTTTGATCAAAACTCGTAGAGGGCATGGTTGCGCTCCGAGAACCTGGCTTTTTTTTAATCCAAAAAAACATTTTGGACCAAGACATAGAAGATTTTGTTAGATATTAGCCATTAGAAGGCGAGTCTAACCAAAGAAAGACCAAAGAAAATTACTGAAATTACAATAGTGGAAAGATATAAGATTCGGTCTACGCCGCGTTTTGTGCTGTAAATATTACTAGAACCGCCGAAAACGCCGCTTAGTCCAGTGCCTTTTTGTTGTAAGAGAATGGCTGTTACAAGCAAAGCTGCAAGAACAAATTGAATAATATTATAAGTATTCGCAGACATAATTTATTTAAGAAGCATTTTAGAGTAAATTCATTATATCATACGAGATAAGCTTTGTCAATGATGGGCCTTTGTAGTATAATATCTTCAATCCTAATTATATCTTCTAGTTTATGCGTTGGTATCAAACTGCTTGGGGGGTAGCGCTGCTGGGTCTGGGAGGACTGGTGCTTTTTGGCCTTTTGGCTTTTGGGGTAATAACAGTTAATTTTTTGTGGCAAATAAAACATGGTCAGGGGGATTTTTTACAACAGCAAGTATATAGTGGCTTTACTTCTTTGCAGGTCAAAAATCAGAGTAGCGAAAAAGTAGATAGAAATGCTTTGGAAAATGGGGATTTTCCTTTTTTGGGAAATCCTAATGCCTCTACCACAATTGTAGTTTTTGGTGATTTTCGTTGCCCATATACAAAGGAAGCTTGGCCAACAGTCGAAAAATTGGCTAATAAATACGGCTATAAAATAAAAGTAATTTATAGACAATTTCCAGCCGAATCAATTCATGCTGGCACCACAAAAATATCACAAATCGGCGCTTGCGCCCATAGTCAGGGAAAGTACTGGGCTGTTCATAATTATTTATTTGCCAAGCAAGACAGCCTGCCGCTCTATTTGGCGGCAGAGGATCTTGCTAGCCTGGCCAGTGATACTGATTTGGAATTAGACAAATTAACAAAGTGTTTGGATTCCAGTGCCACGAGTATAAAAGTAAACAGAGATTATGCTGATGGTTTCCGGTTTGGAGTAGGAGGTACGCCAACATTTTTTGTAAATGGCAAAAAATTAGAAGGCGTCGTGCCTTGGGAGACATGGGAGAAATATATTAAAACGCTATAAATTTTAATTATGTTAAAAAAATTAACAATCATCATAATATTATTTTTTACGGTTTTAATTTCTTCTCCCGTTTTTGCTGCCACAGACAACACAAGTAATATTCCTGAAACCAATCCTTTTTGTTGGCATTTAGAAGATTGTCAGAAATTTCGAAAACAATATGGTGGTAGTGGTACAGGCGAAGAAGGTTTTGTTAGCAACGCTTCAGTGGCTCCTTGTCAGGGAGGAGAAGGTCCTCTGAAATGGGGTCGGTGTCTGCCTGCAGGCACAACCAAAACCGAAATTTCTTTTGGCGGTAAATCTGAATTTACCAATATTGGTGATTTTATAGTTCTGATGTACAAGTACATGCTCACCATTGCCAGCATTGTGGCGGCAGTAATGATATTAATCGCCGGGGTGCAATGGATTACTTCTGGTGGCAATAGCGAAGCTATCGGCAGTGCTAAAAAAAGAATTGCTGGGGCGTTAATCGGTCTTTTTATAGGTTACATGTCTTACTTTGTTCTTAACAGCATCAATCCGGCTTTGGTAAATTTACGATTGCCCCAGGTTTGGATGGTAAAGCCTATATCATTGACCCCGGAATTTTGTAGTCAGCTGGAGAAGCCTGGTGAAGAGGGAAAAATTAAATTTATGCACGCTGCTGGCGCAACAGAACAAGCGAAACCAGTTACTCCAGAAACAGCTGGCGGAAAAGCGGATGGTTTTAAATGGAAGCTTACAGATAAAGATATATTTCATTGCGGAGAGAGGTTTTTTGTGGAGGCCGGAGGCAAGACTCCTTGTATGGGGGATATTTGTCCTGGGGTAAATCAAACATGTTTTGATAAAGTAGGTAAAAGAGAAAATTACATCTGTGGAAATGTAAGAATAGGTGGGCTAATAAATTATATTAAATTATCCCCAGGTGATATTGGTGCTAAAATAGCTGGTGAGTTTTCATCCCGGCCAGTTAAAAATGATCATGTATGGTTGGATTATGTTTGCAATGAACAAAAAGATCATAATACTAGTATCACAAGCGATGTGGGCGGGGACTCATCACTTCTCAAAGGGGTTGAAATTGAAGGAAAAAGTTATTATATAGAATCAACTCTTCAGGAATTAGAGGATTCAGCGTCTGCGACCGGGAGTTGTGAAAATCTGGGTGGGTTTAAAGGGTTTGTCTTAAGATTAGAGCTTGAATATCCTTATGGATCAAACGAGTTTCATTTTTTTGGAAGGAATGGTGTAGACTTGGGGTATGATACAAAAATATATGTAGGTAGCGCTTATTATTTTACCAGTCATGGGCATAAAGTTGATCCAAAATATATGTTTAGCATAGAAGATTTTAAGAAAGGGATAATAAGACAAAGTATAGATATAAATAGTGTAAGAGTCGTGTATAAAGATTCGGATCCAGCATATGAATATTATAAACAGTATTGGGAAGAAAAATATAAGTAGTTTTCTGCTTTAATACACTTGTGAATTAACCCCGCTTCAAGGCGGGGTTTTGATATTGCCGTCGCCTCTGTTGACATCTTGCAAAAACCTGGTACAATAGCTCACTGAATTTAGCACTCTTCATAATAATCAAATATGCCTCCACAGAACGATAAACTTATCATCAAAGGCGCCAGAGTCCATAACCTTAAAAACGTTTCTCTGGAAATACCCAAAAACAAATTGGTGGTAATCACCGGTTTGTCTGGTTCGGGCAAATCCAGCCTTGCCTTTGATACTATTTATGCTGAAGGCCAGCGCCGTTATGCCGAATCCCTTTCTTCTTATGCGCGTCAGTTTATGGAAGTGCGCGATAAGCCGGATGTAGACAGTATTGAAGGTTTGTCACCAACCATCGCTATTGATCAAAAAAGTTATACGCAAAATCCTCGCTCCACTGTGGGCACAGTAACAGAAATTTACGATTATCTTCGTTTGTTATTCTCCCGTATCGGTCAGCAGTATTGTCCAGATTGCCACGAAGCTGTGCAATCATATACTCCTGGCGCAATTTTAGAAGAAGTCCGCCGCCGCGCTCGTAAAAGCGGTGAATTGTTTGTGCTTTCACCAATAGCCAAAGAGGCTAAAGTAAAAGCCGATGAACTACTCGAAAAAGTAGAGAAGTCTGGCTATGAATGGGTGCGGGTAAATGACAAAGTGATGAAAATAAATGACTTGGCAAAATATGAGTTTTCCGCAAATAAGTTATACAGCGTAGAGTTAGTTATAGGCAAAGTAACTGATTTTCAAAAACAAGATTTAATGAAAATGGTAGAGAGCGCTTTGGATTTGAGTAACGGTCTAGTAATGCTGGCCGATGGCAAAAACGATGAAACTTTTTCTACTTCCGGCTTGTGTCCAAAGTGCGGTAAAATTATGCCGACTTTGGATATGCGTAGTTTTAGTTTCAACAGCCCTTATGGTGCTTGTCCGCGTTGTACTGGTTTAGGCATTACTCAGGAAGTAGATGAACAATTAGTGATTCCTAATGACCGCCTCACTTTGGCCGAAGGCGCTATTCAGCCTTGGATGAGAATTACCGGCAATCAAAATTGGTATCAAAAAATTATTGCCGCTGTGGCCGAGAAACACGGCTTTTCTGTAAATACACCAGTTAAAGAATTTAACCAGAAGATAAAAAATATCATTTTACAAGGTACTGGATCAGAAGAGTATGTAATTGACGGCAAAAAAACTGCCTTCCCCGGTGTTATTCCAAATTTACTACAAAGACATTTGGAAACTGATTCTGAATATGTGCGCAAGGAAATAGAGCAGTACATGCGCGAGGCTATCTGCCCGGTTTGTAAGGGTAAGCGTCTACACAAGAATTCCTTGGCTGTAAAAATAGGGGAATATAACATTGCTGATCTGTCTGCATTAAGCGTTGAAGACAATATTATTTTTTTCAAAAAAGTATCTGCCAAACTTCCGGTAAATGTTGGGGCTGGCGGATTAAGCCAGACTCAGAAAGAAACTGTTGCTAAACCGATTTTAAAAGAAATAATCCAAAGATTAGAAAGTTTAGAAAAAGTTGGCTTAAGCTATCTAGCTTTGGACAGATCAATGAATACATTATCTGGCGGAGAAGTAACCCGTACCAGATTGGCCACCCAGTTGTCTACCGGACTAATCGGCGTTATCTATATATTAGACGAACCAAGTATCGGTCTTCACCCCAAGGACAACAAAATGTTGATTGAAACTTTGCGTTCACTGCGTGATATGGGTAATAGCGTAATTGTGGTCGAGCACGACAGCGCCATGATGGAAGCTGCCGACTATATTATCGACGTTGGGCCCGGTGCAGGCGTGGGCGGCGGACAAATTATGGCTCAAGGCACAGTGGCGCAAATAAAAAAGACAAAAAAATCTCTCACCGGAGACTATTTATCCGGCCGAGAAAAAATTACCTGCGCTAAAGATAACAGTAAGAACAAGAATAATAAATCTATAAAAATTATTGGCGCTACAGCCTTTAATTTACAAAATGTGAATGTAGAGTTTCCGTTAGGCAAACTGGTTTGCGTGACCGGTGTTTCTGGTTCGGGTAAATCTACTTTGGTAATAGATATTTTAGGCAAAGCTTTGTCCAAGCATTTTTATCGCGCCAAAGACGAACCAGGAGAACATAAAGAGATTAAAGGCATAGCTAATATAGATAAAGTGATTGCTATCAACCAATCTCCAATTGGCCGCACTCCGCGTTCCAGCCCAGCTACTTACACCGGCGTCTTTACTCTTATCAGAGACTTGTTTGCCGACTTACCAGAAGCAAGAATGAACAACTATGATGCGGGTAAATTTAGTTTCAATGTCAAAGGCGGCGGCCGCTGTGAAGCCTGTGCTGGTGAGGGGTATATGCGCATCCCGATGCAATTTTTGGCTGATGTTTACGTACAATGCAATGAATGTAATGGTGCCAGATATAACCGTGAAGCGTTAGAAGTTCACTATCGCAACAAAAATATTGCTGATGTGTTGAATATGACGGTAGATGAGGCGAGAACATTTTTTAGTGATATACCAAATATTTCTGACAAGTTAAATATTTTGCGTGAGGTTGGTCTGGGATATATGCACTTGGGTCAGCCTGCCACCAATTTATCTGGCGGTGAGGCGCAGAGAGTAAAGCTCGCCACAGAATTGTCACGCAGTTCTACTGGTAAGACTTTATATATTTTGGATGAACCTACTACCGGTTTGCACTTTGAAGATATTAAGCACTTGCTTCAAGTGCTCAATCGTTTGGTAAGTAGAGGCAATACAGTGGTGATAATTGAACACAATTTAGAAATCATCGCTTGTTCCGATTGGATAATTGATATGGGTCCACTTGGTGGCCGACACGGTGGTAAGTTAGTGGCTCAAGGTACGGCCAAGGATATAATGAAAGCAAAAGCCAGTTGGACAGGAAAGTATTTGAAGACGATATAATAACTTAAAACTTAAATCAAACAAAAAATCCTCCGCTCGGAGGATTTTTTGTTTGAAGAATTTATTTAGTTTTCTTTTCTTTCATTTTTCGTTTAAATTCCGGATCGCGTAAAAAGTGTAATTTAGCGCGACTGACTTCGTATTGTTTGACCACTTCAATCTTATCTATAGCTGGGGAGTGAATAGGAAATATTTTTTCTACACCCACGCCGCTAGCTATCTTTCGGACTGTGATGGTACCGCCGGATTCTTGTCCGTGTTTGGCGGCGATAATAATACCTTCAAAAATCTGAACACGTTCTTTTTCTTCGCCTTTGGTATTTGTTTCTTTAATTTTCTGGTGAACCTTTACTACCATTCCCGGTTTATAGGCGGTAGCTGTTGTAGTTTCTGTCATAAGAAGTTAAGTTAAATGTTGCCGTATATTAGCTATTTTCCTGAATTTTGTCAATAGGCGGGGTGTTTTTGAGGTGTCTTTGAATAATCCCGGCTATGCTGTCGGTAGTTTGTTGGAGCTTGCCTTCGTAATTGGTAATAGGGTAGTCGTAATCTCTAGACTGGTCTATTTCTTCGCCAGCCAGCTTAATTCTGTCTTGAATCATTTTTTCTGTCATACCGCCCCGTTTTTCGGCACGGTGTTTTAGGATTTCCATGCTTTCGGGCAAGAGAAAGAATGACATATTTTTTACACCCAATTTGTCCATGCTATGTTTGCCATTTACATCCAGGTTGGAGAAAACTAAATCGTGATTGGCTAATAGGTCTGATAAGTATTGTTTGGGTGTGCCGTAATAATTGCCAACACAATTGTTGTATTCCAAAAAATACCCCTCTTTTATTTTCTTTTCAAAATCTTCTGGGGAGACGAAATAGTAAGTTACACCTTCTTTATCAGTTGGGCGGGGAGCGCGTGAAGTAGTAGTGATCAGCCTCGTGGAATTTGGAAAAATTTTAAGCAGGCGGGCTATAACTGCGTCTTTGCCGCCCCCAGTAGGAGAAGAGATGATTATGAGTAAACCTTTGGACATAATTATCTAAGTAATTTTAGAAATTCTGTCAGTTCCGGTGGTAAAGGCGATTCAAATGTTTGTTTCTTGCCACCCAGATCAGTAAAGCTCAGTTTGGTGGAATGTAAAAAAAGGCGCGCTAGTTTTTTATCCCAAACTCGTTTTTGTTTTTTTTGAAAATAAAGCGGATCGCCCACCAGCGGATGGTTGTAAGCCAAAAAGTGTACGCGAATTTGATGCATACGACCAGTGTGGGTTTTTACGCGTATGAGGGAAAAATTAACAAAATTTTTCTCTACCAGAAATTCTGTTTTGGCTTCTTTGCCTCGGCTAGCCTCGCCAGTAGGAATAGCGGCCATACGGTCGGAAGTTTCTGATCGGGAAATAGGGAAATTGATTTCGTCCCAATTTCTGGGCATCGGGTCGTGCACCAAAGCAAAATATTCCTTTTCGATAGTTCTGTTTTTAAATTGTTCCTTTAAATGGTTGAACATTTTTTGTGTTCGTGCGATTACCATGAGTCCAGAAGCTTCTTTATCTAATCGGTGTACTATACCCGGACGCATTGGATCATCGCCAACCTTTTTTATTTCCGGATATTTTTTGATTATGAAATTCGCAAGGGTGTTTTTCTCTTCAGCCATGGTGGGGTGGGCGAGCATGCCAGTAGGTTTTTCAACTATTATATAATCTGGGGTGGCGGTGATTATCTTTACATCAAACTTTACTTGGGCGGCCTTCTTTTTTTCTTTAGCCTCTATAGTTATTTTTGCCTTTTTTATTTCTATTACCGCTCCCTCGGTTAAGTTATCACCTGGTTTTTTAGGTAATTTTTTGTTTACAAAAACCTGTTCTGCTCCAATCATTTTTTGTACCTGCGACCGGCTGATTTTGAGTTTTTTGGCCAAAAAAATATCCAGCCGTTGTCCGGCGATATTTTTAGGAGCTATGATTGTGTTTAGGGAATTCATGAGAAGAGTGTACCATTTATCTTTGATAAAGAAAAGAGGCCGCCGGTACTTCCCTTTATATAGGGTTTCAGGGCGGCCATAACTAATACTATCTCCTTAGCAAAGATTCGCTTAATCCTCGCTTAACAAATTCTTCTTGAACTCGTGTTTTCTGAGCTTCGTCACGATAAAAAGCTGTATTTACAGCATTGGCTGTCATTTGCCAAAACTGTTCATCAGTAAACTGATGATAGTTTAGCGCGGCCAGCCAGTTATCAGTCAGGGAAGCCTGCATTAGCACCGGATCATCAGAAGTAATTACTACCGGAACTTTGTGTTTTAACAACACATCCAGATGTCCGTCTGCAAGTGAACATCCAGGGACTGGGCTTAGCGGTGTGCGTTCAATACGGATGTTTCTGCATCTGGCCAAAAACATCAAATATATTGACTGGTAAATTTCAAGAGCATGGCCAATGCCATCGGCATTAAGTCCATTTAAGCAGGTCGCGATATTTTTTAGACGTTGCTCAGGCGAGCCCATTTCACCGCCATGAGGGTTGCGTCGAATACGCGAACCTCTGGTAGCGCGAAAGTATGGAATATATGGATCTGGCGTGTAAGTATATTCATCACAGGCCAAATCTATTGCCACCACACCTTCGTTTTGAAACTGAAGTGCCAATTTTACAATCGCTTCTACACTATTTTTTCCCCACACAGAAAGTGATTCGCGAGGAATAGAGAGCGTGAGGTTAACAGCGATACCGGTTTCCTTCATCCCTCGTTCTATGCCAGCCAGGGCGTAGCACACTGTTTGGTGCAAAGACATTGCCGGAAATGGTTCTGTTTCATACATTTCCGGTTTGTACCAAGGAGGGGGATAGATGCTGTGGTAGCCGGGAGCAAATCGGAGTTCGGCACACAAAATATTTTCCTCTGCCAGATCGTGTACCTGTTCGCGAAAAACATCATGGAGTCCGTGTGGCGTGCGCATCACCGCAATTCCCCAACCGAATCGTTGGAAAATTTGATCAATGGACATGTCTGGTTCGGTGATTTGGTATAGCTTGGTGAACTCATCGAGTTCGTAGGTAGGCAGCTTTACCCCAAATTCCTTGGCCAGTCTTATCAAAGTTTCTGGTTTTATAGCGCCATCCACATGGCGATGCAGGTCTATTTTTGGCAAACGATAAATTTCATCGTGAGTCAAAATTGTACTCATGAATTGTCCTCTGTTGTAAGTAACTAATCCTATGCTAACATTTTATTTTTAATAGGGCAAGGTTATGATGGTGGCTGGCAGTAAAGAAGAGTTTAATTGAAATAAAAAAGCGGACCGATAGTATCGTGCCGCTTGATTTTGCACAAAGATACCGTGTTCAATCCTCTACGTTTTCCTCACGTATTTTGCGCCATTCGGCTTTGTAGTCGTCGATGCGTTTTTGATTATCGCGTCGCCATTCATTATCGTCACCATAAATGATGTCGAGCATGCCATAGACTACGTTGGCGGCTTCAAAAGGATTTGTTCCACGGCCACAAATATATACCTTCCGATCAAGGTCATTATGGGCAAAAATTTCAACGAACAGTTCTTCTAGCTTACTAACTATCGCTTCTTGATTTTTGGTTTCGGGCTTTTTAACCTTTTTAGTGGCTTGTTTTTTTGTTCTTGACTTCTTTGGCATTTGCTCTTCCTTGTTTGGGTCTTTTTTTAACGCCGTCGTTTTATCTGTGCGCCTGGATGGAGTCGAACCATCTGCTTCCACGTTATAAGCGTGACACTCTAACCGATGAGTTACAGGCGCAATTTTGTATATTTATCAGTAATTACTTTTAATGTCATTAGTATTTTTTCAGACAGTCTTGCATTTCCAATTTTTATATTACATGTACCATGACCAAAACCACCTTTATGGTTTATGTCTGTTAGCAAACTAGTTTTTATATAGGGTTTTATAAATTGTGTGTCAGGTATATTTAAGGTGTTAGACCAAAAATTAATTTCTTTATCGATATGCATGTCG
Source organism: Parcubacteria group bacterium Gr01-1014_13 (assembly GCA_007376295.1). Taxonomy (GTDB): domain Bacteria; phylum Patescibacteriota; class Patescibacteriia; order Magasanikbacterales; family GWA2-37-8; genus XYD2-FULL-39-9. The sequence goes on along the minus strand of VMGB01000003.1, from coordinate 72,689 downwards.
CTGTATAAGTGCAGTTGTACCTTTAATTTAGATTTCGGTACCTGTAGACATACGGTTAGCCATTTTATAAAAAATTTTATCATTGAAGGGTCTGTATTTGAAAGTCTAAGGTCGGTAGCGTGGCTTTTTGATCCCTCGCCCCAATAAAGGAACAGACCGGCAATTAATAGTTCTCTTTTATTTAGAGGTAGGAGAATCTTTTTTTGGGATTCATAAACTACTTTTAATCTAGCCCCTCTTTTTTGTCTCATTGTTTCTCTGTACTTTTCAATTCTCTTGCCGCCACCATCTCTTAATTCTTTAATACGCTCTTTTGATAATGGGTAATCTTGAAGCCAGTGGCTTAAAGTCCCCTTGCCAATTTTTAATATATTTTTTATTTGACTATAACTCATTCCTTCTTTTCGGAGCGTAAGGGCTTTTTGGTGGTCTGCGAATCGTGCCATATTTGAACTATCAAATAAATTATCTGGGCATTATTTATTAGTTCATTTTAACATATAAATTTTGAATGAGCAATATTTTTGGTCCAAAACTAATACCGTGAATGTTCCAAGCATATCATTATTTATAATAATTTTCAAGCCCCAGAGGTAAAGCCATATCGTTGCCAAATTGGGTTTAAGCTGATAAGATAATTGTAAATTATGATGGATTTAAACACAAAAATTTTCTTAAAAATTAACAGTTTATCAGGCAAATCCAAGCTGCTGGATAGTTTTGGCCGAGCTGGTGCAGAGTGGGTGGTAGTTGCTATGCTTGGTTGGTATATTGCTAGTGACTTGGTAGTCCGTATGCCAGATAAACGTTTAGTGTTTTTGCCCCTAGTATTTTTTGGTGTTGCCTGGATTATTGGTTGGTTGATTAATCTTTTGATTGGTTTGTCAGTGCGGGAACCACGGCCATATATTAACAACCCGCAGACTAAACTTTTATTCAAGCCACTAATGAGCTGGAAGACTTTTCCGTCAGATCATAGCATGTCAGCTTTCCTTATATTCTTTATGGCTTGTATTTTCGATTTTCCTGGAGCCTGGGCTTTATTGCCTATGGCTTTATGGGTAGTGTGGGGAAGGGTGTACGCTGGGTTGCATTATCCGTTAGATGTTTTAGGTGGGTTAGGTGTAGCAGCATTTGTAGCTGCTTTAGCTTATTGTCTAATGAATTTGTTAAATATATGAACGCCATTATTCTTTGCGGAGGATTATCTACTCGTTTAGGAGAAATTACTAAAAGTATTCCCAAAGTTTTGCTGGAAATAAAAGGCAAGACAGTTTTGGAGTGGCAGTTAGAAAAATTAAAAAGTATTGGTGTTACTGAAGTGGTGTTGGCTGCTGGCCATTTGGCCGAAGTTTTACATCAAACTATTGGTTTACACAAAGATGGAATGGATTTGATTTATGCGATTGAACAGGAAAGACTAGGCACCGGTGGCGCCATCAAGCACGCTTTGGAATATGTAAGCAAACCCGATGAGCCAACGATAATTTTAAATGGGGATGTCTTGACCACGATTGATTTAGCGGATATGGTTAAATATCTGGTCGCAGATAGCGACGGTATTATTTTGGGAAGTAAAGTTGAAGATGCGGCCAGTTACGGCACGCTGGAATACGACAAGAAATTCCATTTAAAAAAGTTTAAAGAAAAAGAAGGTCTGCATCAGCCGGGGTATATAAACGGTGGAATTTATCTGTTTAATGCCAAAGCAAAAAAATATTTCCCAGTCGAAAAATCTTTTAGCATTGAATATGATGTCTTTCCTAAAATGAACGATCTGTATGTTTATGAGTCCGACAGGGCGTGGGTAGATATCGGTGTGCCGGAAAGGCTGGCGTGGGCGAGAGAAAATTGGAATGAATAAAGGAATAATTTTATGTCTTTTAACCATAAAACAATTATATTTTCATTCTTGGTTTGTCTGACGATTATCGGCGGTAGTTTTTGGTATTTTAAAAAAAAGTATACCCGCCAATATATCCCGATTCCGCCTCGGCCAGAAGTAACTCTAACTATTATTCCCGGATGGAATCTGCGACAAGTGGCCGATTATTTGGTGAAACAAAGTTTTGCTTCTAGCACAGAGGATGTATATAAGTTGACCGGTGAGCCGGCTGTCGATTATCGCCGCACCGGGCATATTTTACCAGTAATTAATGAATCTTCAGTCATATCTTACAAGCCAGGGTATGTTTCTTACGAAGGATTTTTGGCTCCGGAAACTTACCGGGTTTTTAGGGACGCTACTCTTTTGGACGTGATTAAGAAATTAATTAATCAGCGTGACAAAGAAATGGATGCGACAATGTGGGAGGATGTAAAAAATTCGAGCAAAAGTTTTTATGAAATTTTAACCATGGCCAGCTTGTTGGAAAAAGAGGTGCAACATCCGGAAGACAAAGCCAAGGTGGCCGATATTTTGTGGCGGAGGTACAAAAATAACTGGGCGCTGCAATTAGATTCAAGCGTGCACTATGCTGTAGATAGAACTGGAGATGTATTTACGACAGGAAAAGAACGAAGCTTTGATTCTTTCTGGAATACCTATAAATACCCTGGATTGCCGCTCGGGCCAATAGCCAATCCAGATTTGGATTCAATTAAAGCGGCGCTTCATCCGGAAAAAAATTCCTACTGGTATTTTTTAACCGGCAAAGACGGCACCGTATATTATGCCAGAACTTTGGACGAGCATAATTTAAACAAAAGAAAGTTATAGCATGCTCACTTCTGATTTTAATTACAATTTACCCAAACAACTTATCGCCCAGATTCCTTTGGAGCCACGGGATAGTTCGCGGCTAATGGTGTTGGACCGGGAAACAAAAAAAGTTGAGGACAAGTATTTTTTTGATATCGTAGATTATCTCCAAAAAGGTGATCTGTTGGTTTGGAATAACACTAAAGTTTTTAAAGCGCGTTTGCGAGGGACTTTGGCTTTGGACGAACAAGTGATTGAAGTAAAAGAAAAAATTAATTCTAGTGATAAAATTTTAAACGTTGGGCCAGTAGAAATATTTTTAGTTAAGCCAATGGAAAACAATAAAGTCTGGAAGGTGTTGGCTAAGCCGGGCAAAAAGTTGCGCTTAGGAATGAAAATAGTTTTTGCGCCAGATTTTAGCGCGCAAGTGTTGCTCAAGGAAAATGATGGTACATATCTGATTGAGTTTGCTGAAGATGATATGTTAGTGCGGGCCAAAGCCAATAAATATGGCGAAGTACCCACGCCACCGTATGTAGAAACAGTTTCTTCTAGCGAACGGTATCAAACTGTATATGCCAAAGAAGAGGGCTCGGTGGCTGCGCCGACTGCCGGATTTCATTTTACACCCGAGCTCATAGATAAGTTAAAATCTAAAGGCGTGGAATTTGCTGAAGTAACTTTGCATGTGGGATTAGGTACATTTTTGCCGGTAAAGACGGATAGTTTGGAGGAACACCTTATGCATAGCGAATGGGTGGAGTTAACCTCCAAAAATACTGATTTGATAAATGCCGCTAAAGCAGAGGGCAGGCGAGTGGTGGCGGTCGGAACTACTACAGTCCGTGCTTTGGAGGGAATAGCGCTTAAATTTGCCGGACAAACTAATGTTGAACCTATCTTGAGGCAGTATAGCGGTGATATAAATATTTTTATTTATCCCGGTTTTAAATTTAAAGTTGTAGATGCCTTGATTACTAATTTTCATCTGCCCAAATCCACGCTCCTGATGCTGGTATCAGCTTTTATAGGCAACAGAGAACTTGTTCTCGATTGTTACCAAAAAGCTGTAGAAGAAAAATATAGATTTTTTAGTTTTGGCGATGCAATGTTTGTAAAGTAATGTTCATTGACGGGAGTGGGTTTTTGTGTTAGTTTAGATTTATATGAAACAAATATTACTAATTTTAGTGGGGTTATTTTTATTGGGGGCTGGATGTAAAAACCAGAAGGATCTGACTATTCAGAAACAACAAGAGCAAATTGATAAGTTAATCTTTGCTATTCAAGAACAGGCTAGTTCTACAGAGCGATTAAAAACAGAAATTACACCCCCTGTTTCAAAGATTATTCCTACACCGAAACCTGTGAAAACGATAGAAAAGGTAATTGAACAAGTTGCTCAAACTACCCCGCTACCAACCACCTCTGAACAAGTGCTTCAAAAAAATAAGACTGATTTTATTCAATTTAATAATGCGTATAATGATTTTAATTACTCATATTCGGCAGCTCTAAAGAATTTTGAAAGTGGATTAAAATTATCCTCGGAAAATACTCAGAACGCATTATCGGCAAAAAATTTCTTCACCCTTGCCTTAACTGGTTTTCAAAGTTCTCGAGAACAAATTAAAAATTTCAATAGTTTTAATTTAGATAAGATTGTTGACTTAAAAAATTTGCTATATTCTGCAACTGATGCTCGGATTCAAGCTAGTCAACACTGCATAAACTTATCAGACAGCCTCAACTCCTATAATAATTCCACTAAACTTGATGACCGAGAAAAGTATTTAGAAATTTTTAAACAAGCACTTGACTCTTGTTCTGAAAAAATGCGTGAATCAGATAAATATATATTACAAGCTCAAAGTATTTTTACCCAGATTAAATAATTAAAAAGGAAAACGGAAATAATAAAAAAGTACAATGAGTGGGGAGGTAAAGTAAAAACAAAAAATCGAGTTTATCACTCGATTTTTTGTTTAAAATATTTTTTAACCTTCAACCGTTACTCCCATATTTCGTGCTGTACCTTCCACCATACTCATGGCAGCTTCCACAGTGTGAGCGTTTAGGTCCGGCATTTTCTTTTCAGCAATTTGGCGTACTTGTGCTTTAGTTATTTTACCAACTTTTTCTTGTAAAGGTTTTGCTGAACCTTTGGAAATGTTGGCAGCTTTTTTGATCAATTCCGGAACCGGAGGAGTCTTCATGATGAAGGTAAAACTTCGGTCTTCGTAAACGGAAATGATAATTGGCACTACTTCACCTTTTTTATCTTGAGTTTTGTCGTTGAATTCTTTGCAGAAACTTTGGATGTTTACACCGTGCTGACCTAACGCCGGACCGACTGGTGGCGCTGGGTTAGCGGCTCCGCCCATAATCTGCAATTTGATCTGTGCTGTAATTTTCTTGGCCATATGATTTAATTTGGATTGAGAAGCGTCCCTGGAAGGAACCAATCCGTAAACAATTAATTAAGCTTTTTTAACCTGCATTGCATCCAGTTCTACCGGAGTTTCGCGACCAAACATGGTGATAAGAACTTTAACTTTGCCTCTTTCCTGATCAACATTGCTAACTTTACCTTCAAAGTTTTTGAATGGTCCATCGGTAATGCGTACTGATTCGTTAATTTCAAAATCAATTTTGTGTTGTGGTTCAGAAGCAGACATTCTTTTTACTAGACCATCAACCTCGGCTTGATCGATCGGTGTTGGGGTAGTACCTGAACCAACGAATCCGGTAACATTAGGTGTATTACGTACTACATACCAAGAATCATCGGTAACGATCATTTCTACTAAGACGTAACCAGGAAACATTTTTTCTTCCACAACTGAACGTTTGCTGTTTTTGATTTTTATTTTCTTTTCTTTCGGAACTAAAATATTAAAAATTTTATCTTGCATGGCAAAAGACTCTGTGCGTTGTTCCAGATTGCTTTTTACGTTTTCTTCGTAGCCGCTGTAAGTGTGTAGCACGTACCAACGTTTACCTAAATTCAGGGTCTGTTTTGCCATATTATCTTAAAAAGAATGTAGTTATGACTGAGTTAAAAATATAGTCTAGTAGTCCGAAAAATAATGCCATGCCAATACTGAGAGCTAATACCATAATACTGTAGTTGATGGTTTGGCTTTTGGTAGGCCAGGTGACCTTTCTCATTTCTTGAAAAGCTCCGACAAAATAGTTTTTGATCGCGTTTATCATATATTTTGGATTTTAAAACAGCCTTGCGGCTGTCTTGTATTTGATGAAGTAATAATACCTTACTTTAGAGGAAATGTCAAGGGGTGCTGTGAATAGGTTAAATATCCAAATTACTTACTGATTTGGCATGAGTTTGGATGAATTTTTTGCGTGGAGCTACTTCATCACCCATTAGGATTTCAAAAACTTCATTGGCCAGTTCAGCGTCTTCAATAGTCACTCTTTTCATCATGCGATTTTTTGGGTTCATGGTAGTTTCCCAAAGTTGTTCAGGGTTCATTTCACCCAAACCTTTATAGCGCTGAATATTTACTTTAATGCCATTTATTTCTAATCCTTGAACTTCGCCTTCAGCAGTTTCTCCAGCTTCTTCTGGAGATGACGCTCCTACCATTGCTTTTTTAGCCGCAGCTTTAGCAGAGGAATTGGCAGAAGATGTATTTTTAATTTCAAGAAGTATTTTTTCTTTTTCTTCGTCGTTATAAGCGTACTTCATGTTCTTGCCATACTTCAAACTATATAGCGGCGGCTGGGCAATCAAAATATGTCCACCGGTAATTAGCGTTGGGTAGTAACGATAGAAAAATGTAAGCAGAAGAGTACGGATATGCGCGCCATCGACATCAGCATCGGTCATGATGATTACGCGATGATAACGAAGTTTGGAAATATCAAGCGCTTCGCCAATATTTGTGCCCATAGCAATGATGAGTGATTTTAATTCGTTGTTGGTGAGAATTTTATCTAAACGAGCGCGTTCAACATTAAGAACTTTACCGCGCAGAGGCAAGATGGCTTGGTGTTCACGGTCACGTCCTTGCTTGGCACTATTATGCACGAATATTCCGGAAGCAAGCGCAAAATTGTGAGTTCCTGGGACTTCAATGTCATATACATCAATTTTTTCTTTTACCTTTTCAATCTTTGTTATTTTATGATTGAAGTTAGTTGTGGCTTCAAGTAGACGATTTTTATCTCCGGCAAAAAATCGGTCAAGCAGAGTTTCTAGTTTGACTATATTATTGTCGCGTTTCGGCAGATTTTTTCGGGTCAGATTATATGTCACAAATAAATCCTGACCCTGCTCCAAGATTTTTTTGGCAAACGCCAAACTGTTCTGGAGGTAAGTCTGGTTATATGCTTCACGTCGTTTGGTGCGGAATTCCAGCGTCCATTGCTCCTTTGTTTTTTCGGAACGCCATTGTTTTAAGTCTGAGTCATTCCATTGCGCCGCGGCTAGTTCTCTTAACCATTCCTTTCTATAAGGATGCTCCTCAAAGAATTTTGTAACCCTCTCGGCTTGATTGATTTTGTTTACTTCATCGCTCCAATACTTCTGTTGGGCTTTATTCAGCAACTCGTTATTTTTTTGGCGGTATTCTTCGTTGTTATTATAGAATTCTAAGAATTTTTTGGTCATGTAATTCTTGTATTCTGTATTTTGCCATTGTTTTTTTGCATTTTTTGAAAGCAAAGCCGCTGTTTCCGGCTGCTTCATGCGCGCGCTCATTGCTGTTCGAAATTGTGGATCCTGTTTTATTTTTCTGCATTTTTCAATAACATCCGGTCTATGCAATGTTTTGCTTACATGTTTTCTATGTAATTCCAAATGGGATTCTTTTGAGATCCTAAGCAAGTTTGAAGGGTTGTTGTTACGTTTGTTGAAGTCCATGTGATGGCGGTGATCGCCATCTGTAGTTTTATAAACACCTTTCCATCTGTTGTACCAGTCAGCTAGCATGTGCGTAAATAGCCAGGAATCAGATTTTGGATCCCACACCATTTCATACCCGTCAATGGTGATGCCCCTTTCTTTTTTATTCGAGATTTTTTTGTATAGTGGCATTAAAGAGTCTTTCGCAGTCAAAAGTTGGGCTTGTTTATAACTTCCATCTCGTGTCATAAAAAGATGGTCCGGTGTGCAAGTTAAAATTTCTCCATTATCAAGAGTGATTTTAATAACCGTAGCGTTTGTTTTTGTTCGGCGCGGATTAATAATTCTTTCTAAGCCAATTTTTCCATCATTTCTTATGGTATAACAGAAATGTTCTTTGCCTTCAGATTGTTCTTTTATAATTTCTTTAAAACTCAAGGCTCTGCCATCAGCAAGCGCAACTAGTGTATTTCCATCCCAACATCCACCCGCACTATCTCCCTCCACAATGAACAATTCAGATTCTTCGGCGCGTCGGCTGCTGCAGTCTGCTAATTTTCCAGGCAGAGTAAATCCTTCCAAAGCACCTTTACGCAAAATAGTATCGCGGGCGATTTTAGCCGCATTGCGAGCGCGGGCAGCGAGCAAACATTTACCAACGATGCCTTCGGCATCCTTCGGGTGTTCTTCCAGGAAGACCAAAAATTCATCATTCATCACGGCTTCAACCGCAGTTTTTACTTCGGTGTTTCCTAATTTGGCTTTGGTTTGACCTTCAAATTGCGGTTCAGTAACTTTGACAGAAATTATACAGTTTAAACCTTCCCGTACGTCTTCACCAGTCAGGTTGCTGTCTTTTTCTTTTAAAATATTTTTGTTGCGCGCATAGCTGTTTAAACTTCGGGTCAGGGCTGTACGAAAACCAGCCACATGCGTGCCGCCTTCAGGATTGTAAATATTATTAGTAAAAGCAAACAAAGATTCAGTAAATTCATCGCTGTATTGTAAAGCGATTTCTACTTTTACATCTTCGTGTACCTTTTCTACATAAAAAACATTTTCGTTTTTGACTTCTTTGTTTTGGTTTAGGTGGCGAACATATGAAGCGATACCGCCTTCAAAGTAAAATTGATAAGTTGGGTTGGGGAATGGCAAAGCAGTTTTGTCCGCATCTTTTTCCGCGCCAGTTCTTTTATCGGTTATAGCAATACGAATACCTTTGGACAGATAGACTTGTTGGCGAACGTGATCGATAATAGTTTTCCATTCGTAATCAATGGTTTCAAAAATAGTGTCGTCAGCTCGGAAAGTAATTATTGTACCGCGGTCTTTGGTAGTACCAATTTGATGAACTTTTTTTACCGGATTACCGCCATTTTTATATTCTTGCAACCAAACTTTGCCGTCGCGATGCACTTCGGCTTTAACGTGTGTGGATAAAGCGTTGACTACCGAAACACCCACGCCGTGCAAACCACCAGAAACTTTATAACTGCCAGCATCAAATTTACCACCAGCGTGCAGTTTGGTAAGTACAACTTCTAAAGCGCTGACACCGGTTTGCGGATGAATATCTACAGGGATACCACGACCATTGTCTTTTACTTCTATATAATGATCTGGCAAAAGAGTGATGTTAATTTGCGTACAAAAACCAGCCATCGCTTCGTCGATAGAGTTGTCTACTACTTCCCAAATTAGGTGATGAAGACCTACCGGACCAGTGGAGCCAATATACATGCCCGGACGGCGGCGTACGGCTTCCAGACCTTCTAAAATTGTAATATTTTTGGCGCTATAGCTGGCATCAGCTTTGTCGGAAACTTTCGCTTTTGGTTTGTTTGCCATAACTTTAGCGGGGGCGGGAGTTGGTTTAGGAGCAGGCGCGGAAATCTTTTTAACTTTGGGTTTTAAAGATTTTACTGGTTTTTTTTCTGGGATTATCCTTCCTTTAGAGACTCTTTTTATAGGCATAACATCAAATTTCTAATTACAAATTTTAAACAATTTTGTAGTGATATTTTATCATATATCCCTATAATGGGCAAGGCCTAAAATTTGATTATTTGTTGAGCCTATTTTGTTTTTTGAAGCATAGCTTTGCAATTTCGTCAGGCCTCACGAATAAGAAAACGAAGCTTTCTTATTCGGTTCAGCCTTAGAAATTGTGGTACTATATATAATAGTCAGAAAAGAGGTAGTACATGCGTTCTTTTTTAATCGCCATCGGGCTATTCTTGGTTTGTGGCTGTAGTAGTACTCAGCACCCTGATTTGCGCCCTTCAGTTTTTAGAACCTCAGCTCTATATCTTGATTTGCGCCACCCAGTCTATATGTTGGCAGACAAAAGCTTGTGGTTGGGTTGTGACAAAGATCCGGCAGGCGATGACATTTGTCGTGCGTTGCGGGTCAAGCAGATTAACGAGGGTGTCCAGCAGTGGTTTGATTATTTTGATAAGGCCGATCGTCCCGAGGTAGCGATCTTTTTTTCTGAGGAAGAACTGCCGTCAAATCCGAAAAACAGAGTCATCCATCTGGGTATTGATCCTGGGGGTGAATGCGGCAAGGAAAAGCTGGGAGGGAGCTATGTGGCCTGCTACAGACACAAGATACCAGAGATTGTGTTTGATGGTTCGTCGCGGATCACACCTCGTATCATGGCGCATGAGTTTGGACACGCTCTTGGTAGAGATGATAATGATGTTCCGGAAGGTACGGGCTCGGTCATGTCATATAAGACTCCGACCAATGTTTTGCCTTTGGATATCGAAATAATGTGTCGTTTGCATTTTGAATGCCGGATGGTAAAATGAAAGTAGAGGAGGTGTTTCATGCGTTCTTTTTTCATCGCTATTGCGCTTGTTGCAATTTGCAGTTGTGGTGGGGTTCCATATTTTGATTTGCGCCATCCTATCTATATGGTGACAGAGCAAAGTTTTTGGTCTGGCTGTGAGCAAGATCCCACAGGCTACGAAGCTTGCCGCGCTTCCCGGGTCCAGCAGATCAATGATGGTGTCAAGCAATGGTTCGATTATTTCGGCAAGGCCAATCATCCTCGGGCAGTTATCCTTTACTCAAAGAACAATCTGCCTTCGAATCGAGTAAACGAGGATGTTATCTATTTAAAGATTGAGGCAGGTTTCTGTGGCGAGGGCAGCTTCGCCTGTTATGCTTATGGGGCATCATCCTCATCATACTCATCGCCCGAGATTGTGTTTGACAATTCGTTTACGATTACGCCTCGTAGAATGGCGCACGAGTTTGGGCATGTGCTCGGTCGGGATGATAATGATGTGCCCGAAGGCACAGGTTCAGTAATGTCATATAAGCTACCGACTGTCGTTACGCCTCTGGATATTGAAATGATGTGCCGTTTGCATCATGAGTGCCGGATGGTAAAGAGAAAATAATGGTTCGTCCCGTTCTTCTTCGGAAGGCGGGATTTTTTTGCATTTACCATGCATTGAGCTTGCTCTGGTGCATGGTTGACCTTTCTTCTTCAGCGTGATATATAACGTATAGAGGAGAAAACAATGAAGGATATCATGTTTGGTTTGTTGGGCATGGCATTATGTTTTTTTGCCTATTTTCTCTTGGGAAGCGACATTGCTTTCCTTTTCTCTACTTTCGTTTGCGAGAGTAACGACCTAAGCAGCGGCGGTTTCGTTGTGCTTTCTAAAATCTTGCTCGGCCTCTGGTTTCTTAGTGTAGCATTTGGCGTATTCGTCATTCTATGGTTTCCTTTGATTAGCGCTTTGGACTTGGTTCAGGACGCCAGGCACCATCGCCGGCTGATTAAAAATCTTGCGCCAAATCGCGCAAGGTAAACTCGCGATCAACAAGTTCAACAAGGAGGAACTCAATGAGATATTTGGATACTCTGCTCAGCTGGCGTATTGTACCCAGCGCAATAGTCGGTAGCTACTTAGCCGGGGAGCTCTCTTTCTATTTTTTCCCTATAGGCACGGCTTCTAATGTTCTCGTTTGCTTCCATTATCTTGTGTTCTCATACGCGTTCATTTTATTGCTATCATGCGCGACTTATCTGTCGTCATCCTTAATTTGGGCGGCGGTGCATCGTCGTCGACAGTCTAGGAAACTGCCAAAGGCAGTCGCGCGTTTTCCACACAATCATCTCAAAGTGTTGGGAGTGGATAAGCTCAAGAAATATGTTCCGCCAGCTTCGCCGACAACTAAAATAGTATCAGTTAATTTGCAAGGAATTAAAAAGTTTTTGGGCTGGAAGGGTACCGTCGAGGAACTCAAACGCCACAAACTTGATTAGCTCAACATTTGACGAACATCATCGCTGTCCCAACCCTGGGGCAGCTTTTTTAAGCTTGACATTTGGCTTCTGGAGTGATATAAAAACAATTAGACAATTCAGTCAGGAGAAACCCCATGACTCTGCAAAATAGGCGGTATGATGCGAAGTGCCTTTTATTCGGTTTTGGTGTTCCTACGCTATTGTTATTAATTGGTTGTCCCTTTTCTATCAGAATTTTTGGCCTCATTGACGGCTTTACTGCCATCATGCTTCTTTCTTTAATTATCTACGTCACGGCAACCTCGCGGGTGCTCATTGAATTGTTGGTAGTTAAAATTCAGATGCGTCGCCAACTACACTTGTCAAAAGTGAAGTTGCCAAAGGCAGTGGTCCATTTTCGTCCGTAGTTTCGTAAGACATTTCGTCATCGCTGTCCCGACCTCGGGGCAGCTTTATTTTTATATTGACTTTTCATCTTTTATGTGATAATAAGTATGCAGGAGGAAACCCATGAAAAAGCTCATTATTTCGTCTGTTGTCGTTGGTGTCATGTTTGCAGTCCTATTTTCTTTACTTCTCTTAATTTCAGGAGTTACGGAGAGATGGTTTGCTTCATTTTTCGAAGGAGTCGTATTAGGTACGTTTTGGTGTATGTTAGACATTCCGAGAGTACTGTGCGCTTACAAGCCACTTTCTCTCAGGTATTTTCTCTCATTGGCAGTTATTTTGACGGCCACTGTTGGAAGTTTGCTCCTACTACCATCCTGGTGGGTAGAAGGTTTTCGAGATTATAACATGTCACTAGGTTGGGCGTTGGGTGGTTTCGTAGTTAGCAGCTCGTTGATCTTTTGTGTCAAGGAACTGTATAAGCTGTTCAAGCAGTATATGGAAGCAGCGAATGTTGCCGATTGATTAGCGCGAACACCAGTGCTTTGTCCCGTATTCCTTTCGAGGGGTGCGGGATTTTTAATATTGACTTTTTGTATCGGTTGTGATATAAGAACAATCAAATAGTCAACAAGGGGAAAAATCATGATTACCGGAGACGTGATGTATGATATGAAGAATCTGTTATACGGTTATCTCGCCTCAGCGCTAATGTTTTTAGTTCTTTTTCTTCTAGCGGTAAAATTCTGTGGTTTCTATGATGATACCACTTGGATAATGCTACTTTTTCTTGCTGGTTGCGTCTTGGCCTCTCTCGGCTTGTCTGTTGCGTTACTAGTTAATAAAATCAAGACGCGTCGCCAATCACAATTACCAAAAGTGAAGTTGCCAAAGGCAGTGGTCCATTTTCAATCAATGAAAGCCAACAAACTTCCAGAGCAACCTTGCACGAAGGTTCTTGCTATTCTGTCTTTCGGCGCTTTTGTTGCTTGGAATTTAATGCTCATTTTATTCGTTTCGTATCCACGAAATGGATATGATTGGTTTCTCTCGTTTGCTGGCGGAGGTATGCTCATTTCTCCGGCAATCATGTATGGCATATGGTTAGTTCGGATAGGGCGTTACCGCAGAGGTGAATCCAAGCTTGTCAGAGCGATCGTGGTCCACTCTAATGGTAAGTGAAAGAGTGTCAAAAAATAAATTTTGTCTTCGCTGTCCCGACCCCGGGACAGTTTTTTTATTCATTATATTGACTTTTTGGTCTTGGTCTGGTAATAATAAAGTCTAGACAAAGAAGGAGGAAGCAATGAGAAAATTCATTGGTCTGCAAGTTTTTTTCTTTGTCATAGCCCCTACTTTTGCTATGGTATTACTTTTCACGCCAGTAGTAATTAGATGGGCGAGACACTGCCGGTTAGAAAAATTAGAGCAAGACGAGCGCGAGGTAAGTGAGTATCTAAATTTACCACCGCACTTAAGGCGGTATCTAACTATGGAGCATAGACATTTTTTGGAAGAAGAACGGTTTCGTATAAATGACAAGATTGATAAGTTGAGAGAGAAGTTAAAATAGTGGTTTTTAGCCGCTGCCTCCGTTTTCGGGGCAGTTTTTTTAACCTACCATTGACACCGTGTAAAATATATAGTATACTGAACCCAGTAAATTTTCCCGATTAAATCGGGATCCGCCTCGGCGGAATTTAAGGAGCTGACAAATAAAATATTTAATTTCTCCCAATTTAGAGGAGAGAACCTTCGCCCGACTATGATTCGGGAGAGGATAAGGAAAATTTTTTTGTTGTATGACCAAGAACGAAAAATTAGACGAAGAAAAATCTTCTGGCGGACAGGATTTTAAAACCCTGTTTGCTTCTTATGCTCTTACCATCCCTAAAGTTGGCGATGTAGTAAAGTGTAAAATTATTTCTATAGACAAGGGTGAAGTGCACGTAGACATCGAAGGACTTACAGTTGGTGTCGTACGCGGCCGCGAATTGTTTGCCGAAGCCAAAGAATATGGCAGTTTAAAAGTTGACAACGAAGTCGAAGCTACAGTTTTAGAATTAGAAAATGAAAACGGCGAAATGGAATTATCTTTCCGCATTGCCGGATTTGCCCGCGCTTGGGATAATGTCCGCAAGTGGATGCAAGACAACATGACTATTAAAGCAAAAGTACTTTCTGCTAACAAAGGCGGTCTGATGGTGCAGTTGGAAGGACTTGCTGGTTTCGTGCCAGTTTCTCAATTGAATCCAGAACACTATCCGCGTGTTATGGGCGGCGATAAAAATCGTATTTTAGAAAAATTGCGCGAATTGATCAATCAAGAAATAGAAGTGAAAGTAATTGATGTAAATCAAAAAGAAGAAAAATTAATTGTTTCTGAAAAAGCAGTTTGGGAAGATGCTCAGAAAGCAGTTTTGGAATCATACAAAATCGGCGATGTGGTGGAAGGCGAAATCAGCGCCCTTACTTCCTTCGGCGCTTTTGTGAAATTTGGCCAGGACTTGGAAGGTTTGGTACATATTTCCGAAATCGCTTGGCAACGTATTGATCATCCAAAAGATATTTTGAAAGTTGGCGACAAGATCAAAGCTCAAATTATCCAGTTGGACAGATCAAAGATTTATTTGTCCATCAAACGTTTGGTAGATGATCCTTGGAAATTGGTTAAAGACAAATATAAGGTTGGCGACAAAGTTGCCGGAAAAATCTTGAAGATTGAACCGTTTGGTTTAATGGTAGCGCTGGACAAAGATATTCACGGTTTGGCTCATATTTCCGAGCTCACCGATGACGCTTCTGGAAACATTGCTGATAAATTTAAAATTGGACAAACTACCGACTTCGAAATCGTTTCTTTGGAACCACCAGAGCACCGCTTGGGTCTAAGACTCTATGGTGTAAAGGGTAAGGTTAAAAAAGCGGAAAAAACCGAAGAAGCTGAAGAAGGTAAAAAGGAAAAAAAGAAAGAAAAAGAAGATAAGGCTGAAGAGGCTAAGTAAAAACAGTATAAAAAACATCCCTTAGACATAATGTCTGGGGATGTTTTGTTTTTGGTGTGTTTCTTGACAGAATTTAAAATAACGAGTATATGTATACGTTCTTCTCATGAGAGAAGACCTAGGTCCCGGGCAGGGGCAAAATGCTTTTTGGGCTTTCAGTCCAGAAGGAGAACGCAGATGGCGAAATATGGCGATTGGAAACTCGGCCAGATCGAGGCGCTTATAAATATTATTGGTGGCGATAAGGTTGCGCGAGCAGTACTCAGCGGTGAGTGCGGTATCATCGTAGAGCCAAAGGAGCCCCCCTTGCCTAGACGGCCGGTACCGGAACCACCCATAGTCGGTACCCTAGTCAAGACACTTGATCTCAAATCAAACAATGTGAGGTCGCACAAGCACGCCATCAAGCTTGGCAAGTATGATACCTGCGACAAACGTATTATCACACTGTTTGTCGACGACGAGGCTGACTTGGCTGAGTCGATGAGTGTTGATTTGTATCAGTTTGACCGGAGTCCATCTTACGATGAGATACTCGCGTGGGCCAAGGGGAATGGTGATAAGAAGCCCATCATGCCCAAGCACATCCACGCTATTGGCATCCAGTATCCTGAGGAACAACGGCAAGCGCCAATCGTGGCGCTCGGCTCCGTACGGCACGGCAATGTGTTCCATCTCTACGGTTATCCAGACTATCGACACCTGGACTACCGTTCGGTCCGGCATGGCATTAACTGTAGAAATGACTCCTTGTTCGGTTTCATCAGCGAGAAGCCAGTGGGCGCTTGATCTATCGGTTCGTTTCGTCCCGTCTCACAGTTATGTGGGGCGGGATATTTTTATAACCGGCATTTAAGCCCAACCCCTTGCTTTTTTGTGAAAAATAGGGTATATTTTATGAACTGTAAGATATTAAGTTAACCATCGTAATATATGCGTCATTTCTTAAAGAATTTTATTATCGTTTTTGTAGCCCTATTTGTAATAGCAGGTATCTTGGGGTTGGTAAAAAATGAACAAAATAAAGGCCCTGAAACCGTCAGTATCAGCAAAATGGTAGAGGAAATTAATGCCGGACAGGTGAAAAAGGTTATCATTCAAGGCGACAGCCTAAGCTTGCAGCTAAAGGATGAAAAGGCCAAATTGCAGAAAGTGCAAAAAGAGCCAAATGGCACTTTTGGCGATATTGTAAAAAACTATGGAATTACAGACGCTTCTCTTAAACAGCTATCTGTAGAAGTAAAAGGCGAAAGTTCTTTGAAGTTTTGGGCTGGTAATTTACTTCCGGTATTATTGCCTTTAGCTATCTTTATTTTATTCTTCTATTTCATGACTCGTGGCGTGCAAGGAATGAACAGCAAAGCAATGGGCTTTGGCCAAAGCAATCCTCGCCAAACCACTCCCGATGATAAAAACAAAAAAACTTTTGCTGATGTGGCCGGAGCAAAAGAATCCAAACAAGAGTTAGTAGAAGTAGTTGATTTCCTTAAAGATCCAAAAAAGTTTACTGAAATGGGAGCAAAAATTCCTAAGGGAGTACTACTCGTAGGCAGTCCGGGTACTGGAAAGACTTTACTCGCCAGAGCTGTGGCCGGAGAAGCCAACGTGCCGTTTTTCAATATGTCCGGTTCTGAATTTGTGGAAATGTTTGTGGGTGTGGGTGCTTCACGCGTACGCGATCTTTTTAATAAAGCAAAAAAAGAAGCTCCGGCAATTGTGTTTATAGATGAAATTGATGCTGTGGGTAGACGCCGAGGAGCTGGTATGGGCGGAGGTCATGATGAAAGAGAACAGACTTTAAATCAAATTTTAGTTGAGATGGATGGTTTTGATCCTAACTTGGGAGTAATCGTGGTAGCTGCTACCAACCGTCCAGATGTGCTTGATCCTGCCTTGCTAAGACCAGGCCGTTTTGATAGACGCGTAACTTTGGATTTACCAGATATTAAAGACCGTGAAGAAATTTTGGGTATTCATGCCAAAAACAAACCGCTGGAGTCAACTGTTTCCTTGCGTAAAATTGCTGAACGCACCCCTGGATTTTCCGGAGCTGATTTAGCCAACTTACTTAATGAAGCCGCCATCTTAACTGTCCGTCGCGGACTAAAAAAAGTTGGTGAACTGGAAATTTTGGAAAGTATTGAGAAAGTTTTGCTTGGTCCGGAAAGAAAAAATCGCATTATCAGCGATCATGAAAAGAAAATTACCGCTTATCACGAAGCTGGACACGCTATAGTTGGTCATTACTCTATTCATTGCGACCCAGTCCGCAAAGTTTCAGTAATATCTCGCGGCAGCGCCGGCGGCTATACTTTAAAGATGCCGACCGAAGACAAGCATTATCATACTTTGGCCCAATTTAGAGATGAATTGGCTATGATGCTTGGCGGTTATGTGGTGGAAAAAATAATTTTTGGTGATGATATGATTTCCACCGGACCATCATCTGACTTAAAAAATGCCACTGAGGTTGCTCAAGCCATGGTAACACGTTATGGTATGAGTGCTTTGGGTACACGTACTTTTGGCGATCACCCAGAAATGGTTTTCTTGGGCGGGGGAAAAGCCGACCAAAAAGATTATAGTGAAAAAACTGCCGAAGCTATAGATAAAGAGGTGGGTAACTTCTTGGCTGAAGCCGAAAAACGAGCCAGAGAAGTTGTAGATAGCCACCGTCCTCAGTTGGAAGATATGGTCAAGGAATTGATGGTAAAAGAGACTATTGAACAGGAAGATATTGAGCGAATACTGGGATCAAGAGCATAATAATAATTATTTTTTAGAAAAGGACCTCTTAAATGGGGTCTTTTTTAGTATTTCATTAATTTGTGCTATAATATATAAGTAATTTTTACCATCTCTATTTATGAAGGAGCCAACTTATCGTCAAACCCTTAGTCATGCTTGGGATGTTGTTTGGCACAATAAGTCCTTATGGGTTTTGGGGCTATTTTCGGTTTTGTTGGGACAGTTTGGGTTTAGCGATATTTTTGGGAAAATCTGGTCTATGACCGATGTTAGCGCCAGCGGACAATGGAATTTTTTATGGCCTACATTTAAATTAAATTGGTCTGGTGATATTTGGAGTACATTGGGTGTTGTTTGGTTGGTGGGAATTTTTTTGTCTCTGGTGATATTTTTTATTTTTTTGGCCGTTACTTCCCAAGGCGCTTTGATTTCCTATGCTGCCGACTGGTTTAAATCAAAAAAACATCAAAAATTATCCAAGCCATGGGGCCGGAGCCTGAAACATTTTTGGAGTATTTTTTTAATAAATGTAATCCGGAAAGTTTTGCTAGTTTTGTCATTGGCAGTATTTGGGGTGACTTTAAATTATTTTATTTTTTCTCAAAATTTACCGCAAGGTTTTGTTCTAGCTCTTAGCTTAGTAGTAATATTATTTTTGTCTTTATTTATTTCTATTATTTCTATTTACACCCTGTGCTCGTTAGTAATAGACGGCAAAGGAGTGCGAGCTGCCACTGCCAAAGCTTGGAATATATTTTCGGAGCACACGTTGGTATCTTTGGAAGTGGGATTTTTATTGATGCTACTCAATTGTTTATTAGTAATTGCTATTGCCGTGGGTGCATTTTTTGCCTTTTTGCCAGCCATACTATTTTGGTTGGCGGCTGGAATTACTAATACGTTAGTTTTGGCAAGTCTCGGGTTTGGTTTGGGAGTTTTTTTATGGCTAGTGTTTATCGTTATTATCGCCGGGTTTTTCAATGCCTATACAACTAGCGCTTGGGTATTTTTATTTATGAAAATGCATAAGGAGGGCATTGCTAGTCGTCTGATTCATTTCTTCAAACACATGTTTAGCAAATAATGAGCCCCTATGAGTGATTTTCCTTCTATAAACAGTTTGCTTGGTAAATCTGGCAAAAAACCAGCTGCTGCCCCACAAGGAGTCGGCACAAATCAAGATGCTGAAGAAAAATTTGCCAAAAAAATTCATGAGATTGATTTAAAGACTAAGGAAGGGTTGGTCGTTAAGCAAGCATCCGCGCTTGGTTTACAGCATATAGATTTAACAGGTATTCCCATTGCAGCCGAAGCCTTGCGGATAATTCCCGAAGAATTGGCCAGAGATAAAAAAATTATCTGCTTTTTTAGTGTGGGTGAAGATATGAGGATTGGGTGTGTAGAATATAACGACGAAATTAAAGAATTAGCCTATCAGTTTGGAGAAAAACATCACGCTAACGCCCAGGTTTATTTAATTTCCGAAAACAGTTTTACTAAAGCAATCAAGTTATACGCCAACTTGCCTAATGTCAAACCTGTCAGTAAAGACATTAATATTACCGATGCGGAATTAGAGAAATTCAAAGCAGACGTAATAGACTTCAGAAGTTTGGAAAAACAATTTTTGGATGTATCTATTAGTGACATCCTTACTTTAATTATAGCCTCGGCTTTAAAGGTAAACTCGTCCGATATCCATGTGGAAGCCGAAGAAAATGGCATTGTAGTGCGGTATCGTATCGATGGTGTTTTACATGATGTAGCCAGTTTGCCTAAAGAACAATGGAAAAAATTTGTTTCACGCATCAAGTTATTGGCAGCGTTAAAGATAAATATAACTGATCGGCCTCAAGACGGCCGCGTGACTTTAAAATTGTCTTCAAGCAGTTTGGACGTGCGTGTTTCCACTATGCCGACGATATATGGAGAAAGCGTGGTAATGAGAATTTTGCATAGCGGTAGCAAAGGCGTTACCTTTGATGAGCTGGGTCTGCGTGGCGATGCTTACGAAAAATTAAAAAAAGAAATCTCCAGACCAAATGGCATGATAATTACTACTGGTCCGACTGGAAGCGGAAAAACTACTACCATGTATGCGGTTTTGCGCACTTTGAACAAGCCAGGTGTAAAAATTATTACCTTAGAAGATCCGGTAGAAATTAAAATGGAAGGCATCAATCAAAGCCAGGTAGATTCCAGTCATGATTATACTTTTGCCAAAGGTTTGCGCAGTCTCTTGCGTCAGGATCCGGATATTTGTATGGTGGGCGAAATCCGCGATTTGGAAACAGCTGAGATCGCTATTCAATCTGCTCTTACCGGACATTTAATTTTATCTACTATCCATACCAACAGCGCTTCGGGTACTATACCGCGTTTTCTTTCTATGGGAGTAAAACCATTTTTGTTGGCACCGGCTTTAAATTCAGTAATTGGCCAAAGATTAGTGCGCAAAATTTGCGAACATTGCCAAGAGGAATATACTCCGGAAAATATGGAGCGGATAATAAAAAGCCTGGAAACTCTGCCAGAAGCGGAAAAGAAGAATGTTGACCTAAAGAAGCTTAAATTTTTCCGCGGTAAAGGCTGTGACCAGTGCAGTGGTTTGGGCTACAAAGGTAGAGTCGGTATTTACGAAATTTTTATAATGAACAAAGAAATTGAACAAGCAATCCTAAGTAGCGAAGTGTCCGAATATGTTATCCAAGAATTGGCAGTGAAAGGTGGAATGGTAACTATGGTACAAGACGGGTTGCTAAAAGCGCTAGACAAGATTACCACGGCTGAAGAAGTGTTTAGGGTGATTGAGTAAATAAAATCTATCTTCTTTTCTTCTCCTGTTTATGGACTTTAAAACTAGAGTAGCCGAACTGGGAGGAGTAGGCAAAAAAACATTTAAAAAATTTGAGTATCTTGGGGTGAAAACTGCCAAGGATTTATTGTATTATTTTCCGTTTCGTTATGAAGATTATCGTAAAATAGTTCCCATTGCTCAGTTGCAAGCCGGGGAACTGGTTACTATCTGCGGCCAGGTAGAGCTTATAGCCAGCAAAAAAAGTTTTCGTAGTCGCAAGACAATTACCGAAGCGCTTGTATCGGATAAAAGCGGTTCGGTACGAATCGTTTGGTTCAACCAGCCGTTTATAACAAAAAATATACATGTCGGCGATATTCTTTATTTATCCGGTAAAGCGCAAGCCGATATGTTGGGGCCAAAATTAACCAGCCCGATTTACGAAAAATATAAAAAGGAAGGATCCACTCATACGGCGCGCCTAGTGCCTATCTATCCAACGACCCACGGCTTAACGCAAAAACAGATTCGTTTTTTGATTAGCCATGTTATGGGGTTGGCGGCAAAAATTAAAGAATGGCTGCCGGCAAATATTTTAGAACAGGCAGATTTGATACCATTTTCCAGCGCTTTATATGGTATACACTTTCCTACTGACGATAATGACTTAAAATTAAGTACTGACAGATTAAAGTTTGATGAGTTATTTTTGATTCAGCTTCGAGCCGAACTTGCCAGACAAGAAAAATCTACTTTACAGGCTCCGCCAATATCTTTTAAGGAGGATAAAATAAAAGAATTTGTCTCCTCACTGCCGTTTACTTTAACCAAATCACAAAAAATTTCTGCTTGGGAAATTTTGCAAGATATTGCTAAAACTAAACCAATGAATCGTTTGGTTTCTGGAGATGTGGGATCGGGCAAAACAGTCGTAGCAGCGATTGCTATCTATAATGCTTTTTTAAACGGCTATCAGGCAGCGATGATGGCGCCCACCGAAATACTGGCCCAGCAACATTACCAGTCGCTCCAGAAGCTATTTAGCAAGTTAAATATACGGGTCGGATTATTGACTGGTAGCCAGACTGGAAAATTGAAAAAGGAAATTGTGGCCGACATTAATGATGGAAAAATAGATGTGGTGGTAGGTACCCATGCTTTGTTAGTGGAAAATGTAAGCTTTTACAAATTGGGACTGGTGGTAGTAGATGAACAGCATCGTTTTGGAGTGGAACAAAGAAAATTGATTAAGCAAAAAGGGCTAGGAGCACATTTTTTAAGCATGACAGCGACACCCATACCAAGATCGTTGGCCTTGATGATTTATGGAGATTTGGATGTTTCGATTATAAACGAAATGCCACCGGGCCGGAAGAAAATTATTACTAAAATGGTGGAACCTGCCAAAAGAGAAAAAGCCTATCAATTTATTCATGACCAAGTAAAGTTAGGCAGACAAGTATTTGTAATCTGTTCTTTGATTGAGCAGAAAGATGAAGCTGAAATTGAAATAATTAACTATTCGGCTAACCCAACCAATGAGAAAAAAAGCGTTTTGAGCGAGTATGAAAAACTTTCCCAGAAGGTATTTCCTGATTTAAAAGTTGGGTATCTACATGGCAAATTAAAACCAACAGAAAAAGATAAAGTCATGGATGAGTTCAAGAATAAAAAAATTGATATCCTTGTTTCTACTTCCGTCGTTGAGGTTGGAGTTGATATTCCCAACGCTAGCGTGATGATGATTGAAGGAGCGGAATCTTTTGGTCTGGCTCAACTACACCAATTTAGAGGTAGGGTGGGGCGTTCAAGTCATCAGTCGTACTGTTTATTGTTCAGCAGCAGTTCTTCGCAAAAATCATCGGAAAGATTAAAATATTTTGAAAGTAATAGCGATGGTTTTAAACTTGCGCAAAAAGATCTGGAAATACGCGGTCCAGGCGAAGTCTATGGTACGGAGCAGAGCGGAGAGATGAATTTGCGGTTAGCAAAATTAAGCGATCGGGAATTAATAAACAAAGCACGGGAAGCGGCAAAAACTATTGTTTTAAACCCCGACAAGTACTCGCAAGTAATGAAAATAGTAAAAGACTGGGAAGGGCAAGTTCATTTGGAGTAGCGGCTTACTTTAAAATTTGTTCCACTAATTCTTTTACATTTTTTACTGAAGCAATTTTTATATCCGATACCTTGGTTGGATTTTTGGCAGAGGGGATAACAGCGAAAGCAAATCCCATTTTTTTAATTTCATTTAATCTTTTTTCGGTTTGGGAAACAGGTCTAATTTCGCCGCCTAACCCAACTTCGCCAAAGGAAGCGATGTTTTTGGAGATTGTTTTGTTTTTTAGAGCTGAAGCTAAAGCTAAAACCACAGCCAAGTCTGCGGCTGGTTCGCTGGCTTCTAGTCCGCCGACCACGTTGAGAAAAATATCATAAGCATCAAGTGGTAAATCAGCTCGTTTTGATAGTACGCCAACAAGGACCTGCAAGCGGTTTAAATCAAATCCAGAAGCCCGTCTTTGTGGATAGCCGAAATTTGTTTTCGTTACCAGTGCTTGAATTTCTACGAGTACTGGACGGCTACCTTCCATTAAACAGGTGATAGTAGATCCTGGAACGGGTTCGCCACGTCCGGCCAAAAATGCCTCCGAGGGATTTTTTACTTCTTGTAAGCCGTGGCTTTCCATGGAAAATACACCGATTTCATCTGTAGAGCCAAAACGATTTTTGGCCGCGCGTAAGATGCGAAATATGTGATACTTATCTCCTTCCAAATACAAAACCGCATCCACTAAATGTTCTAAAGTTTTTGGTCCAGCCACCGTGCCTTCTTTTGTTACTTGGCCAATGAGTACAATAGTTTTGCCGGTAGATTTTGCTAACTCCAAAAGTTTAACTGTGCAGGCCCGAACCTGATTTATATTCCCAGCTTCGCCTTCTACTTCGGCAGCGTAAATTGTTTGTATAGAATCGACAATTGCCAAAGTACATTCTTTATTTTGTTTTATAGTTTCAATTATATTCTCAATTGCTGTGGCATTGCCAAGTTTTAAAGTGTTTGACTTCACATTAAGTCGTTCAGCTCGAAGTTTTATTTGTTCGGCTGATTCTTCTCCGGAAATATATAAAGAATGGGGGATTATGGCGGCAAGTTGCAGGGCTAAAGTAGATTTGCCAATACCTGGTTCGCCGCCCAATAAAATAAGAGAGCCTGGAACCAGCCCTCCCCCTAAGACTCTGTCTAACTCCTCGATGTTTGTTTTTTGCCGCTCAAATTTTTTACTATCTATGCTTTTGAGATCAATCATTTCTATCGGCGCGTAATTACCAGTACCAGTTTTATTCTCAGCTTCTGCTTTTATTTTTGTTTCCGCAATTGTGCCCCATTTACCACATTCCAAACAGCGCCCAGTCCATTTTTGGAATTGAGCGCCGCAGTTGGAGCAGGCAAAGACAGATTGTATTTTTTGCATATTTTTAAAAACTTTGGCATTGTGATACCGTCAATCTGGAGTGTAAATGTAGAGTAGTGGAACCATGGACTCGCCGCACGAGCTTTTCACGCACCATGTGCCGCTGGCAGTGCTGTTTGGAGGATTGGTATATTTGCCCATACCGCCTTGAACTACCTGCATGCGACCTTCTGATGCCCATCCCATGAAAATTACGGCATGCGATCCGACGAGATCGTCATTACCATTATAAAACACGACATAATCGCCTGGTCGCAGTTGGTTGGCCCACTCGTCGGGCCAACCCTTTAGTTCTGGGCTACCCGCAGCCGCCTGCGCTTTAAGGTAGTCGCGTATGATTTTTGTAGCTTCCAGAGGTGTATTGACACAGTTAGAACGCGGTGGGTTATTTGGGTACTCCTTCTTATTGATCGAGCATCTCCAGCCATAAGTGTATAGTCGTTGATTTTGTGAAATAGCTCGGATTCGTCGTTTGTAGCTGCCATTGCAGTTTCCACTTGCCGGGTCGAGGCAGTTTTTTGGGTTGGTGCCAGCGAGCGCAACGATGGCTCCAGCAGTCCGCCCGCAGGATCCGAGATTAATATTACAGGCATCGGCGATGTCGGCAATTTGCACAGTCTTCTCCCGTGGTGTTGTCGCGGTGACCGCTCCGCTCGTCTGAAGTTTTTGGTAAAACTCCGCTCTGCCCTTATCCCCCGACGTTTCTATAAGCGTGAATGGGCAGGGAATAGTGGTCGGTGGATGGCTCCCTGGTTCCGGAGCACCACTCTCTTCGCCAGTTGCGACATTTGTAGTACCTAAGCTGGCTTCTAAATCTACCCTCTCCACCACCTTTACTTTTAAAGCATTAAACTCCACTAGCGCCGGATTAATATTATACAAAATCGCGTATGAACCCCAAGCGATAAATAGTCCTATTACAGATTGGAAGATTTTTTTATAAGCTGTAGTTTTGCCTTCGCCACCGCCGGAAGTAACCACGCGTAGACCTTGGATAATAATTACTACTGCCGCCACAATACTTACTATAGCAATACCAAATTTGTATAGAGCGGAGATTAATTCTGGTATCCAGGCAATATAAAAATAGGTGCCGGTATCATCGGTAGAAGATCGGACATCGCTAAGATTTAAACCGGGGATATTTATTTCCAGAGTCGGTTTATATTTACCACCAGCCACATCTGCTTGTAATTCAGACAACTCTGAACCATCCGCGCCCTTACATTCAACGTCTGTTATCGGATCCAATGCTGTGAGTCCGCCTTTAGTAAAGGCATCAAAGATTATTTCATTGGAAGTTTTGCTTGTTACTTCGCATTCTCGTTCGCCGCATTTTTGTTTGCACAGCGCGTCTGTATATGTTTTTATGTCCTCCACAATTTGTGTGCAACTGCCGACGTTGCCAGTTAGACAAGCGAAATCATCGAAGAAACCTGCTACAGCGCGGCTGTTCCAAAAAATGGGGACAAAAAGAAAGACCAATGAAAGAATCAGAACAATTTTTTTGGTCTTACGGAAAAACATATTTTGTTTAAGGCTTTACAATAAAATTTGTCAGCATTTCTTCGATATTTATATCTTTGTCTGTATTTATCATTTTATTGTTCACAAAAATAGCGGGCAATGACCGTACGCCCAACTGACTAGCCTGCAAAGAAGAATCAGCGATAGCCTGTTTTGTTTCCGGGCTGTTGGTGCAGAGCCAGAATACCTCTATGTTTAAATTTAGATTCAGAGCAATTTTTTTCAGCCCTGCTTCTGCCAAATTATTTCGTTGGCCAGCGGCGATATCCAAAAATTGCCAAAATTTATTTTGTTTGCCAGCACAATACGCGGCCTGATGAGCTAAGGTGTGATCTGATAGAATTCCCGGTTTGACGTTGTCTTTCCAAACCAGTCTTATGTCTTGAGGGTGTTTGATTACAAATTGTTTCATGGCGGAGTGCAGAGACAGACAGCGAGCGCAGCCAATATCTACAAATTCAGTCACGATAATGTTTGCTCCTGGATTACCCAAAGTTTGTTCGGATTCTGAAGTTGGAATAAATATAACGCTAGGTGAAATTAAAGGGGCTTCAGTGCGTACAACAGTGATTTGTCGAGCACGCATTATTTGTCGGTAAAAGAAAATTCCGGCCAAAGCCACCATAGCCAAGAGTAATAAATATAATTTTTTGTGGTTTGGCATATTATAACTGAGATTCAAAGACACCGGTTTTGTTTAGATCGGTAAATATTATTTTTTTGGTTCCAGCGTTATAAGAAATATTAGTAATATTAAAATTATCGTTTAGAGGTATGGGGCTTTTCAAGCCAGTTTTTAAATCTATTTTGTATAGATCGTCATAATTATAGGCGGCAATATCCCGAGCCATGCCAGCGCCGGAAGGAAGGTCTCTGGGAACAGCGCAGAAAGCGGTGTCGTCATTGCTAAAAGTGCATTTGTCAGCCCAAGTATTAAGTTTGAGCAGACGCCGATTGCTGCCAATATTTTCTCCGTAGGCATCTACCAGCCATAATTCCGGCTTAAAATCACTGCGTGAGCTGTGCACGCTATATAACAACTTTTTTCCGGTAGTAGACCATTGCGGTTGGAATCCGGAGCCCTCCACAATTGCTGATTTAAAATTTTCTCCATTTAAACCTATGAAAAGAACTTCGCGTCTTTCTCCGCCTTGGGGTTCGCCAGTCTGGGAAAAAGCAACTACCTGTTGGCTGGGAGACCAGCTTACTGTAACTTTATCTGCGTTTTCGCCCATTGGTTCGATGAGTTTTGCGCCGGAGCCGTCATTATCTATAGTGACCAGCCAACGATTGGATGGATCCAGGCCAATGCTTTTGGCCGCAACTTGAGAACCATCGGCCGAGAAAGAAAAATCCTGCCAATGTTTAGGCAGAGTGACTTGTTTATTGGTATCAAAATTGTAGATTATTTTTGAACTGTCCGGGTATTCAATAACAGCCTCGTTTTGATTTTTTGCCCAGGTAACTTTTTGGGCATTAAAAAATACTTGATCAGATAACATTTTTATTCCGCCATCAGGCATTACCCGGTAAAATTTACCATCATTGGCGTTGTAATAACGAAAATCGCCCCCGGAATTCAAAGAAGGATAAGTAGCGGTTTCTGATATTACTTGTCTAACTGAAACCGGTTTGTAAAAGGATGGGCTAGTGGAAGCTATGATGCCCGAAACTGGTAAGAGTTCTCCACCCGGACCCTGAGTTACTCCGGTGGTAGTAGCAGGGCCAGCGCCAGATCCAGGTAATTGACCTCCAGGCAGAACTTCGCCAGAAGGAGGTGTGGGTTCGCCTATTTTTCCGGTGCTGGTGAAAATATAATATAAACCATAAGCAATTAGACCAGCTACTAAAAGAAGAATAATACTAAGTATAATTTTTTTGCGCAGAGACATAATATAGTTATTGTTTATGGATATATTATACCATGAAATACCGTTACCGTCCCCGTGTAATCTGGCTCTCCATCTTTTTCAGATTTTTGATCTGTTTTTTTAAGGTGACTTTTTTCTTTAATTTTTCTACCTCCGCTTGCCAAGCAGTCCGCTGGTTTTTTAATTTTTCAATGATTTCGGTAAGGACTTTAGTCAAAGTGCCCTTGAGCAACGGGATTTTGCCGATAAGAAATAGTATTACCAAAAATGATATGTAAATAGGGGATATCAAGATTAGGATAATAGGTATAACACAAGTATAAAAAGTCATGATTATCAGGCGAATACAGGAATATGGCACTACGATAACTGCATCTAAAAAAGCGGCCAGAAATTTCATGGCCGTGAGAATGGCGATAAGACTAGTAATAGTAACAATTAAGCCGGTATAAAAAGCGATTTTGGCTTCGTCAGCCAGTTTATTTACCTGCTTTTTCATCTGTTCAATCAGAATATCTATCAGCACGTTTATTCTCGGTTGGAAAATTTTTAGGAATCCGCCCAGTTTTGAATTTTTAAAATCCGTTAATTCTTTTTCTAGCTCTTCCAACTGTCCTTCTAGTTTTTGTCTTTGCGCCTGTAGCTGTCTTTGTTGTCGTTGTTTTCCGGCCGCCATGGCTATGGCTACTTCGGCTTGCTCCTGGGCGGCCAACTGGGCCTGTTGATTTTCGGCTTGTTCGGCTTCTGTGTCTTGGTCTTCCTCGACTTGATTTTGAGCGCCACCATCTTCTTCAGGCTGTTCTTGGTAAGGTTCGTAGTTATCGGCATCTGCAGTGCGCTGTTCGCCGGCACTTTTGGCTTTTTCGGCAGCCAAAAGATTGCCCATATCAGAGGGCTGTCCCATCAAATTTTTTTGCTCCTCTGATCCCTCCGGCATAGAAGAAAATTATCTCACGGACAATTTATTTTCCTGTAAAACAAGTTTGTGTTGGGCTTTTATTTTATTCTGCACAATCAGTTCAGCCATTATTTTTTCTACATGGTTTCTGATTTGGCGGCGGACTTCGCGGGCGTTATTTTTTTCGGCCAGCTGATCCACGAACCAAGCAAATACTTCATCGTCAGCACCTAGAGCGGTATTGTAGGGCACCAATTGTTTGTTGAGCTCAGTAATTTCCAAAGCCGCTATTTTTGCCAAATCGGTTTTGGTGAGGCTGTTAAACAGGCAGATTTGGTCTAATCGGTTTATGAGTTCGGCAGAGAAAAAATCTTTTAGTTTGTCTTTGACTATTTTTTTATTTTCGGAATTTTCTTTGGCTTTACCAAAACCGATGTTTGATTTTTTCAGTTCGTCTGCTCCCAGAGAAGTGGTGAGAATAATTATGGCGTGTTTGAGGGATATTTTTTTACCAACTGAGTCGGTGATTTCCCCGTTTTCCAACATCTGCAAAAGAAGTTTAGTGACATCTTTATGGGCTTTATCGATTTCGTCCAGCAGAATTACGCAGTACGGATTCATTTTAATTCGGTCAGTAAACTGATTGCTTTCTTTATAGCCAACATATCCAGCCGGAGAGCCAAGCAGTTTGGAAACGCCAAAACTTTCGTTAAATTCGCTCATGTTGAGCTGAATAAAAGAACTTTGGCTTGGATAAAGCGCTGCGGCTAAAGATTTTGCCAGCCCGGTTTTGCCAACACCGCTTTCACCAACAAACAAAAATGAAGCGAGCGGCCGGTTGGGATTAGAAAGTTCTAGTTTGGCCTGACGGATAATTTGCGCAACTTCGCGTAAAACTTCATCTTGGCCGATAATATGTTTTTGCAGCTCGGATTCAAATGGAAAGTCGTATTTTTCGTTTATAAACAGATCGCGAATCGGAGTCTCGATAATCTTTGCCAGCTGGTTAATAATATCTTTTTCGGTGACAGTAGATGCGGTTTTGGGAATTTTTTGGGTAGATATTTTTTCTTTATAGTATTTTATTTCCTGTTCAATAATTTTTTCTTTTTCTTTTAATTTTACAGCTTCAGAAAATCTGTCGTGTCCGGCGGCAATTTCTTTGGCCGTTGTAGTTTTGGCCAGTTCGTTTTTTAAACGCAGCAACCTTGATTCTGCCAGAGTTGGTTTGACAGACAAGCGTTTGGCCGCCGCAGTTTCATCTAGCAGATCTATAGCTTTATCAGGCAGAAGTTTGTTGGTGATATAGCGATTGGACAACTGAACAGTTTTTACAATTGCTTCATTAGTGATTTTTAGATTATGGAAATTTTCGTAATTATCTTTGATACCCATGAGAATTTTTATAGTATCTTCCACGGATGGTTCTTTGATAATAATTGGTTGGAAGCGTCTTTCTAAGGCCGGGTCGCTTTCAATATGTTTTTTAAATTCAGTGAGCGTGGTTGCGCCAATACAGCGAATAACTCCGCGTGCTAATACCGGTTTCAAGATATTGGCTGCGTCCATTGTGCCTTGGTTTGAACCAGCGCCAACAATGTTGTGCAGTTCGTCGATAAATAAAATTATATTTGGATCGCTGCTGACCTCTTCGATTACTTGGCGCAAGCGACCCTCAAATTCTCCGCGGTAAGCAGTACCGGCAATAAGCAAGCCCATATCCAGAGCGTATATTTTTTTGCCAAGCAAAACATCAGGTACTTCACCGGCAGCAATTCTTTTAGCCAGACCTTCCACGATAGCGGTTTTACCTACACCCGGATCACCGAGAAGTATCGGATTATTTTTTGTCCGGCGGCAAAGCACTTGCATCATGCGTTCAATTTCGTTTTCGCGGCCGATTACCGGATCAATTCCAGACTGGATTTCCTGACTGGTGAGATTGGCTGCAAAAAAGTCTAAAGCTGCCTCTTTTTTCTTGGTTTTTTTATCATTAGGCAGGATTGTATGGAGCATCGCATCATCAGATAAGGTTTCTTGTAGGCGATTGATTGCTTCTGGTATCTCGGTAATTTGTGGAAACTGCGAAGCTGTGGTGAGTACTACTTCCAATTGATCATTTAGCTCTGTTTTTTTGAGGTTATTCTTTTTAAATAACTGTTCCAGTTGCGGATCGTTGAGATTTACTAAAGCCGAAAGCAGATGTTCGGTGCCCAAATAGTTGTGTCCATTCTTTTGGGCGACAATAAGGGCTTTTTCTAAAGCAGTTTTGGAATTTAAAGAAAATGGCGATAAATTTTTATTTTGCCCTGATCCAGTCCCAGGCTTTAATTTTACAGCAATTTTTTCTATGCTTTTTGTATCCAGGTGGTAGCGGCTCAGGACTTCGCTGGCTACCGACCCTTTTTGCGTAGATAAAGCCAACAAAAGATGGATCGGTTCTACCGATGTGTTTTTTAGTTCGGTGGCAATGCGGATACTGCCTACCAAAACTGCACGAAGATGAGTTGAAAATCTGTCTACAATACTAGACATAGTAGGTATTTTTTGACTCAATATAGGTTGTATTATATACTTAATTACGCTAATTAGTCAATCAGATTTTATCCTATGCAAATAGCAAAAAACATCTTCAAAGCCTATGATATTAGAGGCCTGTCAGCTACGGAATTATCTGTAGAATTAGCCTATAGTTTGGGCCGGGCTTTTGTGGTTTTTTTACGCAATCACGATTTGTTAAAGTCCGGTCAGGCTGTGGTGGTAGGCAGGGATATGCGTGGTACTAGTCCAGAACTTCAGCAGGCATTGATGAGAGGGGCAAGTGATGAAGGGGTAGATGTAGTGGACGTGGGACTAGTTTCCACACCTTTATTTAATTTTGCCTGCGCTAATTACCCAGAACACGCCGGTGGGGTGATGGTGACAGCTAGCCATAATCCAGCCCAATACAATGGTTTTAAACTAACTTTGGGTGATGGTCTGCCGATTGGCGAGTCTTCTGGTATGGGTGAAATCAAAGAATTGGTGGCAAATTCAAATTTTGATTACAAAGAGGAGGAAAAGACTTTTCCTCAAAAAGAAGTTCTTGGCGATTATTTAAAGAAAATTTTTTCTATTGTCTCGCCGGATTCTATCCGTCCGATGAAAATTGTAATTGATGCCGGCAATGGCATGGCCAAAGTTACTATTCCGGAAGTTTTTAAAAATTTACCCGTAGAAGTTGAATATCTATATTTAGAACCAGATGGAAATTTTCCTAACCATGAAGCCAATCCGTTAAAAGTAGAAACTTTAGCTGATTTGCAAAAAGAAGTTGTAGCCACTGGCGCTAACTTTGGATTTGCCTTAGACGGAGATGCCGACAGAATTGGTTTGGTAGATGAAAAAGGACAAGTGGTGGATGCGTCTTTTGTTGGCGCGCTAGTTGGTCTGGAGGTTTTACGAACTCATCCTCGATCACATATGTTGTATGACGTGAGATCAAGTATGATTATCCCGGAAGTATGGCAAGCACAGGGCGCAACCGTAGATATGTGTAAAGTAGGGCATGCTAATATCAAAAAATCACTTAAAGAAATTAAAGGCGCGTTTGCCAGTGAACTTTCTTTGCATCTATATTTTCACGATATGTACGATGTAGAAAGCACGGATTTGTCTTTGCTGTATGTTTTACAAATGTTGTCACGGGAAAACAAGCCACTTAGTGAGTTGGTTGCACCGCTGCAAAAATATTTCCATTCTGGAGAGATAAATTTTGAAATAGAAGATAAAGCAGAAGTAATGATTAGGGTTGAAGAAAAATATAAAGACCAAGCACAGGAAATTTCTCATTTGGATGGTTTGTGGATGAAGTTTGATTGGGGTTGGGCGAGTGTCCGATTAAGCAATACTGAGCCAGTGGTGCGGTTGAATTTGGAAGCAGTTGACGTACAAACTATGCAAGAGAAAATAAAAGAGTTTAGCTATATAATTCAAGGAGGATAATCTAAATTATATGTCTAAAAAATCTAGCAATCCAGTAAGCCCAGACACCAGTTGGTTAGCCAAACGAGAAAGCGCCAGTCGCCAGAGTCAAGAAGACGAAAAAGATGAAGCATACAACAAACGCCAGCAAATTTTTGCCCGCATAAAACAGGCCGGACTCAAGCCAAAAATTATTTTTAAAGCCAAACTGGAAGATGATCTGCGAATGTTTGAGTATGTAGTGCAAAAAGTTAGCAAAGAATCCGGTGAAGTATTTTTGAAAAATGAACGCGGTACGGTACGCAAGCTTTCAGTGTTTGATAAATTATTCGGGCCGGGAGCACAGACGCGCAATCGTTAATTAGCGGTAAATAACAATCAGCCGACGAATAAAAATATCTTGTTTTTTGTTTAACATTTTTTCTTCAAAATCAAACCAAATTCTTTGGAATGTAACCAAATCTATTTTATTTATCTTGCCCAATTCCGGATCTTGCAGATAAATAAATTTTTTATCAATACCTATTACCACCGAGTAATGTCCGTCATCATGAGAAAACCAGTCCACAATGACCGGTATTTTTTTATCTAAATATTTTTTTATTTCTTTTATGGAAGAAAAATCTTTATAAAAACCTTTGAGCCCCAGTTTTTTGGCAGTCAAAACTAAATTTTTTGCGCTAGTACCGTGATGCGGGTGAGCGTTAGATAATTTTGCTAATTCTTTTTCCGATTTTTTTATACCAAAATATTCCAGAACCATTTTTAGGCTGGCTGGTCCGCAAAAGCCGGAGGATTGTCGGAATGGCAGCACTCTTAGCATACTATGCCATCTCTCTCAATTTTTTTATTCTGTCTTCAGCTGGAGGATGAGTGGAAAATAAAGAGGATATTTTTTTGCCCGCAAATGGACTGGACAGAAACATGTGAGCTGTCGCGTGGTTGGCATTTTTCATCGGCTGATTTTCGGCTGCGATTTTTTCCAGAGCTCGCGCTAAACCTTCGGGATAGCGGGTAAGTAGCGCCCCAGAAGCATCGGCCAAATATTCACGGCGGCGGGAAATAGCTAGTTTTATAAGCTCGGCGATAATAGGTGAGAGTATAGCCAGCACTATACCAACAATCATAAAGATAGCGCCGATGTTTCCGCTTTCGCGGTCATTGCGGCGGGGGAGCCACTGGCTGCGTAGAAATATATTCGATAGTATGGCAATGGCACCTACCAGCACGGCTACCAAGGTCATAAACCGGATATCGTAATTTTTTACATGCGAAAGTTCGTGCGCTAGCACACCTTCTAGTTCTTCGTTGGTAAGTTTTTCTGTTGCGCCGCGGGTGACAGCAATAGAAGACAGCTCCGGTTTGCGGCCAGTGGCAAAGGCGTTTATAGCTGAATCTTCAATAATATAAATTTTTGGGGTTGGTATACCATTGGTAATGGCTAAGTTTTCCACCATACGATAGACATAGGCATTATCTTCTTTGGCAATCGGCTTCGCGCCGCTAGTCCACAAAGCAATTTTGTCTCCCTGAAAATACGAGATAGCGGTCATGCCAAAAGATAATAAGATAGCAAATATGACATAACTATAATCACCAGCTCCTAAGGTTTTATCAAAAACATAGCCCAAACCAATAATGACGGCGATAAAAACCATCATCAGTAATACGGATTGTCTTTTGTTGGAGTCTATTTGAGAATACATATTTATTTCTTTTCTTTAAGTTTTTCATTTATAGTCTGCAACAAACTTTCTGTATTATTTTTTAAGTCGTCTAATTCCATATTAATTCCAGCTTTGATCATTTTTTTAATCTTTCCAATATTATCTTTCAGTTCATAATTAGCAGTATACCAGTCTTCTTTTTCTTGCTTTCTTTTTATTTTTTCAACGTCTTCTTTGGTAGTAAGAGAATCAAATGTTGCTTTATTTTTCTCTACCCATATCCGTAATTCTATATAAGAATCATCTTTACTTTTATAAATATATTTTTTGCCTTGTACGCGACCAAGGATGCCGTTCGGCGTATATTCAATCACATTATCATATTTCATGATGCCAGTGGCCAGCGAATAAAAAATAATATCCTTGGGATCGATATTGTTTTTAATAGCATCCGCAAAGAGCGGAAATGCGTCTTTATATTTTATACCCTCAGTCAATCTAATGCTGAATTTTCCTTCAGCCGCTATTTCTTTTTCCATTCTTTGCAGAATCGCATCTTCACTTGTGTCGACAATGCCTTCCATTTTTCGGAATGGTCCTGTATCAGGTGGTGGTGCGGAGCTTTCTACAGGTCTGCGCTTCATAGAATTGTAAGTTTAGTTAAACTTTACCTGCACATTTTGTTTTTCACTTGCGTCGGCCAGGAAGAATTCGTATTTTTTGAATCCAAGAGAATTGGCTACCATGTTGGAAGGGAAGACTTGAATTTTAATATTGAAGTCACGAACATTGCCGTTGTAGAATCGGCGGGCGGCCTGGATTTTATTTTCCGTATCGCTAAGTTCGTCTTGCAGTTGCAAAAAGTTCTGGCTGGCTTTTAGATCCGGATAATTTTCGGTAACGGCAAACAAAGACTTTAAAGTTCCGGAAAGCATATTTTCCGCCTGTTCCTTTTCAGCAATGGTAGCGTCTTTTTTGTCATGTATGGCCATAGCGGCAGTTCTGGCTTCGGTTAATTTAACCAAAGCTTCTCGCTCATGGGTCATGTAGCCTTTTACCGCTTCTACCAAGTTAGGGATCAGATCATATCGGCGTTTTAGCTGTACATCTATATCGCTAAAGGCTTCGTCTACTCGGTTTTTACTGCGAATTAGGCCGTTATATACGGCTACTAGCCATAAAGCTAACACTGCTACGGCCGCTAGAACAAGGTAAAGTACTGGCATATTTTTGAGTAATTAGTGATTAAATAGCCTATTGGCTTTTTTATTATGTTACTATATAATGAATGGTATTGTATAGCAGGCAGGTTGAATTTTCAAGTACTATGATAACTTTTTTAATCTTTATTGCCGTTTTGGCCGTGCTGGTTTTATCCCATGAATTCGGGCATTTTATTGTGGCGCGCAAGAGTGGGATGAAAGTTTATGAATTTGGTTTTGGTTTCCCCCCTCGCTTGTTCGGAATTCAATTTATAAAAGATGCTAGCGGCAAGAAAAAAGTAAAATTTATTGGTAGAAAAAGAATACTAGAGGAGGAATCCCATGGCGGCAGCACGGTTTATTCTATAAATTTAATCCCGCTGGGCGGGTTCGTGCACATCAAAGGTGAAAATGGAGAAGATCCGGGTCCAGATAGTTTTGCTGCGCAAAATGCCTGGAAAAGAGCGGCCACTTTGTGTGCGGGCGTGGCGATGAATATAGTTTTGGCTTTTATTTTGCTTTCGGCTGGTTTTATGATGGGTTTGCCGCAAGCTATAGACGGTTTACCATCTGGAGTAACTGTAAAAGACAGACATTTAGAAATTATAGAAGCAATGCCCGGCAAGCCAGCTGCCGAGGCCGGGCTACAATCCGGTGATACTATTGTGGCCTTGGATAATTTGCAAAATCCTAGTGTTTCTGCCATGCAAGATTATGTAAATAGTCACAAAAATCAAGATATTACAGTGACTATAAAAAGAGATGGCAGTATAATAGAAAAGAAAGTGCATCCATTTATTTACCCGGATACAGGCAAAGGCGGATTAGGAGTCAGTTTGGTAGAAGTTGGATTAGTAAGTTACCCCTGGTACAAGGCAATATATTATGGAATGCTCATGACCGGTTTTTATTTAAAAGAAATACTATTTTCATTTTATTTTTTAATTGCCGGTCTGTTTGCTGGAAATAATATGGGCCAAGTTGTGTCTGGTCCGGTGGGAATAGCGGTTATGACAGGCCATGTGGCCAGATTGGGCTTTAGTTATCTGTTAAATTTTACCGCTTTGCTTTCTTTAAATTTAGCTATTATAAATATTTTACCAATTCCAGCCTTAGATGGCGGCCGGTTACTGTTTTTAATTATAAGTAAAATTAAACGCAAACCAATTTCTCAAAGAGCCGAACAGATAGCGCATGGACTTGGGTTTACTTTATTAATGCTTTTGGTAGTGGTAATTACGATAAAAGATTTGGGACATTTCAAAGGATTTTTTATAGATTTGTGGAATAATCTAACGTAGTATGCAATCAAAGCTTGAACAATTAAAAACTGAAGCGCTTTTGGCCGTCAAAGCCATCAAAGACAAAATAGGATTGGAAGAATTAGAGATTAAATTATTAGGTCGTAAAGGCGGTGAACTTACTAATTTGTTGAAAGGCCTAAAAGATTTGAGTGGAGAAGCCAGAAAACAAACTGGCCAGCTGGCCAATGAGGTAAAGAAAGAAATTGAAGAAGCTTTGGCAGCCAAAAAACATGAATTATCTGCCAAAGAAATGGGCGGACTTTTGGAAAAAGAAAGTATAGATATTACTCAGCCATCTTTGCCGATCAAGGCACGGGGGCATTTCCACCCAAATACTTTGATTCAAAATGATTTAGAAGATTTTTTTTCGTCCATGGGCTTTATGGTTTTAGATGGCCCAGAATTAGAAAGTGATTATTATAATTTTACAGCGGTAAATATTCCGGCCACTCATCCGGCACGTGATTCGCACGATACTTTTTATATCAAAGGCCATCCAGATTGGGTAATGCGTACCCACACTTCATCTGTGCAGGTGCGGGCTATGCAAAAATATGGCGCGCCGCTACGTATGATTTCTTCAGGAAAATGTTTCCGCAATGAAGCCACCGATGTTCGCCATGAACACACATTTTATCAATTAGAAGGAGTAGTTGTCGGCAAAGATGTTAATTTTGCTCACATGAAAGGTGTGCTCGAAGCTGTATGCCAGCATGTATTTGGTCCAGAAACAAAAATGCGGTTGCGTCCCAAATTTTATCCATTCGTCGAGCCGGGGGTAAATGGCGAAGTAACTTGTTTTCTTTGCCAAGGCAAAGGTTGTAAGTTATGCAAACAGACAGGCTGGCTTGAAGTGTTTGGGGCTGGCATGGTTCATCCTAATGTTTTAAAAGAAGGCGGCATAGACCCAAAAGTTAATCAAGGTTTTGCCTTTGGTTTTGGTCTCACCAGATTAGCAATGCTTAAGTATGGCATAGAGGATATCCGGCTGTTGGAAAGCGGAAATATGAAATTTTTGGAACAATTTTAATATGCTTATATCATTTAATTGGTTAAAACAACATATCAACCTTCCCGATTCTGTTTCTGCTGCTGACGTAGCCGCGAAGCTGAAAGCCAGTACTGTGGAAGTAGAAAAAATAGAGATGCAAGGACAAAACTTGGAAAATGTTGTGGTTGGAAAAGTTTTATCTGCCGAAAAACATCCTAATGCCGATAAATTAAAAGTTTGTACCGTAGATGTGGGCGGCGAGCAGCTGTCAATTGTTTGCGGTGGCAGTAATGTAAACAAAGGTATGTTGGTGGCACTCGCCAAAATTGGCGCCAAAGTAAAATGGCATGGCGAAGGCGATTTGGTGGAATTAAAACCAGTCGCTATTCGCGGTGTAGAATCTGCCGGCATGATCTGCGCTTCTACCGAAATTGGTCTAGCAGAAATGTTTCCGCTTAGTGAAGAAAAAGAAATTTTAGATTTAAGTAATTTCAAAGTTAAACCAGGAGTTGCTTTGGCCAAAGCTTTAGGGTTAGATGATGCTATTTTAGAAATAGATAACAAATCATTAAGCAACCGTCCAGACCTGTGGGGACATTATGGTATTGCCCGCGAAGTGGCAGTATTGTATGGAAAAAAATTAAAGCAGCATTATGAGGCAGGCACAATTGAGCCAGGCAAAGATATTTCTTTAAACGTAGAAGTAAAGGACGCTAAACTGTGTCCGCGCTATATGGCCGTGGCCATGTCCGGAATAAATGTTGCTCCATCTCCACAGTGGCTGCAGAAAACTTTGTTATCTGTGGGGCAGAGACCGATAAATAATATCGTGGATATTACTAACTATATAATGATGGATCTGGGACAACCCATGCACGCGTTTGATGCGTCTCGTGTGGCTAATGGCAAAATAGTTGTCAAAACAGCAAAAGATGGAGAAGAATTTACCACGCTTGATGGCCAGAAAAGAAAATTAGACTCCAAGGTATTAATGATTGCAGATAGTGAAAAATCTTTGGCTATTGCCGGAGTAATGGGCGGATTGGATTCCGGTATAAATAACGATACAAAAACTATTATTTTTGAATCTGCGAATTTTGAAGCTGGTTCTATTCGTCACACTTCCGCCAAGCTGGGGTTGCGCAGCGATTCTTCGGCGCGGTTTGAAAAAAGTTTGGATCCAAATTTGGCTGCTATGGCTTTGGAATATGCGGTGGAATTGGTTTTAGAAATTTGTAAGGGTTCCAAAGTTGCCAGCAATGTTGCGGATCAGGCAAAGTTTAGTTTGCAACAAGGGCCAATTACTATGTCTATGGAATTTTTGCACAGTAAAATGGGTGCTAAACTTCCTAAAAAAGAAGCAGTCAGAATTTTGGAAGCTTTGGGTTTTGAAGTAAAAATTAAAAATGAAGAGTTGTCAGTAATAATTCCTAGCTGGCGAGCCACCAAAGATATTTCTATCCCTGAAGATTTGGTGGAAGAAATAATCCGTATCCATGGTTTCGACAAGATAGTTTCGCAGATGCCAGTATTTGCCATAAATCCTCCCGAAGAAAATAAATTATTAAATTTAGAAAGACGTTGTAAAAATATTTTGGTTAATTCTTTGGCCTATACCGAAGTATATAACTATTCTTTTGTTAGCCCGCAATCCATAACCAAGTTAGGTCAAGATGTTTCTCAGCACTTGGAACTGGAAAATCCATTATCACAAGAACGTCCTTTTTTACGCCGCCATTTGATGAATAATTTACTGGAAAATGTAAAAAAGAATATCGATGATTATCCAGAACTACGATTGTTTGAAGTAGGGAAGAGATTTTTGTTGGGAGAACCTGGAGCGAGAATAACTGAAAACAGCAACGAGCTTTTGCCAAGGCAAGATACTTGGTTGCATGCGATTTTTGCCAGCAAGAAAGATAAAAATCCTTTTTGGGAAGCGCGCCGAGCTGCCGAAGCAATTTTTGCGGATCTAAACAAAGAATTTAAATTAGAAAAAAACGATAAATTACGTCCGTGGCAACATCCTTCGCGCAACGGTAAAATAATGGTAGGTAGTGATTTTGTTGGCAGAGTATTTGAATTTCATCCAATGGTTGTAGAAAATTTTGGTTTGGAATGTGCGGTATCGATGGTGTCTCTGAATTTGGACGAGCTGGCAAAATTATCCTCTGCAGTCAAAAAATATGCGCCAATAGCAGAATTTCCATCCGCAGAACGCGATTTAGCTATATCGGTGAAAAAAGATGTGGCACATGCCGATATTTTGGCAGCGTTGCTTGGCGCCGATCCGCTTTTACATTCTGTGGAGTTGTTTGATGTCTACGAAGGAAAAGGTGTGGGAGAAAATTACAAGAGCATGGCTTATCATTTTGTCTATCAAAACCGAGAGCGCACCCTAGTAACCGAAGAAGTAGATAAAGCTCATGATGGATCGGTGAAAATTTTGAAAGAAAAGTTTGGTGCAGAGGTGAGATAGTTTTGGTGGAAGTGAAAAAGTGTGCTATAATGTATTTATCATAATTTATATGGAAAAAGAGATTACAACTAATGAATTGATGGAGTTTTTGCAGGAGCACATGGTTACCAAGGCTGACCTCAAAAACATGGTTACCAAAGAGGATTTAAAGAATGCTGTTGAAGAACTGCAAACAGAAATGACTGCTGGATTTAGAATGATTAGAGAAGAGCTGGACGAAATTAAAGAACGTTTAACTAAACTTGAAAAAAGAACTATTGAAGATGCCGATGCAACAGCTAAAGATGTTTTGGAACTTCGTCGGCGTGTGGAAGCATTAGAAAAACAGGTGCGAACATTACAAACAGCCCATTCTTAATAAAATTTATTAAATTAACAAGGAGGGTATGATTGAAACATCAAAAGATATTTTATTTCTGGTAATTGCTTTTTGTG
Organism: Parcubacteria group bacterium Gr01-1014_13; assembly: GCA_007376295.1. GTDB lineage: Bacteria > Patescibacteriota > Patescibacteriia > Magasanikbacterales > GWA2-37-8 > XYD2-FULL-39-9. The sequence goes on along the minus strand of VMGB01000003.1, from coordinate 32,104 downwards.
TTTTGTGGATTACCGTGTTTCTGTGTTGGGTATTTTATTACGTCACCAGAATTTTAAAAAATGCCAATGAAATAGCTGAAGAATTCCGTTCTCGTTTGCAAATTCTCACTGAAGCTATAAATTACGTGCGCGGCAAAGTAGAAAATATTCATACTCTGCTAAATATCACCGGAAGCGGTATGGCTGGAATGGTCAAAAGTATGGTAAATAAAAAAGCCAAAGACTGGATACGTAAAGGATCAGACAAAATGAATTCAGCAGCTAAGGAAGCAGTAGACAAAGCGGTAGAGGTAACGGCAAAAAAGATGAAAAAAGTTGCAAAGAATGTTAAGAGATGAAATAAATTATATTTAAAAAACTCTCCAGCAAGGAGAGTTTTTTAGTCTTTGATTTTATTTTTTCTTTAAGGTAAGATAACGCCACTATGTCTGACTTCGTTCACCTGCATGTTCACTCGCATTATTCCTTGCTAGATGGCCTGCCAAAAATCCCAGAATTGGTTGCGAAAGCCAAGAGTATGGGCTACAAAGCTTTAGCTCTTACCGATCATGGAAACATGTATGGCGCTATTGAGTTTTACGAGGAATGTCAGAGGCAAGGTATCAAACCTATTATCGGCATGGAAGCGTATCTGGCCCCAGGCAGCCGTTTTGATAAAGACAAGGATGATAAATATTATCACTTGATTCTTTTGGCTTTAAATTATACGGGTTATAAAAACCTGATGAAATTATCTTCTTTAGCCAATTTGGAAGGTTTTTATTACAAGCCAAGAATGGATAAAGAGTTGTTAAAACAATATCACGAAGGCCTGGTAGGATCATCGGCTTGTTTTAGCGGCGAAATTCCTTGGATTTTGCGCAAAGAAGACAATTACGAAAAAGCAAAAAAAGTAGCCTTGGAGTATCAGGAAATTTTTGGCGAGGGAAATTTTTATTTGGAAATGATGGATGTACCGGCGCAGGAAGGACAGATGGAATTAAATACAAAACTTGCCGAGCTGTCCAAAGATACTGGCATACCACTTATCGTTACTCGCGACTCGCATTATTTGGAGCCAGAAGATGCCGAAGCGCAAGATATCCTGACTTGTATCCGAGACGGCCGCACCCTGGACGAAGAAAATCGGATGACTATGAATAACGGGGCGGATTATTCTTTGGCATCGCCCAAAGAAATTATTAGTCGTTTTAAGCATACACCCGAAGCAATTACCAACACAGTAAAAATCGCCGAACGTGTAGATTTGAAATTAGAACTTAATAAATGGCATTTTCCGGCAATAGAAATTCCCGAAGGCAAAACAGCCAACGAGTATCTGCGTGAACAGGTTTATGAAAAATTGCCAAAGCTAATAGAGATGACCGAGGATGTGAAAAAGCGGGCAGATTATGAATTGGATATTATCGCCACCAAAGGCTATTCGCCATATTTTTTATCTGTAGCAGATTATGTGCGTTATGCTCGTGAACACAGAATAATGTTCACAACCAGAGGATCAGCTGCCGGATCAATTGTTTCCTATGCGTTGGGCATTGTAATGGACAACCCGTTATTTTTTAAATTGCCGTTTGAAAGATTTTTAAATCCGTTTCGTCCTAGTCCGCCTGATATTGACGGCGATTTTGCCGATGATAGGCGTGATGAAATGATCGCTTATGTGACAAATAAATATGGCGCCGACAAAGTGGCCCAGATTATTACTTTTGGTACTATGGCGGCCCGCGGTGCGGTGCGCGATGTGGGCCGAGCACTCGGCTTCCCGTATTCTTTTTGCGATCAAATTTCTAAACTTATCCCTTTTGGTGCTCAAGGATTCCAGATGACGATTGCCAAAGCTTTAAATTTGGAGCCGGAGCTAAAAAAATTATATGACAAAAATGCCGATGCCAAACGTTTGTTGGATTTGGCGCAAAAAGTAGAAGGCTGTGCCAGACACACTTCTATTCATGCGGCCGGAGTAGTTATTTCTCCGACTCCACTGACAGATTTTACTCCCGTGCAATTGGAAACCGGCGGCGAGCGCATTATTACCCAATACGAAATGCATTCGGTAGAAGCGGCCGGAGTTTTAAAAATGGATTTCTTAGGTATCCGCAACCTTTCGATTTTGGGCCACGCCGTAGAAATTATTGAAAAAACAACGGGTAAGAAAATTGATGTCTATAGTTTGTATCCATGGGATGATAAAAAAACATACGAGATGTTAGCGCGTGGTGAAACTGTGGGCGTATTTCAGCTTTCCAGCTCTGGTATGACCAGATACTTAAAAGAACTTAAACCCACAACCATTTTCGATATCATGGCGATGGTGGCTCTGTTTCGTCCGGGGCCAATGGATTCTATTCCCGATTATATCCAAAGAAAACACCATCCGGAATTGGTAGAATATGAAGATTTGAGAATGAAAGATTATCTGGATCAGTCTTTGGGACTAATTGTGTATCAGGATGATGTGTTGCTGACAGCGATAAATTTAGCTGGTTATAACTGGGAAGAAGCGGATAAATTTCGCAAAGCCATGGGTAAGAAAATTCCCGAAGAAATGGCCAAACAAAAAGAGAAATTCTATAAAGGCGCTAAAGAATTTGGAAAATTACCTGAGGATAAGATAAACAGGCTTTGGGAACGCATTGAACCTTTCGCAGCCTACGGCTTCAACAAAGCCCATGCTTCAAGCTATGCGGTGGTGGCCTATCAGACAGCCTACCTAAAAGCGAATTTTCCTGTGCAGTACATGACTGCTATTTTAATTGCCGAAAGCGGGGATATTGATAAAGTGCCGGAAGTAATTTATGAAGCTGAAAGAATGGGAGTTAGAGTTTTGCCGCCAGATATAAACGAAAGTTTTAAAAATTTCGCGATGATTTCTCCTGAAGATGGTTCGTCGGCGCATATCCGTTTTGGTTTAAATGGCATCAAAAACTTGGGCGAGCATATTGCCGACGCCATTTATCGCGAACGAAAGGCTAACGGCAAATACAAAGATTTACAAGATCTGCTTACTAGAGTTCAAGACAGGGATTTGAATAAAAAATCTTTGGAAAGTTTGATAAAGTGCGGTGCGCTGGATTCTTTTGGTCATGACCGCGGCTACTTGGCTGGAAACATCGAAAATATTTTAGCGTTTGTCAAACAAACTCATGAAAAGAAATCAGTAAATCAAAACTCTCTTTTTTCTGGCACTAGCATAGACATGTCTTCAAAAATTAAGTTAGGCCCAGCGCCAAATGCCAGCGCAGAAGAAAAGCTTTTGTGGGAAAAAGAATTGCTAGGTCTTTATGTTACTTCCCATCCGTTTAGTATTTATCAAGAGATAATGAAAAATGTTTTGACTCCGCTCAAAGATTTGTCCAGCCAGACCAGAAATCAGTGGGTAGTGGTGGGTGGTATGATTGATTCGACTAAGAAGAAAATAACCCGCAGTGGTAAAGCCATGATGTTTGCGAAATTACTTGATACCACCAGTAGTTTGGAATTGTTAATTTTTCCTAAAACTTACGAAACTACTGCCGATGTTTGGGTAGAGGGCAAGGCGGTGTGCGTGATTGGCAGAACTTCCGAAGAAGAGGGTGATGATAAATTATTTGTAGAAAAGGCATATTTGCTCACACCAGAAAATGCGCCAGTTTTGGCAAAACAGATGTCTTTTAGTTCTAGTCATGTAGAGAAACCTGAAGTTCAAGAAAAAGTTGAGTCTTTCGAAATTCTGGTAAGTGCCGAGCAAGTAAAAGAAAAAGCTGATGCGATAAAAAATATTTTAAAAAAATATCCGGGTGATAAACTGGTAATATTAAATGTGGGCGGGAAGATAATAAGGACATCTTTCCGGGTGGATGGTTCTGAAATTATTCGTGAAGAGCTAAAAAATACTATCTAGCTAATTCCCAGTTTGGGTCGGCTTGAATTTTTTTCCAAGAAGTAAAATCTTTTTTTATAGCATGGTAATATCCGGCTGTAGCAATCATCGCGCCGTTGTCCATGGCGTATTTCATTTGCGGAATCATAAACTTTGTTCCTGGAAATTCATTTTTTACAGCTTCGTCCAAAGTTTGACGAAGTTTTTTGTTAGCGCTAACTCCGCCGGCCAAAATAATAGTTTTTGGTTTGTACTGCGCGGCGGCTTTTAAAGTTTTGAATACTAAGACGTCTACGATAGCTTGTTCAAAGCTGGCGCAGAAATCATTAGTAGTAATTTTATCGTCCAGTTTGTTATCCCGCAACCAATACAAAGCCGAAGTTTTTAGTCCGGCAAAACTAAATAAATAATTTTCATCATCCATCATCGGCCGGGGAAATTTAATTGCTTTAATATTTCCTGTTTCGGCTAGCTTTGAAATTTGCGGTCCGCCAGGGTAGGGAAGTCCAAGCAGTTTTGCTGTTTTATCAAAACACTCTCCAGCCGCATCATCTTTAGTGGCGCCGAGAAATTTGTATTTCCCGTGGCCTGTCATCAAAATTAATTCCGTGTGTCCGCCACTGACAACAAGACACAAAGCTGGAAATTGGATAGGGGATTTTTTTTCTTGCAGTTCTACAGAATAAATATGGCCTTCAATATGGTTTGTTCGTATCAGGGGAATATCTAGGGCATAGGACAAAGTACGAGCCGCTTCTACTCCGACGAGCAGTCCGGTAATTAGACCGGGTCCGGCGGTAACGGCAATAGCGTCCGGCTTTGGTTGGCCCTCTAGAGCGGCGTCAATAAGCGGCACAATTTTTTCAGCATGCATCCGACCGGCAATTTCTGGTACTACACCGCCATATTTTTTGTGGATTTCAATTTGGGAAGCGGTTTTTTCGAATAAAACAAAATGGCCTTTGTCGGAACTATCCAGCAAGGCCACGGAAGTATCGTCGCATGAAGATTCAATGCCGAGGATATACATATGTGTCAGGGGAGAGAGTCGAACTCTCGACCTCGGGGTTATGAATCCCGTGCTCTCACCAACTGAGCTACCCTGACATTTTTGGTGGTCAATTAGAGTAAATAGTACTAAATTTTTTGCTCAAAGTCAAGGTTAAAAAGAAAGACCGCCTACATTTGTGTGGCGGCCTGACAGGTATGATATTTATACCCCCGTCTTTTTACCATTTTTGGGAGTGAGCAAGCTTTCCAGTCTTTCGGAAATAGTGCCGATCTTTGGTCCGACAGTAATGAAAAAGAAGGTGATCAAAAAAGCAATTCTGTAATCGGTGCTCCAGATATCATTTGCTGGACCTAGTTTCGGTAAAATCACAATTATCGAAATGGGGCAAAAGATCAAGAAAGCGAAAAAATGGGTTTTGAACAATTTTTTCCACTGAAAATCAGGTGTATTGGCGTGTTTTAGAAATCTTTCGGCCATACAAAAAAGCACAGCCACTGCAATTCCGATCGTATAGGGCCAGCTAAATTTGAGATGGGTGATTGATGGCCATTCCCAATCAAACACGGCTAGATACAAAGCAGAGATAACAATTAAAAGAGCAGCTGTCTTTCTTCCGGTATTTTCCATAGTATTACTCCGTTTGAATATGTTATCTGTATGATACCCTTAAAACGGCAGCTTGTGTCAACAGACATTGACTTTTAAGCCAAAATACATTAGAATATCAGTCATTGGAAATATACGGCCTCATCGTCTAATGGTTAGGACATATCCCTTTCACGGATAAAATACGGGTTCGATTCCCGTTGGGGCTACAATAAATTAATTATTTATTATGACTAAAAAATTATTATTGGTAGGGCTTGCAGCTATATTAATTGTCGGCAGTTTTTTTGTAGGAATTAAGTACGGAGAAGCACCTAAAGACAATACAAAAAATGACGTGGTAAAAGAAGAGGACGATGGCTTGAATTTGGATTCTCTATTTGAAACAGCTAATATATACGCAGTTGGTGAAAATAGAACTATTTTACCTATTAAGAACGCAAGGGGAAAGATAACACTCGCATATGTTTACGAGGTTAAAGATGTTGTAGATAAAGAGAATGGTTTATCATACCGCATATATAGAGTAGGTGGAGGGGAAGAGTCTCCAACACGTTCTGCTGGACGCATTTTTTTACAGGTGGCAGAATCAAAACTAGCCGGTACTCCGGTCAGCGTATATGATACAGAGATTGATGCGTTTGAGTTAGAGATTTTAGGTAAAACTTTCCTTCGAGAAGGAAAGTTGATTATTACCTGTTCAGGGCAAGTGCATGCTATGAAAAACCTTTGTGAGTATCAGGTGGATTTTTCAAAAGATATTCACAACCTTGTTGTTACTCGAAATATTTAAATTAAAAAAAGAGCTGTCAAGCAACATTGACGGTTCTTTTTTTATTGTATATCATCTAGGCACGCATGGTGCGTAGAAAAGGAAAAAGGGAAAAAATGTCGAGATCAATACAAGCAGCTCTTCTCATTGTAGCGTTCATTGTAGCGGCTTGCGCTAGCGATGATCGCAAGGATAGGGAGGAAAGTGTGGAGCAATCAGTTGCCATCTCCGGCAACTACGCGCCTTCGTCGGATGCTCTCAATGCGGCCGCAGGAGTCACAATCAACATGATGGTTCCGCCTGCATGGGCGGCCGACGGATCAAGTTGTAGTGGCGGCCTCCTTCCAGGCACTACTAAGTTGGCTGAATACGTTAAGGGAGCTTTTTCTGGTATCTCCAGAATCGAAACGTATTGGTGTAGGCCAAATACAGCCAATCTATCGCAAACATCCACCCATGGTGTTGGTTGGGCATTGGATATTCATATCCCAATGGATAATGGCGCTGCGGACAACAGTGTTGGTGACCCAATTGCGAACTGGTTGATCAGTAATGCTGGAACATTGGGTGTTCAGTTTCTTGTTTGGGACAAAACCCAATATACCACCTCTGGTCCAAGTGCTAGCAGGGTGGCTATCTACTCTGGTCCAATCCCGCACGTGGATCACATCCATTTCGAATTGGCACCGTCATACGCCGCGAACTCAAACCTTTCTATCCCAGGCGTTCCCGCTTGGCAAGGTTCGTTTCAGTTCAATCTAGACAGCAATAACGTCTATGGTTGTACCGATGCGGTAACTGGCGGAGAAAGCACAAACTGGATCTACAGTTGCCAGAATCGTCAGACTGTTTTTCAGCCTGGACAGAATGCCAACATGGTCATCAGAGTCGACAATGTCCAAAGGAATGTCGCCTTCAGCATTGAAGCGTGGCGTCTCGGACAGTCATCACCTGATTGGACATGGACAGATAGTGCGTTGCAGGTGGAGCCGAATGTGTGGCCACATGCGTTCTATTTGCCCAGATTCAACAACGTCTATGCTGGTGACTGGGATATGCGAATTTACGCGAATACTGGCAGCGGGCCTTTCCAGCTGACCACGTTTCATTTCATTGTCCCAGGAGGTAGTCAGCAATGGCCAGGTTCGCCATATCAGTACAATGGCAACAACTACAACTGTAATGGTTCTGTCACCGGTGGAGCCAGTACGAACTGGATTTACACCTGTAACGGCCAGCAGAGTTCTTATGCCGCAGGCGATAACGTAACCGTACTGATGCGAATCGACAATGTGACCAGTTCACATCGGTTCCGCGCGCGGATTTTTCACAATGGTTCCTTTTTGTATACCACCAGTCCTACTGGATGGAACGACGTTCCAACTGGTGAGACTTGGCAATACGCGCATTACTGGACAACAATTGGAAATGTTATCTCTGGTTCCTATGAAGCTCGGGTAGATATTGATTTGCCCGGTGGAACGGAATTCGAGAATGTAAATGTAGCCATCATTCCGTTTACGGTAAATCCAGTAGCACCTTTCATCTACAATGGCAACGCGGTAACATGTTCCAATGAGCCTACTGGTGGACAAAGTACCAACTGGATCTATACCTGCCCCAGACCAGCAACGGTGTTCTCGCAAGGGCAGAACGTTCGTGTGTTGTCCTTTGTGCAGGATGTTCGGCAGTCGTATAGGTTCCGTTCGCGGTTTTACCGCAATGGTTCCTCGACGGTTTACTCCGAACAAGTAAGTGATTGGACCACTGTACCATCTGGACAAGTCTGGAGTACGGCTTATACTTGGCCGACCCTATGGTATGCGCTTAGCGGTAATTGGCGAGCATCGGTGGAAATCGATGTCGGCGGCGGTTGGCAAATGCTTCGGTCGGATATTACCTTTACGGTGAACGCGCCCATTGGAGGTTACACCTCCAGCTCGTTCAATGTTTGTCTCGGTAATTATCAAAACGAACGTGATGCAAACGGAGTGCCGCAGTGTTGGACGCCAGTGTCTAGCCAAAGCTCGCTTTCGTCGCTTAGCACTTACTACTGGCGGTTGCGCTTTACCGGGCTCGCCGTCAATACCAACGTCCAGTTCCGCATCGAGGCGTATCACAGCGGTACGCTTGGGTGGAGTTGGGACTTTGGTCCATATTTGCCAGCGAGTAATGGTGAGTCCTGGTTTTTCCCAGAATTTGCAAACCCCGGGCCAGGAAACTGGGAACTGCTTTTCTTCCTAAAGATTGGAAGCGGTAGTTTTCAACAGGTTGACGCTCATTTGTTCTTTGCTTACTAATAATTTTTTATATTAGACCACGCACCCATCTTAGCTTCGGCTTTGGTGGGTGTTTTAATTTGCTTGCAGATATTTTATGGTTAAGTTAAGCTTAAGTAACTATGAATCAATTAGTTATAAATATAATCAGTAGTCTAGCGACCATATTCACTATTGCCCGGTGGTTTCAACGACCCTAACCAGAATTATGTCTGATGTAATAGATACGATTTTAAAGATTTTACTAGCCATCCTTGCTTTATTTGGCGGTAAAGAGTTGATCAGCAAGGTTATTTTTCGTTTTTCTAAAAAAGAACAAAATTCTTATGTTGCTGGATCGTCTGGTGAAAACGTTGGTAGAGATAAAATTGTTAACTATTACTTTAGTTCTCCTGGCATTGGTAATTCCAATGATTTGTTAGAAGGAAATGAAGTGCAGGAAAAAATAGTTAATTTTTATGAGGTTGGATTCAAACAGTTGGGGATATCAGAAGAAGATATAAATAAAATAAGTCTTTTAGTTTATAACTTATCTAGATTAAAGTTGGATGGATTACGTCCAGAGAGCTATCCAGCGAAAGGTGTGACAAATGACCACCGCCGTCATTTACGTGGGGCAGTATTTGCATTTGGGTCTGAAAATTATAATGAGGAGTGGAGAGAGCATGCAGCCTCCTCTATTCGAGAAATGCTTTCAATATTTTCTGCCAACGAAGATGATTTCGGTAAAACATTGAAAGATCTTTTTAAAAAAGGCGCAATAACAGTAGAGCTTTTTGAAACAATAGAATTATCATGTTCTAAAATTAAAAAATACTATCAATTTTTTACCGGTGTTACACACCATCAGCAAGCGGCAATTACAAACGGATTTAGACAGCTTGAAGATCCGACATGTGAAAATGAGAAATGCCTAAGCGTCGAAAGCTTCAAGAGGGTGTTTGGAAGTTTTTTTATTGACATGAAAAAGATTATTGAGAATATTCCTAGTGTATGAACCAGCTTGAATTACATAATAAAATAGAGGCGTTTTTTAAAGCAGGATTAGAATCTGCTAATGTTAAAGTTGGGCAGGATCTTTTGTTAAATGAGGATGCTAAAAGATTCTTTTTTTCAATGGCTGATGAATTCTGGATCAAGTGGTTTTGGAAAGAAGGGTTTTTTAATGGTTTAAAGAAAAGAGCTGTTAATACTACTCAGATTTTTTATACAATGCCGGAGCTCGAGTATTTGGCTCGAATTGCCGCAAAAGATCCTGATGGAGTTGCTCAAGTTATTAAATCAGTGGAAATTAGCGAAGAAAATTTTAACCCGGAGGTTATTGATAGGTTTTTTTGGATTTTATACATCCTCCCAGCAGAGCAGATAAAATCTCTTACATCAAAAGTGAGAGATGAGAGGTGGATTTATTTAATGCGTGCCTTCCGTAAGACTGGTTATGAGTTTGAAAAAGTTGTTAGTAGTTTAGTAGAAAAAAAAGAAGGCCAGGCCTTGTTAGAGTTGGCCCAAGCTTTACTTTTAGTTAAAAGTAAAGAGGAAGTTTCTGCCAAAGATAGTTTTAGTAAAGACGATCCTTTCTATGTAAGTGATTTGGATGCCTCTGGTATTTTTGAGGCTTTAGCCAATATAGAAGAGGAGTACGTTGAGCGATCTTTGCAACTCACCACTGATGTAATGGCTAGTATGGTTAAACTATCAGACCACGACGAGACAAAAATATTTGAATATTCCGACTCATTTACTTTATATGATGTAGATTTTTTTACTTTAGAGCTTAGCGGTAAGAGAAGCGCTTCCTTTAGAGAGGATATAAAAAACCTTGCGGCCTCAATTAAAAAAATTGTTGAAAGAACAGTTGGTAAAAACTGTGAAAATGAGAGCACGGCTAGAAGATTTTTTGAGTATATCAATAATTTGCCTTCGTCTCGTTCAATGTGGAGGCTGAAACTCTTTGCCTTATCTCAGTGTCCTAATGTTTTTAAAGAAGAATTAAAGAAAGCATTCTTTAAGGTATTTGAAGTTGGTGAAACATATTCTGAAATTGAAGGTGGGGCCGAGTATCATCAATCACTAAAACGAAGCTTTAAATTCTTTGATAAAGAAACTCAGCAAAAATATATTAATAGCATCTTTGGTTACTTTGGCGGCAGTCTTGAAGATAAGGATGTAGAAAAATGGAGAAAACGTGATGGTAAACAAATTCTTAGTTTAATCAAAGAGTGGCTGACACCAGAGAATAAGAGCGTTATAAAAGATAAATTTCATGTCGACATTGATAGTACAAACTATATTCCTGAACCGACAGTTGGTAAAGCAAGAGGTGGGTGGGTACATCATACATCTCCGGTAAATATTGCTGATTTTACTATTGATAAAATTATTACTAAATTAAAGTCTGATTGGACTGCAGAAAAATTTGAGGAAGAGTTTAAGAACGATGACTTCTTAAATCCACGAGGAGTAGAAGGCCTAGGGGATGCTTTAAGAGAAGATATAAAGAAACGGCCAAATGATTATCTCGAAAGTATAAAAGGGTTTTATGGCAGGGAGTCTATTCACCCACATTATTTATATTCTATTTTGCGTGGTATCGAAGAAATGTTGCGTAATAAACAATCGTTAAATTTAAAACAAATAGGCCAGCTCATTAGCTTGTTTGATGTGATTAGAAAAGATGGGGAACTAAAGCCCTTTAGGAAAAATAAAGATAAAAAAGATGATAGATTTTTGTTGGTAGATTGGGTAGGGTTACACACTATTGTGGCAGATATCCTGCTCTTTACTTTAGAAAGCAAAGAAACAAGAAAAGAAGTCCATGAAATTTATAGACAACAAAGTAAAGATTTAATTTCTTATCTTTTCACTATTAAAGATAGTCCTTCAGTAGATGATGAGAAACCAGAATATGGCGAATTATATCACATAGCTATTAATTCAGTCCGTGGCAGGGCCTGTGAAGCATTTGTAGTGTTTGTTGAGAATGATGGAAAAGTATTGTTGGATGATATTAAATTGCTTTACAAGCAGGTTCTTCAGGATAATTCTTTAGCAGTTCGTTTTATGTTAGGCCGATATCTAGCCTCATTTCATTTCCGGGATCAGGAGTTTATAGCTGGTCTATTTCCTGAAATTTTTCCTAAAGACGACCGTACTAAAAAAGATATTTATCTTGCGACTTGGGAAGGTTATTTATCCAGTACTTTATATGAGCAACTTTTTATAGCGCTTAAAGATTATTATCAATATGCAATCGGACTAGACCCTGAAGTATATACACAAAGGAAGTATGTGAAAGGTTTAGATGAAACCCTAGCAATTCATCTCGCTCTTGCTTTTGCTCATTTTAATATAGGAATAGATAATCCTTTAATCAGCGCTTTTTGGAAAAAAATTAATATAACTCGTCAGCAGGAGTTTGTGTCTTTCATAGGTCGTAGTTGTTTAACTAAAGATGTAGCTAGTGATAAGTGGTTGGAGGAAAATCATGTTAGTAAAGAAAAACTTATTAATTTTTGGAGTTGGGTTATAGATAATATAAAAGAGTCTGGAATATTTTCTGGTTTTGGTTTTTGGATTAATCCCGACAGAGAGATTATAGATGACAGTATAGTTGTTGAAAAAATGGCCGATACGCTAAAAAAATCTGGTGGCGACATTGATTGGGATTATGGTTTGTTAAAACGCCTCCCTTATCTTGCTGAAAAGAATCCAGAAAAATGCTTGGAAGTTATTTGGTATTATCTGCTTGATTCTGATAATAAATTAAATTCATTCCGTCATCGAGGGCCGCTTTTGTATGATGGTCAGATTAAAGAGGCTCTTAGTGTAATATATAAAAATGGTAATAAGGTTGTTCAGGAAAAAGTGGTTAAATTAATAAACATCCTCATTGAAAAGGGGAGTAGTACGTTCTGGCAGTTGAAAGAAGTGGTTCACTAAAGCATTAAAGATATGGAGGATGAAATTATCCGTAAAATTAAGGAAATTATAGCGTCTGATAAAACTCTCACTGAAAGTCAGGTAGCTCACTTAATGGTTTTGATGAGAAAGTTAATTGATAAAACTAAGGCTGAAAACTTTCAACTTTTAGATTTTTTTTGTAATTGGTCTGTTCATACTGATATGGATAGGACCCCTGCTTTGGAAATTTTAAAAAGACTTAATGATTTGATAGTCACAACTAAAGATTACGGTAATACTAATTTGATAATTGCATTGGTTTCAGCAGTAATCTCTTTTAAAGAACTGAGACAGGAAATAAAAAAATTATTAAGCAGTGCTGGTATTCAAACAGATAGTTTTGATAATATTAGTTTTTGGAGAAATTTTGCTCAGAAACTCATTGAGATTCTTAGAGATTGCCCTCTGCAAATGCCTGAAGACCCTGGAAAGAAGTCAGAAAAAATAATAAAACAGATAGAGGCCAATCAAATAAAGGCCGGCTGCTGGATAAAGCAAGTATCTATCAAAGTTGGTCCAACACCAATTTTAGGGCAAACTATTTATTTAAATATTTTATACAGCGATACCACCATTATTGCGCTGCCTTTCTTGTTTGAATAAGTTTTGGAGAAGTATGTTTTTCACAACTCAGGTCACCAGCAGGTTTGCCATAATGATAACAATTTTCAATTTAAATAATGTTGTGGGTTTAATTCTGATTATTTTCATACTATTTTGTTTATAAGTAGTAGAAGAGTGAGGGATGGTGGTATTTAAATTTATTTTATTATTGATTCCTAAGGGATTCGAACCCCAACCTGCTGCTAAAGTGAATTGTCAAAGATAGGATTAGTATATGGCAATTTAAAAAGTTTGCCAAGTGTCTCGATTAACCCTACAAATAAAATACTCCGGGCAAAAACCGGAGTATTTTTATTCACCCGAGCTTACACAGCGTAACAAATTATTTATTAAGCTGTGTAAGCGGCTCGGGTGTAATTTTTTTGGCCGCTACTTAATGTATAGCGTCGAAAGACTTACTTTTTATGTGCTGGCTATAAATATTCTACGGTGCCCATTTTTTCTCCAAGAAGATGGTGTCTGTTTGTTCGGGAAATTTGCAGGACGCCAAGGAACGAACGGCCGCGCTCTTCATCGACCTCATTAAAAGTGAGTGAGATAAGGGCGAGTGTCTTGGTATCGTATCTCAGTTCATATTCTGGCGTAAGCGACTTGTCTGCGCGCGTAACAGTGTTTGATGCCCAGAATCCATGAAACATTAAAATGCCATCTTTTAGTTTCCAGATCCTATATTTTCCCACTCGTTCTTTAGTCGTGCTGGAGAACGGCTCAGAGCGATCTTTGTTTGAGTTAGATGAGATCGTTACATTGCCGTGTCCTGGACTGAAGCCGGTCGTGGGAGGCCCTTTTTTACCAGAATTGAATGAAGCTTCTACCGATAGAAACCCTTGAGAATTTAGAGAATGGCCATAGTTTATTATAACCTTTGCACCCTCCAGCCTTTTTGTTAAATCGGCTTTTTCATCAAGCATCGTTTCGATAGCAGCGTTCAGCTCAATGGCGTTATAAGTCGTGCCGGACATTGAATTTTCTGTACGGCCGCTTCTTTTTTTAGTCTTATCCTTAACATATGCGTATAGGATTAAGGCTGTGAAGAGTGCGACGATTACAAGAAAAATAATCAGCAAAGAAAAAAGAACGATTTTCACCATAGACACCTCCGTGTTGTGTTTGATCCATCCCTTGTATAATTTTGTTTCACAAAAAGTAAACAGAGATGGAACAGAGGATACTATCATTAAGGGGTATTTTTGTCAATATACACATCTAAGTTTTCCACCCAATTCATGCGGCGCTTTTGTTGGTTTAGATTGGAAATATTATAGACATTGACTTTGCTTTTTAATAGCTGTATTGTACAAAAATAAGAAAGTAAATGATTTATATGAAATTAAAATTAATCCTACTACTCCCTTTGACGCTACTTGTGATTGGCGCAGGTTGTCTTAATAAGTCCGAAGAATCAGGCTTTCCTAATCCAGCCAGAATTATTGAGAATAATAATCTAAATAAGGTTGATCTTAGCAATAAGAATCTAAACCGCGTCCCAATGGAAATTTTTGATAATACAAACATTACGGAATTGGATTTATCCGGTAATAATTTAACGGGAGCATTGCCGGCTGAGATAAGAAAGCTTAGAAAATTAAAAGTACTCAATCTTAAAAATAACAGAATGACCGGGTTGCCAGCCGAATTGGGCCAGCTTACGGATTTAGAAATTCTTGATGTTTCCAATAACCAACTTACCGGATTGCCCTACGAGCTTGGCAATTTAAAAAAATTAAAGACAATGAATCTTTCGGGCAATAATTACTCTAGGCAGGATCTAGAAAAGATTAAGAAAGAACTACCCTTGACTAATTTTATTACTGATTAAGAAGGGAATGTTGTCTCGAATATCTCTACCAAGCATCTAAGTAATTAAATTCCCTTCTTAAGGAAGGTTTTTTTAAATTTGCTTTTTTATTAAAAAGTTGTAAGATAGAATATATATATATAAAGAAATTATTTAATTTATATGAAATTTAAAATCTTATTTATCGTATTATTAGTTGTATTGGGTATAGGTTACGTTGTATTTACAGTCGTCACTAAGTCTAACAATAATGATACCAATAATACGGTTACCCCAGGCGATAATTTACAATCCGGAAACCCAGATCTTCCTATTGAGCCAGCAGCGCTCGTAGTACGAAAAGATTTAGCCATGCGGCTTGGTGTCGAAGAGAAAAAAATTGTTATTCTTGAGGTTGCAGAGAAGATGTGGAACAATGGCTGCCTTGGCCTCGAACAACGTGGTGAAATGTGTACGGAGGCGCTTGTTTCCGGCTTTCGTGTTCTTTTGGCAGTAGATGGCAAACAATATGCCTACCGGACCAATAAGGATGGAACAGTTTTTCGGGCCGAACCAGGTGTTGTTAAAACAGGTGAAGTAATAAATAATTAGATAAATTTGGTAGAAAAAATTAATAGCAGACATTATGTCTAAAATAGAAATCTCCGGAGGTGCAGTACATAATCTGCCGCCTGATTTACGCAAAGCTCTAACTTCTGATCGTAAAGCACTAGCGGCCTGGGAAGATATTACGCCGCTCGCCCGCAACGAGTGGATTTGTTGGACTATTTCCAATAAGAAACCAGAGACGAGGAAAGAGCATGTGAGTAGGGTCGTTTCAGAACTTAAGGAAGGTATGCGACGCCCATGTTGCTGGCTCGGTTGTATTCACCGCACAGACAAACCAATAAGCAAATCAGTTCAGTGGATTCTCAGTAAACGAAATAAATCTAAGGGATAGGTCGTAAAGGTTTTTTTGCCGGGCCATTTAACACGCTTCCGTCTTTATTAAATCGACTGCCGTGACATAGGCCATCCCAAGTTTTGTCTGTTTTATTCCTAACAAGTGTTTAAATATCTGTAAAGACAAGTAGTCCAAAAACTTCATCAAATTTTCATAAATAGAAGAGTAGGATTAAAGCAGGATTTAAAAAGGGTTTTTTATTTATTTAATTTAAAAAGCATATGAGGAAAGGAATTTTGTTGGCCTTTGCTGCAGCCATTGCTTTAATGGGTGCAGGATGTACGGGAAATGTTGGTGTTAACACTAACCCCACTACGACTCCGTATAGTGCCGCCCAAGGAAAAGTTATCATTTCCATAACCGACGCCGCGGCTCAAATGAACGGAATTACCTCTGTTCAATTAACAGTCGATAAAATAGAAATGCATAGCGCTACTCAAGGATGGATAACTGTTTCTAACGAGTCCAAAACTTTTGACCTGTTGGCTCTAAAAGCCAAGTCCGCCTTGGCTTTGGCAGCTCATACAAATGTGGCCCAAGACACCTATAATCAAATTCGTTTGCATGTTACAAAAGTTTTAGTAGTCAAATCTACTTCCACAGTCGAAGCAAAATTACCTTCAAACAACCTAGAAGTTAATGGTAAATTCACAGTTGTTTCCGGCACCACTAATAGCGTTAAAGTAGATTTTGTTGTTGACGAGTCATTGCACATAACTGGAAAAGGTAAGTATATCTTTTCCCCAGTGCTGAAGATTGAATCTCGCACAAATGCCAACGCTACTATAACTACCGATGATATGGTGACATTGACGGGTGGAAATGTAGAAAGCAATATCGAAGTAGGCATGGATGTAAATGGAACGATGCGGGATAACTTTAAATTGAAAACGGATGAAAAGTTGGAAATTAATGCCGATAATACAATTAAATTGCTGATGAGTACAAGTAATCTCAAGATTAAGGCCGATACCGGTGCTAAAGTTGAAGTAGGTATCTAATAAATATTGTATAAAATCAAAAGCCCTCCCAGGTTGGGGGCTTTTGTATTTATTGCTCTGTGGATAACTTTTGCTAAAAACTATTGACCCAGTTTATTGTAGGGTATACGATAGAAATATCAGAGAACTAAGTTCGATGGTAAACGTAGCAGCTTCAAACCTGCAACCAAACCTCAACCCACTTTCTCTCTACCCAACCCTACATGAGACCAAGCTTCGGCAAGGTCTCTCTTTTTTATTAAATTTTTATGAACCTCACTTATGTCGCATTAATTGGTTTTGGATGTCACTTATATTTGTTTTTTGTTTCATCTCTGCTAATTCCGCATCATCATCCGAAGCGAGTCCTAAATGATCATGAATTTCATCGAGCATATTTATTATTCTGGTAATCTCGTGTTCAGCTTTGATATTAATTTGTAAATCGATTTCTTCTCTTAGTTCATCAATTTGGTTAGCTCGATTTTGACTGATAAGAACAATAACGCTAAGAAATATGGCCTCAAGAGAAACAGCGGTAGTCAAAAAACCATGCGGATAGGGATCGAAGATTGGAAAGTTTGGAATTAATCCAGAATTAAGTAATAGCCATCCAAGAAAAACAATGGCATTTATCGCAAGAAACCAGACAGTGCCAAAATAGCTTCTTAAGAAATCAGCAAAGCGGTCAACCCGGCTTTTATTTTTTTCTAATTTTGTTCTAAACATAGAATTAATATTCTGTTAAATTAATTTAAGTATACCAAAAATTGCCTGGTAGCACAATGTTAAATTTAAATAAAAAAATAGAGCGATCCGTTGGATCGCCCGCCTTTTTGTTTAAGGAGCTGTAAGTTCTACGGCCGTTTCTTCGACCGGATCACTTTTCAGTTTATTTTTAGATACGGGATTTAAGTCCCGGATTAGACGAAACAGAGCGAGCAGTCGCAGGATGTAATAAGTGGTATCAATTTCCCACCATTTAACGCCCTGTCTGGCATAACCTTGACGGTGATGATGGTTGTTATGCCATCCTTCGCCCATAGTGAGCAGAGCGATAAACCAGTTATTTCGGCTATCATCTTTGGTTTGGTAGCGCCTACTACCCCAGATGTGGGCAATAGAATTGACCAAAAATGTACAGTGCCAAAATATCACGGTAGACCAGGCTAGGCCGACGATCAGGCCTGTCCACCCATCCAAGTAGTAGCATAGGCCGGTAAGCATGATTGGCGCTACCCAATGGTATTTATCGAGCCAGCGTAGTTCAGGGTATTTTACCAGGTCTTTTACTCGGCTTAAATCAGTGATACCGCTTCCGTGCTTATTTCCCAAGAACCACCATATATGCGCCTGCCAGAAGCCGTACACTTTCGGCGAGTGAATATCTTCCGGCTCGTCGGAATGTTTGTGGTGGATGCGATGTCTGGCCGACCACCAAATCGTACCTTTTTGCATAGCAGTTGTGCCTAAGAAAGCGAGCACAAACTGAAATGCGCGCGAGGTTTTGTAAGAGCGATGAGCAAAGTAGCGGTGGTAGCCGCCGGTAATCAGGAACATGCGTGTCCAGTACAGCACAAAAGCGATTACCAGAGAACGCCAAGTGACACCGGTCCAAATGGCAAAAATACAGGCCACATGGATACCGACAAATCCAAGGAAGTTGCCTACTTTATCACCCAACGATGGTTGGATGACTTCTTTTTCTAGATTTTCCATTAGATTATCTCCCTGTTGGGTTTGGGGAAATACTATCATCGCTTAAGGGAAAATGCAAATATTTAAAAAAATACCCCCGTTCCGTATTTACGGAGGGGGCAATATTTTAGAAAAAATGTAGGAGATAATTGTGATTTTTCTCCCATTCTTCGGCCTCGGCATAGTTGGCAAATTGTTTTTCCGCGTCGCAGAATTCTTTGTAATGAAAATTATGACGGCCGTTTTTTATTCGCGGGGGAAATTTCAGGTGCAGTATTTCGTGAAATACCGTATATTCCACGATTAAACGTGGCACCGAAGACCGGTCGAGAGAACGGCTGATAATTATCAAACGATTTTCAACATGGCAGTGCGCCATACTCATTGTCTTGTGGTAGCGCGGAGGAAAGGGGACTCTGCGACCCCAACTAATCCTGGCTTTGATTTTGCCATCAAAATACCAAAGGTTTATGGCATTAAAAATTTCTAGCAGATCATGATGGTTGCCTTTGGTAGGCAGAGCTGATTGAGATTTTTTGGCCGGAGGTTTGCGCCGGCGTCGCTTTTTATCGCGTTTGGCCACGGCGTACCTCCTTTAAATTTATTATATCATAATTAAAATAAATTTGTGTTTAAATAATAAAAAACTCTGTTTAGCAATAACAAAAAAACCCGACTTGGTCGGGCTTTTTTGTTATGTAATTACGTAATTACTGTTGAGTCTGAAATTATTTCAAAGAATCTTTTAAAGCTTTACCTGCTTTGAATTTTGGTACGGTTACAGCTGCGATTTGGATTTTTTGAGAAGGATTTTGCGGGTTAACACCTTGGCGAGCGGCGCGCATCTTGGCGCTGAAAGCTCCAAAACCAGTCAAAACAACTTCTTCGCCTTTCTTTAATTGTTCAACTACGGTGTCAAGTATGGCGTTAAGAGTATCTTCAATTTGGCGCTTTGGTAAGTTTAATTTCTCAGCTACGTGTTGTGCTAAATCTGCTTTGTTCATAGTTTCACCCCCTTTCCAATTTGGAATTTTGACATAGACTACGATTTTAATTTCCCCAATCTTAGCCCTTATTGTAGCATGATCGGTTTTTTTTGCCTACATTAAGCAAAATAGTTATCCCCACGGTTTACTTGGCGTATTCTACCACTCTGGTTTCACGAATTATGGTAACTCTGATTTCGCCAGGGTACTGTAACTCTTGTTCAATCTTGCGAGAAATATCTTTGGCCAATTGGAAAGCGGAATAATCATCAATTTCGTTTGGTTTTACGAAGACACGTATTTCACGGCCAGCTTGAATAGCGTATACCTTATCGATACCAGGGAAGCTGCTGGCAGTCTTTTCCAAATCTTCCAAACGAGCCACAAATTGTTCGTAACTGTCTTTGCGCGCGCCAACTCTAGCTCCGGAAATTGCGTCCGCAGCTTTAGCAATGGTGGCGTAAATATTGTAAGCCTTGTCTTGGTGGTGGGTTAGAGCAGTCTGGCAGATATCCTCGTCCATGTTAAACTTTTTCAAGATCATATGGCCGATTTCCGGGTGAGAACCTTGAGTTTCTTGATCTACAGCTTTACCGATATCATGGAAGAAACCACATTTTTTAGCATGAGCAGCATTAAGTCCAAGTTCACCAGCGATAATAGCGGCTAAATATCCCGTCTCCATAGAATGGATAAGAATATTTTGACCATAGCTTGTGCGGTACTTTAGACGACCAACAATGCCGACTAATTTTGGATCAATCCCAGTGATACCCATTTTGTAGAGAGCCTCTTCACCAGCTTTTTTAATATCTATCGCTAAATCTTGTTTAGCTTTTTCTACAAATTCTTCAATACGAGCTGGTTGGATACGGCCATCGGCCATTAATTTTTCCAGTGCAAGTTTGGCAATTTGTCTGCGGATAGGGGAGAAGCCGGAAACCATAATGGCATCTGGAGTATCATCTATCACCAGTTCACAACCAGTTAATTTTTCAATAGTTTTAATGTTGCGGCCTTCTTTACCGATAATGCGGCCCTTCATATCTTCACTTGGTAAGTGAACAGTAGTGGAGGTAACTTCGGCAGCATGAGAAGAGGCAACACGTTGAACAGCGTCGGTAATAAGCTCTCTGGCTTTGGCGTCGTAGACTTCTAGAGATTCCTTGTCTAATTTCAAAACTCTGGCCATGAGATCAGCTTTACTTTGTTCTTCAACGCGTTTCAAGAGTTCGTTTTTGGCTTCCTCTTTGGTAAGGCTGGCTAACTCTTGAAGTTTTACTATCTCCTGGTCGCGTAATTTTTCTATTTCTTGTTTGACTTGCTGTACTTTATTGGCCTGTTCCTGAAGTTTATTTTGGTTGTTTTGCAGTTCAATTAATTTTTGATCAAACATTGTTTCTCGTCTTTCCAGTCTTTCCTGCACGCTGTGCAGTTCTTGGCGAACTTGCTTTTCTTCACGTTTGGCTTCGTCGATTATTTGGATAGCTTTTTCTTTGCCCTGAGTTATAATTTCCTGTTGCTGGCTTTTGGCTTCGGTTAGGATTTTGTCTGCCTTGGCTTCAATGGAATTGGCTTGGGCTTGGGCAATTTTTTTGCGCAAAAAATAGCCGAAAGCAACTCCAGCTCCGGAGCCGACTACGATGGCCAACATAGCCAAAATGTAGTTATTCATATAGTTATACAAAAATATTGGCGACTTTTGGTCATTACCTGTAATTTTAAGAAGAAATTTGGCCTAAGAAGTTATGCTTTATTTTAAAACGGAAAAAATAGCTGTCCAGGTTGAGGAAAGATGGTCGTTTTGGAAGTTGTTTTGTCGTTTAATTAGCATAAATTTATGGCCGGACTATCACTCGTCTAACGTAGTCTTATCAGATTCTTCTCTACGGGTAATTACTCAAAGATCAGTTAATTAAAATATCTAACCAAATATTATCATTTTTGGTCAAAACTGTCAAATTAAGGCTTAGATATCAATTATTGTAACACCTCTATCCTTGTCTTCGTCGTCTTTTTTTGGATCTTGATTCTGGTTCGGGTCCTGGTTTGGGTCTTTTTCTGGCTGTGGCTGCTCTCTTTTTCGGCGTTCTTCTTCCTCTTTTTTCTCCCGTTCTTTTCTTAGTATTTCTTCAATAATCCAAGGGTCTAGCATAGCTTCTTTTTTGTGCATAACAATTAAGTTTAAGGTAGTGAATTACAGTAAGTAGTTTAGCTTAATTTTAAAAAAAGGCCAAGAGCGGTTTGTCTGGCTTGCGTTTTAATGGTAAAATATCCAACATATTTAACCTCAAACTTATGTGGCTTTTTATAGCGCTGCTCGGAAATGCGATGCTGGCCGTGGTGGCTATAATAGATAAGTTTATTTTGACCAAATCAGTTTCCAAACCGATTATTTTTGTTTTTTATTCGACAATTTTTGTTCTACCAACTTTTTTACTTCTGCCGTTTGGGATAAATATGCCTAATGTTTGGACAGACTATGTAATTTTTTGTTTGTCCGGTCTTTGTTTTGCTTTTGGATTATGGACATTGTATATCGCTATACAGGAAAGCGAAGTCAGTCACATTGGTCCGTTAATCGGGGCGGTCATACCTTTTTTTATTTTATTCCTCAGCCGTATTTTTTTAGGGGAACGTTTGGGCACATACGGATTGCTTGCGGCTGGTATTTTAATTATTGGTTCTCTAATAATTTCAATTGATTTAAGTGAAAAAAAACGTGGTTGGCATAGCGCCATGAGTTGGGGGATTTTGGCCGGGTTTTTATTTGCCGTTTCCCATGTCATATCCAAGTATGCTTATGATGCATACGGTTTTTATAGCGGTTTTGTTCTGACAAAATTACCGATTGGTATTTTTGGCGGATTTTTACTAATGTCTTCATCTGTACGGGCTCTTTTTAGTAAAAAAGAAAAAACAGTTGCTGATAAAGCTCGCGGTAAAAAATTATTCTTTTTGGTGGTTGGGGATATAACTTTGGGAGTAATGGGGGCCACTTTAATTCAATATGCGACTTCTATAGGTAGTGTGACGCTAGTTAACGCGCTGGCGGGCGCGCAGTATGCCATGCTTATAATTTTGGTAGCCTTAATATCCAAATTTTTCCCAAAAGTTTTGCATGAAACATTTACCAGAAAAGAAATAATTCAAAAAACAGCCGCGGTAGCTATAATCAGTCTCGGCTTGGTTTTATTATTAATCAAATAGCATGTCAGATAAGCCAAAGAAACTTTTGTTAGTAGTGGTTATTTTAGCCGCATTGGCGATAAATTGGATTTTGGTGCTAAAATTTTTTGGTTATATGAAAAATACTATGATTTACGGTGTAAGTTTTAATACCGAGTATGCAAACTATCTTGGACTTGATACCAAACCATCATTTGCGAAAATTTTAGATGATTGGCATTTTAAATATATCCGGCTATCGGCGCAGTGGGATTTAATAGAGAAAACAAAAGGGCATTATGATTGGAAAGATTTGGATTGGATGATGAATGAAGCGGCCAAAAGAAATGTTAAAATTGTTTTGGCAGTTGGTCACAAAACGCCGCGTTGGCCAGAATGTCATTTTCCTGCCTGGACGGATATAACTAGCCATAGTAATCATCAATCGGATTTGCTGAATTTTATGACAATTGTGGTGATGCGCTACAAAAATCATCCAGCTTTGGAAATTTGGCAGGTAGAGAACGAACCATTTTTAGGTTTTGGTACTTGCCAGCCAATTAGCACGAAGTCTTTAAAAGAAGAGATAGCGCTGGTAAAAAAACTTGACCCTAACCACCGCACCATGGTTACCGATAGTGGTGAATTAAGCTTGTGGCGCCGTACGGCTAAACAGGCAGACTTTTTTGGTACTACTATGTATAGGGTAGTTTGGAGTAAGGCAATTGGCTATTGGAGTTATGATTGGATTTTCCCGCCTATTGCCTACACAGCCAGGTTGTGGCTTAATGGACGAGACATCAATACTGCATATATTACCGAACTTCAAGCTGAGCCGTGGATACCTGATAAGCCTTTGGCTGACACGCCACTAGAGGAGCAGTTTAAATCCATGAGCTTGAAGAGGTTAAAAAGCAATGTGAATTTTGCAGCCCGGACTGGCATGCCTAGATCATATCTATGGGGAGCCGAATGGTGGCTGTGGCTAGAAACCCGCGGGGTGCATGAATTTTCTGATTATATTAAACAGTTAAAGAAGTTTTAGTATGTTGGATAAGAAATATTTTGATTTGGTACGCAAAGAATTATTAGGTTATTCCGCCAAACGGCAGGAGATAATAAAAGAATCAAGTCAGGCACAGTTTCTTTCCAAGAAAGCGATTTTTGCGATGCAAAGGGATGGTATGGCCGAAGCGCAAAAACTTTTGGCGCAGGCAGAAAAAATTATTTTGGATTTAAATATAAAAAATAAAAAAGATAGAAGTATTTTTGAAGAAGGTTCGTACAAGGCTGGGTTGGAAGAGTTTGTGGAAGCCTTTGTTTTAAATCAATATTTGCAGAAAAAAACTATTGGCAAGTTGGCAAAAGTACACGTAGATTCCGATATTTTTATTAGCGGCCTATGCGATGTACCCGGAGAGCTTTTGCGTTATGCTATAAAATCCGCCACCGAAAAAAAGTTTGCGGAAGTAAAAAGGTGCAAGGAGGCGGCCGATGAAATTATTGAGGAGTTGGTGGATATGAATTTGACTGGCTACAATCGCCAGAAATTTGATCAGGCCAAGCAGGCTTTGAATAAATTGGAACAAGTTTTATATGAGGTAAGTATTAGGCAGTAATATGTCCTCTTTTAAAAAAATTATTCACTTCCTATTAGCCTATACCGCATATTGGTGGTATGGCCGTCCGGCTCGCAAATTAATTGTGATTGGCGTCACTGGCACCAAGGGTAAATCTACCACTTGCCGTCTTATCGCTTCCGTATTAGAAGCTGGTGGGAGCAAAGTGGGAATGCTGACTACAGTAGAATTTCAGATAGCTGAGAAGCGTTGGCTTAATGATAAAAAAATGACCATGCTTGGACGTGGCAAAATTCAAAGCATGCTTAAACAAATGGTAAAAGCCGGCTGTAAATATGCGGTGGTGGAAACATCTTCAGAAGGAATTTTACAATATCGCCATATTGGTTTGAATTACCACACAACCGTATTTACCAATTTAGGCACCGAACATTCCGAACGTCATGGCGGATTTGAAAATTTAAAAAAAGCCAAAGGTAAAATATTTACCAAAGCAAAAGTTATAATCGCCAACACTGACGATGAGTACGCAAATTATTATTTAAATTTTCCCGCGCCGGAAAAACATGCTTTTGGTTTGAATTCGCAAAATCAGCCGGAAATTTTGGGAGAAAATATTATTTCTGATCAAAGTGGAACGGATTTTTCTGTCGGCGCACAAAAGTTTAGATTAAATATTATAGGGAGGTTTAATGTATATAACGCGCTGGCTGCCATTGCTGTGGGCAGAGCGCAAAAAATTTCTGATGACAAAATTGCCGAGGGATTGGCGAGCGTAAAACTAGTTGAAGGCAGAATGGAGCTGGTAGATGCTGGTCAAGATTTTAAAGTAATAGTGGATTATGCGCACGAGCCAATGAGTTTAACCGAACTTTTTAAAAGTTTACGCGAAATGGTGGGGGACTATCGTCAGGGCTGGTCGGGTAAAAAAGTTATAGCTGTAGTTGGTTCTGATGGCGGTGGCCGTGATAAAAGCAAAAGAGAAAAGATGGGCGAAGTGGCCGGCAGACTGACAGATTATGTTATAATTAGTGATGTAAACTGTTACGACGAAGATCCGGTTCAAATTGCCGAGATGTTGGCCAAAGGTGCTCGTGCAGCTGGAAAAAAAGAAAATCTAAACTTGTTTGTTATCGTCGATAGGCAAGACGCTATAGCCAAAGCCATTTCTTTGGCTGGCGCAGGTGATGCCGTAGTTATTACAGCCAAAGGCACCGAGCCATATATTGCGGTTGCCGGTGGTAAAAAAATTCCTTGGGATGACCGTAAAGTGGCCAAGGAAGAATTGGAAAAGTTAAAAACTAAAAATTAAAAACCTTAAAACATGTCCATTGCCAAAAAAATTAATCTAAAAGATGATGAAAAAATTGTTTCCGTAGTCGGGCCACACTTGCTTGCTTATATCTGGAAATATTTATTGGGTTTGGCACTTTTGTTTGTCTTTTCATTTTTCATGTTTACTCTTTTTTCTTATGGATTATGGGGAGACATGATTTATGGATTAGGAATGTTTTTGGGAATTTATATAATTTTACATACTTGGCTCATGAATCATTCCAATGTTTTGGTGGTGACTAGTGATAGGGTGGTGGATATCCACCGGCTCGGTTGGTTCGATGAAATAATCTCATCTGTCAGTTATTTAGACATAAAAGACGTGGCCGTAAGAAAAAAAGGTATTGCCCAGAGCCTATTTAATTTTGGCGGTATCGCAATTGCCACAAAAAGTCAGCAATTTGTTTTGGAAATTTTAAATATTAGCAATCCGGCAAAACATCAGCTTTTGTTGGCGGATATCAGTCAACAGTACAAACAGGATATTAAAATTGCCAACATGCAAGTGATTTATAATAATTTTATTAAAATAATTCCGGATTTAACGGATGGTGATTTGGCAGAAGTGAAAACATTGATTGACGAACAGTTGGGGTCGGATGTGGTATAATTAACAAAGTATGCCTTCCGCAAAAGAGAGTGGTTGGAAAAATTTTTTTGGTTCCCGGCTATTTCTGCTGGTGGCTACCATTATAGCTATAATGGTGATTTTTGGTTATGGCCGGGCATATTATCAGGATTATTTGGTAACGCAAGAAATAGAGAGTCTTCAAGACCAAGCTAAAAGTTTAGAAGCAAAAAAAATGGAACTACTAGAAGTGCTAAAATATGTTAAATCTGACAGTTTTGCGGAAGAAAAAGCCCGTACGGAATTAAATATGGTAAAGCCGGGCGAACAGGTACTAGTGGTGCCAAAAACCGCTGAAAAAGACAATAGACAAGAAAATAGCACTGTGGTAGGATTTAGTAGTATTTCAAATTATAAAAAATGGTGGCAATATTTTTTTAATTAAAATTAATTTAATAGTATGGATGAACAAAATTTAACAGGAGGAAATGGGGAGGTAAAAAGTGTGCCGGAAAGTCCAAAAGATAAAAATTCTTCCATGCGACTTTTTGTTTTACTTGGTTTAGTAGCAGTGGTGGTAGGTGGGATGGCCGCTCTAGGAGCCTATAAAGTTTATACCAAATTATCTAGAGATAAATTTTCTTTGGCTGTAGCCAAAGCGTTTAATTTTCCGGCTGTAAAAGTTGCGGGTGAAAAAATTCCCTATGTCGCTTATGCGGAAGATTTGAAAGCAATTCACACCATGCGTGATTATGATCAATCCCAAAGAGATGCTGGTGTCCCTCCGGACCGCAGTCCAGGTGCAGATCTCACCGAGGAACAAATGAGTGATCAAGTTTTGTGGCGCTTAGTAAACAATTTGTTGGTTAATAATGCGGCCAAAAAATATTCCGTGACAGTTGAAGACGATGATATTAAAAATTTAAAAGCGCAGATGTTGCAGCAATTTAAAGACGAAGCGACTGCAAGCGAGGAGTTGATGAAGCGCTATGGCTGGGATATGAAAGTTTATGAACAAAAAGTCATGCGCCCATTTATTGTGCAGACCAAATTGGCGAAAAAAATGAAAGAAGATCCGAAAATGAAAGAAGATCTACGCGCCCAGGCGGAAAAAGCTTTGGAAGAAATAAAAAAGGGCGCTGATTTTGCCGCTTTGGCAAAAAAATATAATACCGATAGTACGGGTGAGCGAGGCGGAGATTTGGGTTGGTTTGGCAAAGGAGAAATGGTGCCAGAATTTGAACAAGCAGCCTTTTCTCTCAAAAAAGGCGAAGTCTATCCGACTGTGGTAGAAAGCGTTTACGGCTATCACATCATCAAACTAGACGATAGAAAAACTTCAAAAGTTAAAAATGAAAAAGGACAGAACGTAAATGCCGAACAAGTACGCGCTAGTCAAGTGCTTTTCCGATTTCCAGACATCTTAAGTTATCTGGATCAAGCCGCTAGGGATGGAAATATTCATTTATATCTTAAAGTTCACAATCCGTTTACAGAATTAAACGTTACTGCCACAGAAAAAACTTCAACTTCAGAGTAATAATTAAAACAAGGAGGCTCTCTGGTATTTACTAGAGAGCCTCCTTGCGTATGCGGGATTAGTACATCGGTAGTATGCGTCCTTCCCAAGGACGAGAGGCCGGTTCGATTCCGGTATCCCGCTCGATATATTGTTTAGGTCATTTCCTGTGTTATAATTGTTGTAATGAGCTGTAAAAATATGCAACGAACACTGAAAAAATATTTTATTCCGCACGCGGAAAATAATTATCATCCGCATATTCTGCATACCAAAAGGACTATATTTTATAGTTTGGTTTTTTTATCATCCAAACTTATTATCGTTCTTTTTGCTCTAGCTTTGCCGGTGGCGGTATTTACTTCGCCGGATATTTTGCCGCAAGAAGCGAAAAAAGTAGCGTTGCTCACCAATGAATTACGTTCTCAAAAAAACATTGCTCTGTTAAATAGCGATAGTAAGTTATCTGTCGCAGCCGCAGCCAAAGCCGCGGATATGATACAAAAATCATATTTTAGTCACACCAGTCCAAGCGGAGAAACTGTGGCAGATTTTGTCAGGAAAATTGGTTATCGTTATATAGTGGTGGGCGAAAATTTGGCTATTGGTTATGCGACCGCCGAAGAACTTGTGTCTGCTTGGGAAAAAAGTCCTACTCACATGGCAAATCTAGTAGATAGAGATTATATTGATTTAGGCGTTAGTCTCGAAGCCGGTGATTATAATGGTCGGGCATCTATTTTTGCGGTACAGCATTTTGCTGAGCCGGTAAATTTATCTACGACCGAAATCGCCAAGCCAGCGGCCAAATCAACCTCAACTTTGGCGGTTGTTTCCGGCACAGAAAATAATTCTTCCCCAAATTCGCAAATTAATTCCGCGCAAAACACTAGTGTAGTTTTGTCAGAAAAAATCAATACTCCGGTTTTGGCAAATGGAACACTGATGGGCCGGCCATTTTGGGAAAATCCGGTTCAGAAATATCAGCGTGCTAAAGGAGTTTCTTCGGTAAATAGTATTTTTGGTTTATCGCGCAATATATTTTTGTTGGCCATCATATTCTTTTCGCTCGCTTTGGCATTGTCTATACTTATTGAATTCAAAAAGCAACATCCCCATGTTATAGCGCAAACTACCGGGCTAGTCGGATTGTTGGTCGTATTGTTCTTGGTGTAAAACGCCGATGTAGCTCAGTT
This sequence comes from Parcubacteria group bacterium Gr01-1014_13, assembly GCA_007376295.1. GTDB lineage: Bacteria > Patescibacteriota > Patescibacteriia > Magasanikbacterales > GWA2-37-8 > XYD2-FULL-39-9. The sequence continues at coordinate 3,221 of VMGB01000003.1, read as the reverse complement.
GATAGAGCAATCGCTTCGTAAGCGATAGGTCGTGGGTTTGATCCCCACCATCGGCTCAAGAAATTAATGGTTAAAAAACAAACTCTTTTCGAAGAGTTTTTTTGTCCTAAAAAATTATCCACAGTCCACCTCTTTTCGTTTAAAAATAGCCAAATTTATGCTATAATATGTATATATAATAGTAGCGTTTATGACGCTTAGGGGGAAAATCAAAAAAATCAGTGGGAAACACCTGCGAAAATTGTTATTTTTCGGCATATTTTTTGTTTTTTCTTTTGTTTCGTATTTCGTTTTTAAACCAACTCTTTCTCAAGCCGTAGCCGGTGTTCCTCAAATACTAAATTACCAAGGAAGACTTTTGGATTCAAGTGGAAATTTATTAGGCGGCGCGTCTGGAACAAATTATTGTTTTAAATTTTCTTTTTATACCACTTCAACGGTTGGCTCCGGTACAAAGCTTTGGCCATCAGGAGATCCGGCCACCACTACCGTGTCGGTTAAAAGCGGCGTCTTCAATTTTGGCATTGGCGATACATCTGCCGGTAGTGATACTTTAGATTTTAATTTTCAAGATAACGATACAGTCCATTTAAATGTTCAGGTCGCTTCTCAGGTCAGTGGGTCTTGTACTAGCGCTAGCGTTAGTTTTGAAACCTTAAGTCCAAGACAAAGAATTACAGCAACAGGCTTTGCGATTAATGCCAGCACCGTGGGCGGTTATACCGCCAGCGAGTCTGCTTCCGGAAATCAAATACCGGTTTTATCAAATGGTAATTTGATATTAGGCACTAGTGGTGCGGGTATAAGCGCCACTAGTTCAAACACTTTAACTATTCAAGCTAGCAGTACCGGAGACGTTCAATTTTTTTCTTCTTCAAACCGATTGACTTCAGCTGGTAGTTTAATTTTGTCTGGTTCATTAACCGCTTCCGGTCTTACTTTTACAAATGCTTCCGGCACCATGGTTACTTCTACAAATTTGTTTGTCACTAACGCCAGCACTACCAATTTGTATGTTGCCGGTGTTCTTAATTTGCCCACCAACTCGGTTACCGACGCGATGGTTGTTGACGCACTTACTATTTCTGGGGGAACAGTTACCAACACGCCAATTAATGGTTCTTCGATTGGTTTGACCACTCCGGCAGCCGGTATTTTTACTAACATTACTTCCACCAACTTTAATGCCACTGGTTTAACTTTTGGCACATCTAGCGGTACCAGCGTTACTTCTACCAATGCCTTTTTTACTGCTTTATCCGCCACATCATTAGATATATCAGCCAGCTCAACACTACGAACATCAACTATTGCCGGCGGATTCTTCCAAACGGATTTTACCGACTGTAGCAGTGAAACTCAGAGTGTTAATTATAACGCGGCCACCGGCAAATTATTTTACTTTTTATTTAAACAGCACTGCGGTAACTGGAACTCCGCTAATGCAATTTTCAAATGGCGCCATCGCTTTTACTACCAACACTACCTTTACTAATCTCACCGCCACTTCTGCAACCACAACCAATCTCAATGTTAGCGGCGCTCTCACTCTGCCATCTAACTCTGTTACTGACGCCATGGTCGTTGATACAATCACTGCATCAAATTATCTTTTACTCACTGGCGGCACTCTCTCTGGTGCGTTTGGTTTCACTACTGCAACAGGTACGAGTGTTACTTCGACAAATATCTTCGCCACCAATTTAGCAGCTACTAACTTTTCTCCAACTTCCATTAACACCACTAACGTCACCACCACTAACTTAAATGTTTCTGGCGCTCTCACTCTGCCATCTAACTCAGTCACTGATGCGATGGTGGTTGATACAATCACTGCCTCAAACTATCTCTTACTCACCGGTGGCACATTATCTGGCGCGTTTGGATTCACTACTGCGACTGGTACGAGTGTAACTTCGACCAACGCTTTCTTTACTACTTTGGCCGCGACTAACTTTAGTCCAGCCAGCATCAATACCACCAACGTCACCACCACCAATCTCAATGTCAGCGGCGCCTTAACACTTCCAACCAACTCAGTAACTGATGCGATGGTCGTTGACACCATCACCGCTTCCAACTATTTATTGTTATCCGGCGGCACACTCTCCGGAGCATTCGGCTTCACTACTGCCACTGGTACTTCAGTTACTTCGACCAACGCTTTCTTTACTACTCTGGCAGCAACCACTGGCACAGTCACTAACTTAACTGCCACTTCGATCACCAGCACCAACTTGAATATTTCTGGCGCCTTAACTCTGCCAAACAATTCAGTCACTGACGCTATGGTAGTCGATACTCTTACTGCTTCAAATTATCTTCCTCTGGTTGGTGGTACACTCACTGGCCCAATATATTTCACTTCTGCTTCCGGCACATCCATGACCTCCACTATTTTGCTCGCTACTTCTGTCACTTCCACCAATGCTTTTTTTACCACTTTAGCCACTACCAATTTTAGTCCGGCCAATATTTCCGCCACTTCTGTCACCAGCACTAACTTAAATGTTAGTGGCGCTCTCACTCTGCCAGCTAACTCTGTAACCGACGCGATGGTCGTAGATACAATTACCGCTTCAAATTATTTACTCTTAACTGGCGGCACACTATCGGGAGCGTTTGGATTTACTACCGCGACAGGTACGAGTGTTACTTCCACAAATATTTTTGCCACTACTTTAGCTGCTACCAATTTTTCACCCACATCGATCAACACCACCAATGTCACAACTACTAACTTAAATGTTTCTGGCGCTCTCACTCTGCCATCCAACTCAGTCACTGATGCGATGGTGGTTGATACTATTACCGCTTCCAATTATTTATTATTAACGGGTGGCACACTGTCGGGAGAACTGGGCTTTACTTCTGCGACCGGTACGAGCGTTACTTCAACTAACGCTTTCTTCACCAATTTAGCGGGTACAACATTAAACATCTCTGCTAGTTCAACATTTAGAACTACAACTATTGCCGGAGGATTTTTCCAAACAGATTTTGCCGATTGTAGCGGTGATGCTCAAACAGTTAACTACAATGCCACCACAGGCAAGTTTACTTGTTTGACAGATGATACTAGCGGTGGCGGAGGTGGAGGGGGAGTAAATACTTCAACTGCTAATTATTTTACTTTTTATTTAAACAGCACTGCGGTAACTGGAACTCCGCTAATGCAATTTTCAAATGGCGCCATCGCTTTTACTACCAACACTACCTTT
>VMGB01000002.1 GCA_007376295.1 Parcubacteria group bacterium Gr01-1014_13 | reverse complement strand
ACCCGCGGCATAAATAATTCCGAATTATATCCCAGATAAATTTGATCTACTGTGGTGGGATAAACATCAAACATTCTTTTTTCGGTCGGCGGAGTTTTGCTAATATTGGCGTAGGCATACGAACGTGCCGCGACCATTAACGCTTTAACATATTCCTCGGGAGCGGTGTTGTAAATTTCGGCCACGCCGAGCACATAAAAATCCAAAGGCAATTCGTTTATAATATATGGTAGTTTGCTTTTCGGGGAATAGCGGTATTCTAAAGTACCACGATAAACATTAAAATTTATTTTTCCTCGTCCTTTTACCGGACGACTATAATTAGTCAAAGTAAAAAAGGCATGAGAATCCTGCGGCACTAAACGGATATAGTTTGAAGAAGTTACCGTCAGGCTGTCGCTAGTAATATTATAAATGCCATTTTTGTAACTTAAAACTACATTGTCTTGAGCAAATAGTGCGCCAACAAATTCTTTATTTATCCAAACTTCATAAATAAAATCCGAAGTAAATTTTACCGGATCTTTTGTTTTGTACAAACCGACACGGATATTTGGCTCTGGTATAAGTTTACGGTCCGAAAAAGAAGTGGGGGCAATATTTATCACTTCTATAGCAGTAGTCGAAACAGCCGAGGTGGTAGGGATGGTAGGGGTGGTTGTAGAATTAACTTCAGGCAAAGAACTAATAGGAGTTTCGGCCAAAACGATATGAGAAAATAAGAAAACAGAAGTAAAAAGGGCCAGGGCTGCAATCTTTCCAAAAAATCTAGTAATTCGCATAGTGGAATAATGTTAACACAGTTCAAAATTTTGTCCAGTAAAAAAATACCCTCGAATAACTTTCGAGGGCCCAAATTATTTCCATCACTACGCCTGACCTTTATTAGCATGCTTGGAACGAACCAAAAGATCGTCATCACCGTAGTTAAAGCCAAAACTTACCGGAATAAAACCAAATTGCCATTTACCATCCTCCCAACGAATAGATGGTATATGCATACAATCAAAAAGCGTTCCTGGAAATATTAAATATTTCCCTCTAAATTCAACTGGAATTTCTGCTTGGTGATCCAGAATATATTTTGCATCATCAAGACCAAAATTGGCCTTGAGATTTGTTGCGCGCTGGCGCATAGTATCACCATCTACAGACTCTTCCCCGTCCTTTAGAATGGAGACTAGTTCAAGATCTTTCACTTCAAATTTTGACGGCTTTACATTTTCAACGATTGCCCAACCCTTCTTTTTTAATCTATCCGCTAGAAGCTCAGAAGGAAGTTTAGGCGTCTTTTTGCTCATTTTCCACCTCCCGATGGTTTATGCTTTGTATTATACCGAGTTTACATATGAACCGCAAAAAGATATACTTATACTATAATTTTAATCTAAAATATGTCTTTATTTTCCTTGTTTGGACCGTCCATAAAATACTCCCGGGACAAACGCCAAGTCACGACCGAAGAAATAAAACGCCTGATGTGGAATACTAATTCCACAAGCATCAGCGAAACTAACAAAGACGCGGTGGCTGAAGCCGTATTGGCCAAACGCGACGGTGATGACAAAATTTCTCTGCAAAATATATATGAGGCACTGACTAAATTAAAAAATGAAGGCCGCATCACCAAAACCGACCGTGATTTATTTATGAAAATTTTTCAAGAGTCATTAACTAAGTAATATGTCGCTAACCCAGGCAATCGCCAAAAACACCACGATACAGATTGTCGGCAAAGCCGTCAGCACCTTATTAGGGCTAGTGGCAGTGGGTATTATGACCCGCACTTTGGGTGTAGAACAATTCGGCTGGTATGTTACAGCCACTGGCTTTTTACAATTTGTAGGAATATTTTCCGATTTTGGTTTTACAGCTATTACCGCCAAAATGCTCTCTGAACCAGAATTTGATAAACCCAAACTGCTCAACAATCTATTTACTTTGCGATTTATAACTGCTTTGATTTTTCAAGGTCTATCGCCACTAATTATTTTGCTATTCCCTTATCCTGCGCCTATCAAACTAGCTGTGGCTATAATGGCCTTATCGTTTTTCGCTATCTCGGTAAACCAAATTTTTATCGGCTACTGCCAATCTGCTCTCAAAATGGCCGTACAAATGACCGGTGAAATTCTAGGACGTGTTATTTTAGTTGCTGGATTACTTCTTATCTCTGTTAAAAATTATGGCTTTTTGCCAGCCATGGCCGTTATCACTTTAGCATCTGTGATTTATACTTTTTATCTCTGGCAAAAAACTCCGGGTGTAAAATTTTCTCTGGACAAAACAATAGTCAAAAATATTTTCCAAAAAATTTGGCCTACAGCCACTACGGTAATCTTTAACGCCTTTTATCTGCAAGGAGACCGGGTAATTTTACCGCTATATACATCACAAACTGATGTAGCTCTCTATGGCGCAGCCTATCGCATCTTAGATGTAATTACCCAGAGCGCCTGGATGATTATGGGTATTATGATGCCGCTGGTAACATTTGCCTGGTCTAGAAATTTAACCGATGAATTTAAAAAGAAATACCAGATGAGTCTGGATTTGGTGACTCTATTTTTGGTACCAATGGTGGCCGGCATAATTGTCTTGGCCAACCCGATAATGACACTCGTTGCCGGTAAAGAATTCGTTGACTCCGGCAGAATTCTACAATTTTTATCTATTGCCATTTTAGGAATTGCGTTTGGCAATATCTTTGGCTATATGGCTCTGGCCATAGATCGCCAACGTCAGGCCATGTGGATCTATTTCTCCGACGCGGTACTTACCACCATCGCTTATTTCATCCTTATACCCAGATACGGTATATATGGAGCAGCCATGGCCGCAATTTTTGCCGAATTATATGCCGGTTTAGGACTGATGATTTTGGCCAACCATTACGCCAAATTTATCCCTAGCTTCAAAACTTTTGGTAAAATTATATTAGCCAGCACAATAATGGGATTGATAATTTACAAACTTCAACCAATGAACATTGTTATGTCTATTCTAATCGGCGTGGGTATTTATGGACTGCTGATAATTGGCTTGAAGGTAATTTCAAAACAAACAATTATGGAAGTTTTAAAACGCGGCTAGGTTGTAAAAAGCGCTAAACCGTGATAAAATATATTCATAATATTTAAGATTCATAGGATATGAATTTCTCTAGATTCAAAAACATCACTTTTTTCACCGCCCTCATCCTGGTTACCATAGCCTTTTTTTACATTATTAAACCGTTTTTTTATCCCATTTTCTGGGCAGCTATAATCGCCGGGATTTTTTATCCTGTTTTTAAAAAAATAAATTCAAAATTTAAATATCCCAACCTAAGCTCTTTGGCCACGATAGTTATTGTTTTGGTCATTATAATTATTCCGGTAATTCTTTTGAGCGGTCTGGTAGTAAATGAATCGTTGAGAATTTACGATTCCCTTTCCGACAACCAAGGCCCTATTGTCAATACTGTTAAAAACGTAATTTACTGGGTACAAAATAACCCCGTTACAGATAAACTTAATCTTGATGAACAGCAAGTGACAGCCAGACTTACCGAAGTCGCCAAAACCATTACCGATTTTATCTTCACGGCTGCCAAAAACTTAACCCAAAACTCTCTCACTTTCTTAGTAATGTTTGTCATAATGATTTACACTCTTTTCTTCTTTCTTAGAGACGGAGAAAAATTATTAAAAAAATTGATGCACATCTTTCCCTTAGGTGACAAACACGAAATAATTATATATAAGAAATTTACCTCCACTGCCCGCGCAGTCTTAAAAGGCACTCTCATTGTGGGAGCCATCCAAGGTTTATTGGGCGGACTTTTATTTTATATCACCGGAATTGAAGGCGCTTTGATTTGGGGAATTATAATGATGCTGTTTTCGGTGGTACCGGGCTTTGGTTCTTATGTAATCTGGTTACCGGCCGCGCTTACCATGCTTATTCTGGGAAATATTTGGCAAGGAGTCCTGATAATTATCGTAGGAGCGCTAGTAATTTCCACGATAGATAATTTTCTCCGGCCTATTCTGGTGGGCAAAGACACCCAAATGCACCCCCTATTAATTTTGTTCTCTACCTTGGGTGGGTTGGTTTTCTTTGGCATTTCCGGTTTTATAATCGGGCCGATTATCACGGCTCTGCTTTTGTCTTTATGGGAAATGTACGAACAGTATTATAAAGACGAATTATATAATGACTAACCTTCATAATAGCCTAAACAAAAAACCGCCAATAAAGGCGGTTTTTTGTTATTTGTTGCGGGGCCCGGACTTGAACCGGGAACCTCCGGGTTATGAGCCCAGCGAGCTGCCATTGCTCTACCCCGCTATTTTAGCAAGATGCACGATACATATATCATGATACAACCTGTGTATCTTGCTGGCACGCATCATGAGTCGTGCTGTGAGCGGGTGAGCGGAATCGAACCGCCATTTTGTGCTTGGCAAGCACATATAATAACCATTATATGACACCCGCGCTAGTCATTGTACTAGACCCGCGCTAACTGTATTTCTTTTTTTCTTAATTCTAACCAACGCATGATAATTTCCTTATGCCTTCTGCTGGTGATAATTATAGTCCCTATACCAAATGGCAAAGTTCTTTTAGTTGAGCGTCCTTTAATATACTGGCTTTTAAAAAATCTGTCAAGCGGTAATCCAACAATTTTTGACCAATAATTTTTACATTCATAATCGCTCAAGTCGGGATACAAAACTAAATACATCTTTATTTTTGGTTCCAAATAAGACAAATAGCGTTTAAGGAATAAATGAAAATTCTTAATCAGCAAAGGATTGGAGTTAGCTACTCTTATTTGACCATTTTCCAACTTATTATCTCCTTCCCCCCAATAAATCATTAGGCCCTCTAAAAATAAAGGGTATTTACGAAATATTTTATATGAACGTGATGCTTCTTTTCGCATTTGACTATACATGCGCATCCTTTCTTTTTTATTTTTTAAACCCATCTTTTTCATTCTTAATCTTGCCCCCTCACGAGCTAATTTCTGTAAAGATATTTTTACCTTATCAGACCATTTATAATCTCTGAACCAAAGGCTAAGGGTGCTCTTGGAAATTTTTAACACTCTGCTTATTTCGTTATAACTTTTGCCTGCTTTCCTTAATTTTATGGCTGTTTTTATATCTGGGCGCATAAATTGAGAACCAATGATATAAACTTATATATAATTTATCAACGGTTCTATTATAGCAATATGCCGTCTGCTTGTCAATTTAAAGTTTTCTAATTTAATTAACAAACCACCCCGTATGGAGTGGTTAAATGACCAAAGTATCAATTTTTGCCGCTAGGATAAAATCATTCTTGCTTAACCCGTCAATGGCATGAGTCCAAACAGTAACTTCAACAAATCCCCAACCAAAGTTAATATTTGGATGATGCTTTACTTGTGGGTCTTCTGCTATCTCTGAAATTGCATCCACCAATTTCTTAGCGGTCGCAAAATCTTTGAACTTCCATCGCTTTTGTAGGTGGTTTTTTTCGTCCAGCTTCCATCCTTGTAGTTGGCCCAAAAATTCCTTAGCTTGGGTCCAGCTTAGCTTAGGAGTCAGCTTGTTACATGCTTCGCAAGTATCTTTTGAGAGATCTGTCATAATTTCCTTGTTGTTTGTGAAATAACTACCGCTTGGCGGCTTGAGCAGGTGACGGGAGTCGAACCCGTGTCACGAGTTTGGAAAACTCGGATAATAGCCGTTATATGACACCTGCATTTTTGTTAATTTTACCCGATTTTACAAAAAAGTCAATAAGCAGTATAGTAGCCATACAATACGTTTTATTCACTAAGTAAAGAAATATGCGTAAAAAAACCACCTTTTTTCCGGCCATAGCCCTGGGCGCTATCGTACTTTTGGGGGCTGGCTGTAGCAAACCAAGCCCGTCGGCTATGGGAACTCCGTCAATTTCTGTTTCCAATCAATCATTGGGCGACAACAATCAATTGACTATTAAAACCGCTTCTACTGATCAGGAAAGCTGGATAGCGATCCATCAAAAAGAGAACGGACAACTAGGGCCAGTAATTGGCTACACTTCACTATCGGTTGGCGCTGCTTCAAAAATAAAGATTACTATAGATAGAACAAAGGTTTCACCAACACTGATTGCCGTATTACGCTATGATCGCGGACAAAAAGGCACCTTTGAACCTGATGTGGATGGCCCGGTAATAAAAAACCGACAAGTGATAATGCAAGAATTTAACATTACGAACCACGCGGATTTTACTAAAGAAGAGTCTGTAAAAGCCGCTGGCCTGCGCACAGAATTTATTATTACTGCCAAACAGTGGTCTTTTTCTCCTTCAGTCATTAAAGTTAAAAAGGGAGATACGGTTGTATTAAAACTAACAAGTTCGGATGTAAAGCACAGCATCTCTATTCCTGATTTTGGAATTACCGCTGAAATTAAACCTAAGGAAACAAAAACTATTGAATTTGTCGCGGATAAAGTTGGTACATTTAAATTTATCTGTGGTATGCCTTGTGGTGTAGGCCATATGGGAATGACGGGAACAATAGTAGTGGAATAAAAATAAATAATAAACAAAAATACCCCTCGATTCAACATCGAAGGGTATTTTTTAATTCTTATTCTAAATATATTATATAAACTTTTCCATCCGTAAAAAATTGATCGCCGGTAAAATTCTTACCCAACACTGGATCTACAAACTGTCTTTTTTCATAAAAGCTGGCCACCTTAGCTTTGCTTAAAGTATCAAAAAGATAGTCCCGCTCGCTATCAATATCCGGATCTATTTTATGGGTTATCCCCCACCACTTTACTCCGGTATCGAGACTGGTAATGCCCACATAAATACTTTTCCCTTCGGGGGTTTTAAAATTTGTTCGCCAAAATCTGGCATGATGCCGATAACGAACACTATTTGCTTCGGTTGGTTGTTGAAATCCAAAGTCATTGGTGTATGTCTGCCAAAAATACGGCGTCATGGGGGCTGTAGGATAAGGCTTGTTCAAAACTATGGATTTAAAGGCTGTCGCTAAGAAGTGAAAATTAGCATTCTCAGCCAAAAACCAATTGGCGCGCTGAAACGATTTTATAAGATGATCATCATTTTCAGCAACTACCACGAAACTTATAGGCTCTTGAGGGTTTCCCAAAAGGGTTTCGGTAAACTTAGGTAATTTATAATCAGCAAATATTTCCCCTGCTCTGGATTCCTGCACCTGCTGAAAACTTTCCTCCTCACCGCCAAAATTAAACAATGGCTTGTATCTCAAACCTTTACCAACATAAATAGCTAATAACAGACCTAGTAAGATAGCTGTAATAATTTTTAAACGCCTTGACTTGACGTCGGTGTATGTATCTGAAGAAAACAATGTAATATTTTTTGACTCTATCAAACCAATGGCCGCTACCAGCCAAAAAAGCCCAATCATGTAGCCGGCCCAAACATCCGTTAAATAGTGTACTCCCAGATATAAACGACTAAAACCAATAAAAATAATTATCAAAAAACCAAAAAATAACGCATTTATTTTATTTTTCCATTTTTTGAAGTATTTCCAAAAAAAATAAGCTAAAAAACCATACAAAGATACGGCCAAAACCGCATGCAAACTCGGAAATGACGCGGACTTTTCTATGTACACTGCCACTTCCATCGGCCTGGGTCTGTGCCAAATATACTTGGCTACAGTGCCGACAAAAAAACTGCCGCCCACACTAATCAAAAACGGGACAATATAAATTTTTTTATTCCACAACCAAAATAAAACTAAAATTACTAAGATCGTTGGCGCCACCACATAAAAATTTCCCAACAGAGTAACCCACAAAAGAATTTTTACCAACAATGGATTACGAAAAGCATGCAATAAATTCCCTAAACTTAAATCTACACTTAACGCATTCCCGGTCACAAAAACAGCGACGGCTGTCACTATAAATGCCATCCCTGCATAACCTAGCAAGAACACCAAAACTGTAAGTGTTAATCCATTAAATTTTGTCCAATCGAATCTTTGTTTCAAAAATTCTGCCAGTACCGGATGACGGCCAAAAAAATTTTGAATATAACGATTATTTTTTACGCCTTCACCGATAGATACAATGAGAGAAAACAAAAACTTGATAAGTGCTTTTCCCTTTTTTATGAATAACCATTTTAAAATATTAAAAACAACTAAAAATACGGCTAACCAAAAAAACACAACTCCAAACCTGCTTGATAATAATAAATTTAAGTAACCCATACAATCAAATTATACTGTCGTTTATCCCTTTAGACAAGATACGAATAAAAAACAGGGCAGATTATTCTCGCCCTGTTTTATACTTTTATGCTCTGGCCGAATATTCGCCAGTTTCAGTGTTAATCAGAACCTCTTCGCCTTCTTTTATAAATATTGGTGCCTGTACTCTGAGCCCGTTATCCAAAGTTATTTCTTTGGTAACATTACCGGTAGCACTATCTCCACGAACAGCTGGCGGGGCATCCACTACCTTATACTTTATTTTCTTTGGTATCTGCACATTTACCGGTCGGCCTTCATATAGCCCTACAACCACATCGAGTCCTTCTTTTAGATACTTGGCTTCGTCGCCTACTAAATCACTATTCATCTCTATCTGTTCATAATTTTCCATATTCATGAAGGCCAGATTGTCGCCGTCCTTATATAAAAACTGCATGGTTCGGAAGTCTACCTGCACAATATCCACGCTTTCGCTGGTTTTGTAGGTTACTTCTACCACTTTGCCGGTACTTAGACTCTTCATGCGGGTACGCACAAAAGCGGCACCCTTACCCGGGTTTACGTGTTGAAATTCAACTACTACAAACAGGTCGTTGGGTCCGCGTATCACTATTCCTTTTTTAACTTCTGAAGTTGAAGCCATACAAATTAATTAGATAATTGATCACTTACTGAATTAAATATTACTTCGTTTAAATCTTTCGCTCCGGTAAATAATAGTACCATACGATCCACTCCCAAAGCAATACCCCCTGCTGGGGCCATGCCAGACTCCAAAGCCCCAATAAAGTCTGGATCAACTGGCCAGGTAGGTTTGCCTAATTCGCCACGTAATTTTTTATCATTTTCCAAACGATCTTTTTGTTCTTTGGCATCGGTGAGCTCCCCAAATGCATTGGCCAGCTCCAGACCACCGATATATAATTCAAATCTTTCCGCATATCTAGGATCATTTTCGCACAAACGCGATAAGGAGGTCATCTGCGCCGGGTAGTCATAAACAAAAATTGGTGTTTCATTTCCCAGATGCGGTTCGATTTCATTCAAAAATATCTTAAAAAATATATCTTCGTAGGCATCCGCCTTATCTACCTTATATCCTTTATCTTCGGCCAATTTTTTTAAGCTAGAAATATCCAAATAATCATCCAGATTAACATTGATAAATTTCTGCCAAATTTCTTTCATACTCTGGCGTTCCCATTTACCAGAAATATTTATTTCTTTATCATTGCATCTGACAGTTTTTTTATTTAATTTTTCACCAACAAACTTAAACAAATTTTCAGTATCATCCATAATATCTTGATACTTGCCCGGAGATCTGTACCATTCAATCATAGTAAATTCGGTATTATGATTGCCGCCAAAAGATTCATAATTGCGAAAACATTTTACAATCTGAAATATTTTTTCATAACCGGCAGCCAACAATTTTTTCATCGCCAATTCCGGAGAAGTATGCAGATAAAAGTTTTCTGCTTTGCCGACTGGATCGTAAAATATTACTGGTACTGGATTTAAATACGGCTCTTGGCCGGGATTTTTTATCGCAATAGGCGTGTCAGTTTCCACAAAATTAAGCGACCAAAAAAATTCACGGATTAAACGTAAAATATTAATCCGGGTATCATAGATATTTTTCAATCTATGGTTATTTTTTAGATCAGACCAAGTAGACATAAACTTCAACTTCAAAAGCCCCTCGCGGGGCTTTTATTTAGGCTGTGTATGGTATAAGGGATGCTTGTCTAGCTCTCTTTACGGCTGTGGCCACCTGTCGTTGGTGTTTAGCGCACAAGCCACTGCGTCGGCGTGGAGCAATCTTCATGTAAGAAGATACAAAGCGTCTCAAAACAGTGATATCCTTGTAATCAACAATCAATTTGTTGTTTACACAGTAATAACAAGCTTTATCTTTTATTTGTTCTTTCTCGTTCTGCATAATTTAAATTAAAAATTTCTAAAATGGTATATCTTCTACTTTTACTTCCTCGATTACTTCCTGCGGCGCTTCGGGCATCATTGTTGGCTCATTAGACATACCAGAGCTGGAACCAGTTCCGGCCGGACGGGAATCAAGCATTATCATATTTTCACCAACAATTTCGGTACGGTATCTCTTTACTCCATCTTGGCCAGTCCATTCGCGGGTCTGCAATCGTCCTTCCATGTATACTTTTCCACCCTTGCGTAAATACTGATTGGCAATTTCGGCTAATTTGGACCAAAGCACTACATTATGAAACTCAGTTTGTTTCTGTTTTTGACCGTTGGCATCTGCCCAAGTTCTGTTGGTTGCCAAACTAATGGTGGCTACAGCTTTGCCATTTGGTGTATTTCTGAGTTCTGGGTCGCGAGTTAAACGACCGATTATCATAACTTTGTTTAGATCCATATTTCGAAATGAATGAATGAAATAAGTTTTAAACTCCCGGAATTATATCACTGTCTAAGATTTCGTTTAACTTTTCATCAATTGCTTTTAAGTCCACCTTAGGAGCTGGGGAAGAAACTTCACTGCGAAGTTTTTCTTCTTTAACTGATCCAGATTCTTTTTCCATCATGGTAGTAACCCCAACTTCATTAGTGCTATAAACAATTTTCTTAGCAGCTGTAACATTGGTATTAAAGTGAGAAATCATGCTGCGCAATACATCGGCTCTTAGTCTTAATTTTTCGGAAATCAATTTTACTGCTTCCGGCTCAGCATTAAAAACTAAAGTGTAATAATAACCATATCTTATCTGTTTGATAGGATAGGCCAAACGTACTTTACCAAGATTATTTAATTCTAAATCCTGGCTGTTAGCGCTTACGGACGCTTTTATTTCCTGTACTTGTTTCTCGGCTTCTTTTTCATCTAAAGTACCGGGTAAAACCAGTAACAATTCGTATTTCTTCATAGTAGGGATACAGTTTTATGTGTTAAATTATATGTTAGATACTATTCCAAAGGCCCGCTTATAATAGCAATAAGTTGGAAAAAAGTCAAGAATTGGAGGACTGCCTGTAATATGGTATAATTAAACCTGTAAAACTTACAATAATTTCCCAATTTAGGCCGTTTTATGCTTTTACCAAAAACCCTCAAAACTGTCTTAAAAAAATACAAACTTGGTGATACTGCCAGCTGGAAGGCTGCCCAAGAAAAATCAGAAAAAATGAATAAAGGTTTTGAAGAAACTCTGATTAACGATGGCATCGTAAATGAAACAGATTTATACGAAAAAACTGGAGAATACCTGCAAGTGCCATATATTGGCCTAAAGGGTAAAGAAATAAAAAAGGAAATTTTAAACTTAATCCCCGGACCAGTAGCTGGAGCTCACCAGGTGGTAGCCTTTGACAAAGAAAAAAATGAGCTTAAGTTGGCCATGGCCGACCCAACAGATATCCAAACCATAGAATTTTTACGCCGTAAAACCGGCTTAGAACCAAAGGTCTTTATTACTTCCCCAGGGGACTTAAAAGAAGCCTTGCATCGCTATCATGCCGAACTGGAAGATGACTTGCGCGTTGTCCAAGACAGCACAAAGGGTGAAGTGGTGGCTGGCGGCGACCTAAAGAAAGCTGCCGAAGAAATACCGACTATAAATATAGTAAACAGCATCTTGGAACATGCTGTCTATGAAGGCGCGTCTGATATCCATATCGAACCGGCAGAAAAAGAATTAGTGGTACGCTACCGTATTGATGGTGTCCTAAAGGCGGTCATGACTTTACCAAAAAATGTCCAGAATGGCTTAATTGCCAGAATAAAAATTCTATCAAATCTAAAAATAGATGAACATATGGCCCCGCAAGATGGCCGTTTCAAGGTACAGATCCAAGACGAAAAAATGGCTTTCCGCGTTTCTATTATCCCAGTCTATGATGGCGAAAAAATCGTGATGCGTCTTCTGCACGAAGGAGCAAAACCGCTGACTTTGGACCAACTTGGATTTTTGGATGGCCCTAAAAAATTGGTTGAGGCTGCTATTAAAAAACCTTATGGTATGATACTGGTTACAGGCCCTACGGGTTCAGGTAAAACTACTACCTTGTATTCTATATTAGGAATTTTAAACCAGCCGGATGTAAATATTTCCACCATTGAAGACCCGATAGAATACCGAATTCAAGGTGTAAACCAAAGCCAAATAAATCCAAAAGTTGGATTTACCTTTGCCTCGGGACTGCGTTCTTTTTTGCGTCAAGACCCAAACATTATCATGGTTGGAGAAATCCGCGACCAGGAAACAGCCGAAATTTCCATCCATGCGGCCATGACCGGACACTTGGTGTTGTCTACTTTACATACAAACGATGCGCCCACTACTCTGCCTCGTTTGGTAGATATGGGAGTTCCGCCATTTTTGGTAGCTTACACCACCAATATCGTGGTAGCTCAACGTTTAGTTCGCAAAATTTGCCCTTTTTGCAAAAAAGAGTACTACCTGGATAAATCCGTGGCCTCCGAACTAGGCCGAGTCTTTGATGTAAAAAAAATCTCAGCTCTTTTCAAAGATAATTTACCCAAAGATTACAAAACTGAAGGTAGTGATGTAGAAAAAATTGCTTTTTTCAAAGGTGAAGGTTGCAATCGTTGCGGCCAAACCGGCTATAAAGGCCGAGTTGGTATTTACGAAATTTTGGAAATTGACGAAGAATTAATAAAAATGATTAACGCTCACGCCACAGCCGATGATATAAAAAAATACGCCCGCGAACACGGCATGATTACTATGCTTGAAGACGGTTTGGTAAAAGCAAAAATGGGAACTACTGCTATTGCCGAAGTATTGCGAGTAACAAAAGAATAAAATATAAATTTATGCCTAAACAACCGAGACAACCATCCGCCCTTGAACAAAAAATAAATACTTGGATTTCCGATCATCTTACCTGGGTGCCGGTAATGCAAAAAATTCTTTTTGTCTCCCATCTAAAAACGATGGTCAAAGCTGGCCTGTCGCTAATTGACGCTTTGCGTATTTTAAACGAAGAAATAGAAAATAAAAAACTAAAAAAAGTTATTGGCGAAATTAAAGATGGCGTTGAAAAAGGCATGCAGCTTAGCGAGGTTCTGGCTATGTATCCAAAAATTTTTCCGGCCATCTATGTCAGTATGATTGCCGCCGGAGAAACTGCCGGAAAAATGGAAACAGCTTTGGAACAAGTGTCGGTACAAATGAAAAAAAGCCACGAACTTAGCTCGCGTATCAAAGGCGCCATGATGTACCCGGCTGTAATCGTTATCGCCATGATCGGCATCAGCATAGAAGTAGTTGTTTTTATCTTGCCAAAACTGCTAGTGATGTTCAAAGATTTTGACGCCGAACTGCCGTTACCAACCAGAATTTTAATTTTTATAACCGATTTCACCACCAACTATGGCCTGTGGATGTTGACGGTAATAATTATATTGGTAATCCTCTGTATTTGGCTGATAAAAAAGCCAAAAGTTAAAAAAGTTGTCCATGCCGCAAATTTAAAACTGCCAATTATTGGCCCTATTATCAAAAAAATTAACCTGGCTCGGTTTACTCTCACTCTTTCTTCTCTTCTAGAAAGCACGATTCCCATTATCGATGCCGCCCGTATTTCATCCGAAGTGCTGGGCAATGTAATTTATAAAGAAAGCTTATTAAGTGTTTCTGAATCCCTAAAAAAAGGAGAATCCTTGTCTGACATTCTGCGCCAATTTCCCAAAATATTCCCGCCTATGGTAACAGAAATGATAATGGTTGGAGAAAGGTCTGGCAAAACCGAAGACATGTTGCGTGAACTGGCTGAATTTTATGGCAATGAAGTGGACACGACCATGAAAAACTTTACCACCATCATTGAACCGATAATAATTTTAGCTTTGGGCTTGGCTGTGGCGGGTATTGCTGTCGCCGTAATTATGCCAATGTACTCTTTATCACAAACTATTTAGTATGTTACTGCGCAACCCCTTCTCCGGCGCTTTCGGCTTGGAAATCGGGGATTTATCCATAAAATTAATACAGCTATCTTCCTCCCCCTTTTATGAAAGGCAGTATTTTAAGATTAAAGAATTGCGCTTCACTTCCCTGCCCCCAGGACTGATAGCAGGCGGAGAAATACAGCAGCCTGAACTGGTACGCAAAAAATTATTATATCTGCTCGGCAAGGAGGGTGGTATTTTTAAACCCGTAAATTCTTCCTGGGTAGTGGCCAATCTGCCGGAACCAAAAACTTTTTTAAAACTAATCGATGTAGAAAGCAGCGACAATGTACTTACCTCGGTAGATGTGGCCTACCAGGCAAAAAAACATCTGCCTTTTGAATTGGAAGACACCTATTTAGATTGGCAGGTAATTACACCTACGGATAATACCAAAAAAAAACAGGTTTTAATCGGTGCCATACCAAAAGTAGTGGCTGATTCCTATACTTATCTGTTGGAAAGTGTGGGGCTCAACCCCATAGCTTTGGAAGTAGAATCTGCCGCGCTGGCCAGATCGATGATTACTGCCGATAAAGACTACTCTGGTCAAGCGCGCGCTATCTTGGATTTGGGCGGCACCAGGTCCAGTTTGATAATCTATGACAACAATAGTATTCAATTCAGCACTACTTTAAATTTCTCCGGAGAGCTGGTAACCGCGGCGATTGCGCAGGAATTAAAAATAGAACATAGCCGGGCTGAAGAATTAAAAATTAAAAATGGTCTTAAATATGACTCTCATAATCCAAAATATCTAACCGCCGTGTCTGGTATAGCTGAAAATTTAATAAATGAACTCAAAATCACTTTGCTTTTTTACAAAGAACATTTTAATAATACTAACGCAGTCAGTCGCATTACCCTGTGCGGCGGCATGGCCGCCTGGGAAAATATAGACAATTTTATTTCCCGGCAGCTAAAGATTGCCGCTCATCCAGGCCATCCTTGGAAAAATTTACGCAACAAAAAACTATACGATTTTGATCCAAACAAAAGCCTGCCTCTGGCCTGCGCTATTGGTTTGGCCCTAAAAGCCATCCAAAATCCGCTACAAAATAGCAATTACCAAAAATTATAAGTGTCCTTAAGCCTATGATGAACATTGATTTAAACTTATTACCGGTAATGAAAAAAAATCGCTTGGAATATGTGGTCAACTTTTTGTTAATAAAAGACATCTTGGAGCTAATTATTTTCATCGGTTCAATCTTGGCCACTACCCTTATCTGGGGCTGGATTTTTCTGGAAAAAGATTTTGCTATCTTGGCCGAAAGCGCAGCGGCAATCAATCGCGAATATTATACTTATAACCAGGATGTAAAAAATATAAATAACTTAATACGAAGTATTAATTTGGCCAATCAAAATTTTGCCCCTGTTACGCCCAAACTAAAGGAGCTGATAAATTCACTGCCGTACGATATAAAAATAAATTCCTTAAGCATAAACCGTCCGGCGCAAACACTAACAATAAATGGCACAGCCATCACCCGGTCGGCCTTGCTTCGTTATCAGGACGTACTAAATCAAATCACTTGGATAAGCAAAGTAGAAACCCCGGCTTCACAATTATTTCAAAAAGAAAATGTTAATTTTGAATTTAAAGCTCAGCTAAAAAATCTTTCTTTAAAAGATAATCTTCCTCCTCCGGCTAAAAAACCGGTCATAAAAGAAGAAGAATAGCAATATGTTACTCATAAGACTTGATTTAACAAAAAAAACAATAGTCTGGGTAAGCATTCTATCGTTGCTTACTCTTATCATAATATTTGGCGTATTCGTTCCAACCTTAAACTACATCAAAAAGACTGCCGATGAGAGTTATAAATTAAGAATATTCTTGGAACAAAAATATGAACAATCTTTGCGTTCTCATGTTACCAGAAAAAAGTTAGCCGAGATTAAAGCCTCCATGTCTAAATTTGATCCTTTTTTATTCAAATCCGGCGATGAACTTAAATTGATTACCTTTTTAGAAACTCTATCTGCGAAACACAATGTTACTCAAACAATTAGCAATTCTACCCTTGATAAAGTAACCAGCGGACGGATTGCCAGCATCTCCATGAGTCTTAGCGGAAAATATAATGACATACTCAAGCATATCGCCGAACTGGAAACTTCCGACTATTTTATATACATAAATCAAATGCAATTTACCCCGGCTTTCACCAAAAACAGCGATGGTGACCAAATCACCAACCTTAATCTTACTATTGAACTATATGTTAATTAACAAATTACCTATCCCCATAACATACAAAGGAAGGTATGGGTTCTGGCGCTTGTTTAATATCATAATAATTGGATTGCTAATTTTTGGGGCCATGTTTACTTATAACTTTATTTATCAGAACATTTATAGTACCATAGCCAATGCCAATGCCATTGTTTCTCTAAGAACAAATCTAAACATTTATGACTTGGATTTGCAGGCTTACCAAAAAGCCGAAAATGCCATTACCAAAAAAAAGCAGCTAGAAGACTTTCCGCCTAATATCAGAAACATCTTCTACTATAATACCAGCGTCGGCACATCCACTTAAAACACACCTTTCTATTAAACTATGAAACCACCCGCGCCAAATACCAGATTCTGGTTCGTTTTGGGAAGAGAGTCGTTAATCGCCGCGGCTGAGATAGACGCGGTTTTAGGTTTAAAAAAATATGATTACTCCACCCAAATTTTAAAGGCGGAAATTAGTTGTGAACCGAAAAAAATAATAAACCGCTTGGGCGGCACTATAAAAATAGCCAGAGAATTGGCTGAAAACATTAAAGAAAAAGATTTAGAAAAAATAATTGTTGACGAGCTAAAAACCGTTAGTGGTAAAATAAACTTTGGTATTAGCTTCTACAATATCACTAACATAACATTAAAAGAAATAAAAATTATTGGCCTACAAATAAAAAAGTTTTTAAAAACGGAAGGGTACTCCGTCAGATACGTAGAAAATAAGGAAGAGGCGCTCTCTTCGGTAACTGTAGAAAAAAATAATTTGACTGGCCGCGGCCGAGAATTTTTAATCCAAAAAAATCCCGACAACACTTTTTCTGTCGCTCAAACAGAGGCGGTCCAGCCTTTTGAGCAATTTAGCGCCCGAGATTTTGGCCGGCCCGGCCGCGACGACCTGAGCGGCATGTTGCCGCCAAAATTGGCTATAATCATGATAAATTTGGCGCAAACTCCTTTAAACTCCATACTACTCGATCCATTTTGCGGATCAGGCACAATTTTAAGTGAAGCATTGCTTTTGGAATACAAAAACTTAATTGGCAGTGATATTTCCGAAAAAGCGGTAGCAGATACAAAGGTAAATATTGATTGGATTGCCACAAAATTCAAACGGGAGTTACCAAGCCATAAAATATTTAAAAGTGAAGCGACAGAGCTTTCCAAAAATATTCACGCCAACTCTATAGACGCCATTGTGACCGAACCGTACCTCGGCAAACCGCTGCGCGGCCAAGAAACAAAACAGGAGCTGGCGAGTCAAGCGAAACAGCTTAAGAATCTCTACCTGCAAGCCTTCCAGCAGTTTAACCAGATTCTAAAACCAAAAGGCAAGGTTGTTTTTATTATCCCCCGCTTTAAATTTGCAAACGAATGGATTACTATTGATTGTAAAAATGAAATAGAAAAAATAGGGTTTGTAGCCCTACCATTTTTCGAAGACCAACTACGTCTTGTTTACTCCCGCCCCAACCAAAAAGTAGCCAGAGAAATTTGGCGGTTTGTTAAGCGCTAATGTGGAAGTAACACAGGTCTCCATCTTTTACGACATAATCCTTGCCTTCTAATCTCATCTTTCCGGTTTCTTTAATTTTACTCCAGCCTCCGGCATCGACAAAATCTTGCCAATTCACTACATCTGCTTTTACAAATCCTTTGATAAAATCCGTATGTATCACACCCGCCGCCTCTGGCGCTTTGGCGCCGCGTTTCACTGTCCAGGCCCGAGTCTCTGGTTCACCGGAAGTAAAAAAAGTTATTAAATCCAATAACTTATAACTAGCAGTAATCAATCTATCCAAACCTGCTTCATTTAATCCCAACTCTTTCAAATAACTCTTGGCTTCTTCTTCATTCAAATCGACCAGTTCGGCTTCCAGCTTGGCAGATATTTCTATCTGCGGAGTTTTTTCATCTATCTGGGCGGCTTTACCCCCTTCATCAACATTTACTACATATAACATCGGCTTCATGGTCAAAAGCTGTAGCTCTTTCATCCACAAAGTTTCGTCTTCATTGTATTCTAAATCCCGGGCCGGTTTGCCAGCCTGCAATTGCGCCTCTACCCTGATAAATAATTCGAGTTGTTTTTGAAAATCTTTAGCTGCCGCGCCTTTAGCGTCACGCTTCACAGTAGCAAGTTTTTTTGTAGCTGTTTGCAAGTCTGCCAGAACCAATTCCAAGTTTATAACATCGGCATCTTCTTGCGGATTAACTTTGTTATTTACATGAATCACATTACTGTCGCTAAACGATCTTACAACTTGTACAATAGCGTCAACTTCACGGATATGTGACAAAAACTTATTCCCCAAACCCTCGCCTTCGGACGCTCCTTTTACCAAACCAGCAATATCCACAAATTCTATAACTGTAGGTATAGTTTTTTGAGATTTGGAAACTTCCGATAACTTTTGCAGTCTGGCGTCAGGCACTTCAACCACACCGACATTGGGGTCGATGGTGCAAAAAGGATAATTTTGCGCTTCTGCCTGCTTGCTTCGGGTAAGCGCATTAAACAAAGTTGATTTGCCTACATTTGGCAAACCGACTATTCCAACGGATAAAGACATAAATAATTTTAATGTGGACCAACGGGGATTTGAACCCCGGACCTCTTCCATGCCATGGAAGCGCTCTAGCCAGCTGAGCTATTGGCCCGATTTGTATTATTAGCAGGCAGTGTAAACCAAAAAACTAGAATTGTCAACGATTGATTTTTTTGTCAAATTATTATTTCACAACATGAGCCCGGCTGTGGTGTGAAAGTAAAATACAAAAACAACCCTCGGGTGAGAGTTGTTTTTCAAGTCAAGTCTTACTTCTGTGTCCCGGCAATAATTGTTGCGGCTACGTTACTTGGTACTTCAGAGTAATGGCCAAATTCCATAGAGTAGCTGGCGCGGCCCTGAGAAATACTGCGTAAGGTGGTAGCATAACCAAACATGTTGGCTAGAGGCACAATCGCCTTCACAACTTTCATCTGTCCGCGATCAAACATTTCTTGAATCTGTCCGCGTTTGGAATTTAAGTCACCAATCACATCGCCCATAGAAACTTCCGGAGTTACGGTTTCTACTTTCATTATCGGTTCCATAATCATTGGGTTAGCTCTCTTGCAGGCAGCCTGGAAGGCCATAGAACCAGCCATCTTGAAGGCTTGTTCGGAAGAATCTACTTCGTGGTAAGAACCATCATAAACTGTAACTTTGACATCCACGACTGGGAAACCAGCTTGGATACCGCGGGTAAGCGATGCTTTAACACCTTTTTCAATAGCTGGAATAAATTCTTTTGGAATCACACCGCCTTTTACTTCATCCACAAATTCATAACCAGCTCCCTGCTCCTGTGGCTCTACCTTCAACCAGCAATGGCCATACTGACCGCGGCCACCAGACTGTTTGACGTATTTACCTTCAGCTTCAGCAGAAGATTTGATTGTTTCTTTGTAAGCTACTTGCGGTTTACCAACATTGGCTTCCACTTTAAATTCACGGCGCATGCGGTCTACGATA
Organism: Parcubacteria group bacterium Gr01-1014_13; assembly: GCA_007376295.1. Classification (GTDB taxonomy): domain Bacteria; phylum Patescibacteriota; class Patescibacteriia; order Magasanikbacterales; family GWA2-37-8; genus XYD2-FULL-39-9. Next base: position 133,047 of record VMGB01000002.1, on the reverse strand, counting down.
ATATCCAAGTGTAATTCACCCATGCCGGAAATAATAGTTTGTAGTGTTTCTTCATCGGTGCGGACGCGGAAAGTTGGATCTTCTTCGGTCATTTTTTGCAAAGCCATACCAATTCTTTCTTGGTCAGCTTTTGTTTTTGGTTCAATAGCAATAGAGATAACTGGTTCTGGGAAAACAATTTTTTCCAAAATTATCGGATGATCTTCTTCGCAAAGTGTATCTCCGGTAAAGGTAGACTTCAAACCAATAGCGGCAGCAATTTCACCGGCGTAAACATCAGTCACATCTTCGCGGTGGTTGGCGTGCATGCGCACGATTCTGCCCAAACGTTCTTTAGTACCGTTGCTGCTATTGTAGAGATAACTACCAGCAGAAACATGACCGGAATAAACGCGGAAGAAAATTAATTTACCTACAAATGGATCAGTAGCGATTTTGAAAGCCAAAGCGGAAAACGGTTCGTTATCATCAGCTTTAAAAGTTTTTTCAGCTTCTGTGTCCGGGTCTATTCCTTTTAACGGTGGAATATCTAATGGAGAAGGAAGGTAAGCAGTTACTCCGTCAAGCATGAACTGCACACCGATATTGCCAAGCGCGGAACCGCAAAGCACTGGATACATTTTGCTCTCCAAAACCAAAGCTCTAATCGCTTTTTTAATTTCATCAACAGTCAAAGCTGTGCCATTTAAAAACTTTTCAGTTAATTCATCAGTAGCTTCGGAAACTTTTTCAATCATTTTTTCACGATATTCCTTTACCATTTCTTTCATGTCGTCTGGAATAGGGATTTCGACAATATTTTCTCCGTGTGTGCCTTCAAATTTATATGCTTTCTCTTCAATTAAATCTACTAATCCGGAAAAGGTGCTGTCTGCACCAATTGGCAATTGTACGGCAACAGCATTTTTGGACAATCTTTCTTGAATAGAAGCAAGACTCATAAAGAAGTCGGCTCCAAGTTTGTCCATCTTGTTTACGAAAGCAATGCGGGAAACATTATACTTATCAGCCTGGTGCCAAACAGTTTCGGACTGTGGTTCTACACCCTGGGAACTATCAAACAACGCAACTGCGCCGTCTAACACGCGCAAAGAGCGCTCTACTTCTACAGTAAAGTCTACGTGGCCAGGAGTATCGATAATATTGATGCGGTGACCCTTCCAAAAACAGGTGGTCGCAGCAGAAGTAATAGTAATACCACGTTCTTTTTCTTGTTCCATCCAGTCCATTTCGGCAGCACCTTCGTGCACTTCACCGATTTTGTGCTTTTTACCAGTGTAAAATAAAACACGTTCTGTAGTTGTAGTTTTTCCAGCATCGATGTGCGCCATGATGCCGATATTTCTGGTTTTATCTAAAGAGAAATCACGAGGCATAAATATAAATTATTTTATTTCGCAAAGCGAGCAAAGTGAGCAAAAGCTTTGTTAGCTTCAGCCATTCTGTGTACATCGTCGCGTTTCTTGATAGCATCACCTACGCCTTGAGCGCTGTCGAGTAATACTGTAGCTAATTTATCAGCCATTGCCTGGCCTTTTTTGTTGCGAGCTGCTTCTACAATCCAGCGGAAAGTCAAAGCATTTTGGCGGCTAGCGCTAACTGGCATTGGTACTTGGTAGTTGGCTCCACCTACTCGGCGAGAACGTACTTCTACCTGAGGTTGTACAGTTTTAATAGCTTCTTCAAAAACTTTCATTGGATCTTTTTTGGCAGCAATAATTTTATCAAAAGCAGAATAAACAATCGTTTGAGCGAGTGTTTTCTTTCCTCTTTCCATGATGTGATTGATAAATTTGGCCAGCGCTACGCTACCATATTTTGGATCCGGGGCTATGACTCGTTTATAATCTTGTTGTCCACCTCTCATATTATTTTAGAATTATGAAGTATGAATTATTTCTTCGCTGCCTTTGGTCTCTTGGCACCATACAAACTGCGGCCTTTGCGTCTGCCTTCTACACCTTGAGCATCATAAACACCGCGCACTATATGATAGCGCACACCAGGCAAGTCTTTTACACGGCCGCCGCGAAGTAAGACGATAGAGTGTTCTTGTAAGTTGTGTCCTTCTCCAGGAATATATGCGATAACTTCCATACCATTGGAAAGACGCACCTTGGCAACTTTACGTAAAGCTGAGTTTGGTTTTTTTGGAGTGGTTGTATATACCTTTGTACAGACACCTCTCTTAAAAGAAGTTCCTTTAGCAAAATATGTTTTGCGTCTGTGCAAGTTATCTACTGTAAATTGCAAAGCAGGCACTTTGCTTTTGCGTACCTTGCTAGTTCTACCTTTGCGGATAAGTTGATTTATTGTAGGCATAATGTCATTGATTTAACTAATTTGAAAATTTTGATTAAATTGGTAAAATTTTTTATTAACCCGTGCAATCCGTGATAAATAAAAAACTGAACGTTTTATTGCTCAGCCACGAGACTTACTGCGTTCTAGAAAGATTATATAGTAAGGACCAGAAAAAGTCAAGGGCTACAAACTCCGATAAATATCGTGTTTACCGATGGAGATAAACAAAATATCACCATTGGCTTGGCGTTCAAAAATAATACGATAACTGCCGGTTATCGAAATTGACCACAATCCCTTTAATTTTCCTTGCAAAGCATGAAGCCGTAGCGATGGATGCAAGGGGTTGTCTTTGAAGATTTTTTCTTTTTTTATAGCCAACGCCAACAACGTCTTTGGCAATTTGCGTAATTCAGCTACAAATTCAGAAGAATACAAAATTGCTTTTACCATCATACCAAATCAGCTAGCGATTTGGCTTTGATTGATTTACCGGCGCGATACTCTTTGCGCGCGTGTTTTACTGTTTTTAATAACTCAGTTTCAGAAATTAAATCTTCGTCAGCCTTAAGTAAATATTTTACATAAGAACTCACCGAACTATAGCCGCGTTTTTTAGCAAAAGTTTTGATCTGTCGGACATCAGTGATAGGCAAAGATAAGCTAAGAACTTGTCGCATAAATATATATTAAAATTAGATTACAGATATATTGTAATACAACTGTAATACAATGTCAAGATCCTTACAAATCATCTATACTCCGCAAAAAACTGCCTGGAGTAATACGCAAAGGCTTGTCTTCGGATTCGTAAGTTACTCCCGCCTCTTCATCATTTAATACTAGGCCGTTACCGGATAATAAAGAATGGTCATCAAGCAAATCCGAACTTATTTCTCCTAAAAACAGGCTGGGTCCGGACATAGAATCGCCAAATCCCCCGCCAGCCATAGGATATGTAAGGTGTAAATGTTTTTTGGCGCGAGTAATGGCCACATAAAATAAACGGCGTTCTTCTTCCAATCCATTTGGCTCACGAAAAGCGCGGTCACTTGGAAAAGCGCCGCTAGATAAATTTATAATAAATACAGCCGACCATTCCAAACCTTTGGCTTGATGAATTGTAGACAAAACTACTTTCGGCCCGCTTTGATCTGCGCTTTTTCCACCACCTCTAATATTAAAAGATTCCTGCAAACTTGCCTCAGCCAAAAATTGTTCCAGTTCATTATATTTATTCGCAAAAACTTGCAGCTGGGATATATCTTCCAATCTGTCTTTGCTGTCTATAAACTCCCCTTCCAAATAGTCCTTATAAGGTGAGTTTATAATAGAATCAATGAGTGCCGCGGTATCCGTACGGCTGGTGCCGAGCATTGCTTCCCAAATACGGACAAAATTATACCAACCATTTTTGGCTTTTTCTCCCAAAACTTGTTGGCCAATAACCTTTACATCTTCTACATTTGTTGCACTCTTGAGCGCTTCGACAATTTTTTGTGCTGCAGCTGGACCAATACCCTCTTCGTGCATCAGCACCCGCATCCAGGCGGCTGTGTCGGCAAAATTATTTAATATTCGTAAATATGCCAAAACATCTTTAACATGTGCGCGCTCAAAAAATCTTAGACCCCCGCGATAATCATAGGCAATACCGGCTTTTACCAGTTCCAATTCCAACATCTGCGAATGATAGGCAGCGCGAAACAATACGGCAATTTCGTTTTCCGGAGTATTGTTTTCAATCAGCTCCAAAATTTTACCGGCCACAAATTCAGCCTCCCCCGCTTGATCCATTTGCGGATGCAAGCTCGGTTTGAGACCGCTTTGCAAAACAGTTTTTAATTCTTTTTTATATTGTTTAACGTTATTGGAAATAACTTCATTGGCCAATTGTAAAATTTCTTGGCTGGAACGATAGTTTGTTTCTAGTTTAAAAATTTTTGCGCTCGGATAATCTTTTTCAAATTGTAAAATGTTTTGCACATCCGCTGCGCGGAAAGAATAAATACTTTGGGCGTCGTCCCCCACCACCAACAAGTTATTATGGGCCGAAGCCAGTTTTTTTATTATCGAAGCCTGAATTTTGTTTGTATCCTGATACTCATCTACCAAAATATATTTAAATTGTTGGGAATATTTTTGCAAAACCTGGTCGCTGTTTAGCAATAACAAAAAATTAGTCAGCAGATCATCAAAATCCATGGCGTTGGCCTCTTTCTTCTTTATATAATACTCATCGGCAATACTTTTTATCTGATCTTCCACCACCAGCCACTGCGGATATTTTAAATCCAAAACATCGGCCACTGTTGTTTCCGAATTACGGCTAAAACTAATAATATTTTGTAAAATAGAAGCTGAAGGAAATTTTCTTTTGTCACCATCTGATGATTTAAATGGCTTGGCACAAAGTTTTAACAACGCTTCGCTGTCGTCGCTATCTAATACGGAAAAATTATTTTTATACCCTAATAGCGGAGCATACTGACGCAAAATTCGATAAGCAATATGATGAAATGTCCCGGCCCAAGGTAATTTTTCTTGTATGCCGGTAAGGGATTGCATACGGCGAATCATTTCGTCGGCTGCTTTATTGGTAAAAGTAACTAATAATATATTTTCTGGACTAATTCCCTGTTCTAAAAGATATGCTACCCGATAAGTAATAACTCTGGTTTTGCCGCTACCCGCGCCAGCCAAAACTAAACACGGCCCATCGCCGTGCAAAACTACTTCCAATTGTTCTGAATTTAATTCTTTAGGAAAATCAATCATACGAAGATAATAGCACACCTTGATTTTTTATACAAAATCAGCTATGATGCTGGCATATGTCATTTTTTGAGCTGCAACATAAAGACAAAAATTCCAACGCGCGCGCCGGTATAATCCATACGGATCACGGCGATATTGCTACCCCTATTTTTATGCCCGTGGGCACGCAAGCAACAGTCAAAACTCTGGATCAAACTGATCTGGCTAATTTGTCTGCGCAAATTATTTTAAGCAACACCTACCATTTACACCTTCGCCCTGGTGAAGATTTGATAAACAATTTTGGCGGATTGCACAAATTTATGAACTGGCCTAAACCAATTCTTACCGATAGTGGCGGATTTCAGGTATTTAGTTTAGGTTTACAAAAAAATGCCGAACTAGATAACAAAAAATTGGTCAGTATTGATGAAGACGGCGTTACTTTTCGTTCTCATATAGATGGCAGCGAACATAGATTTACTGCTGAATCGGCCATAGACACCCAACACAAACTTGGCGCGGATATTATTATGGCTTTTGATGAGTGCACACCTGATAGCGCTGAAGAAAAATATGTGCGCGAAGCTATGGAACGCACTCACCGCTGGGCAGAGCGGTCTTTGGCTGAACACCAAAAAAATACAAGCCATCACGGCTATCGCCAATTTATTTTTGGTATTATTCAAGGTTCAAATCGCAAAAATTTACGCGAAGAGAGCGCAAAATATATTTCCAGTTTAGATTTTGACGGCATTGCGATTGGCGGAGAATCGATTGGGTATAATATGGAAGCGACTAAAGATATTTTGGACTGGGTATATCCGCTTATCCCGGAAAACAAACCACATTATGCTATGGGTGTTGGCTTATCACCAGCAGATTTACTTATTGCTATAGAACATGGCGTAGATATGTTTGATTGTGTGGCACCAACTAGACTCGCCAGACACGGCATGTTGTTTGTTGGTCCCACAGAAGACAAAAAACTGCGAATAAATATCACTAATGCTAAATTTACCAAAGATTCTGCGCCGATTGATAAAGATTGTACTTGTTCAACATGTAAAAATTATTCCCGCGCTTACTTGCATCATCTTTTTAACACCCAAGAACTTTCCGCCATGCGTTTGGCCAGCATTCACAATCTACATTTCATGCTGGATTTAACTCGCCAAGCTCGTGAAGCGATTTTGGAAGATAAATTCACAGAACTTCTAAAAAAATGGGTTTAAAAAAAGAGCCTCGAACATTTCGAGGCTCCGGTAATTTATAAAACTAAAGGACAAGCATTACTTTACTTCTTCTTAGGAAGCTTCTTTTCGACAGCTTCCTTGGCTTCAACTTTCATCTGGGCCAAGCCAATTTTACGCATGTGTTCCATGGGAATGGTCATCTTGAAATACCGTCCCGGCTGAGAATAGACACAAAGGTCTACACCGGCCGTACGCGGCAGACCGCCATACGAAAGTTCCGTTGCCGAAACTCTCTGCGTGCACGGCTTTTGATCAATAAACCGACCCATGTTATAGCCGCTCTGATCGATCATCAGAAACGACTCATGCGTATGCCCAGACTTAATGACGTCAGCGTTTTGATTACGCGCCTTATTTAGGATAGCGTTGGGCTCGTGAGTTAGACCGACTCGGTACGTTTTCTGCACCAAGAGCTTACCATTATGCCCCACGCCATAATTTTCAATAACTCCTTGACGGCCAACGCTATAACCACCCAAGTGCACCACCATTTCTGGCTTTATTGCATCTGACTGGAAATACCGCGGTTCACCGCCAAGCTGGATCTCCAGAGGAAATGGTTTACGCCATTCCGTCGGGAAATCTTTATGCGCGTCTTTTAACGTCTTGAGATAAACCTCAAATTGTCCATACTCGGTAATAGTGACGTCTCGCACCGCGTTGGCAAAGTGATTGCCTTGCAACACAGCCAAAATGTCCAAAAGCCGAGCAGGGCTTTCATTAAGAATCGTCAAAAATTTCTCTTTGAGGAACAGCTTAACGGCTTCCATGGTAAGCCACAGATTCTCGTTTGCTCCTCCCATCAAATCATTAAGGAAGAAAAGAGAAGTTTTCAATACAGCATTGTAGTCCGTCGTGTCTGTGGCTACGAGGCGGTCGGAAATTTCCTTGGCCTGCTCCATCCACTGACGACGAAACTTTGTTGCCTCTTTCCAAGCCTTAGAATTAGCTTCGGCCAAATCACCCAAGTTCAGGGTGCCGCCAACATGCACCTTCTGCCCGTACAGCTCCAAAGGATTCTTCATGAGCTGTTTTACCAAAGCAAAAGTACCAATCGTACCCATCGGATCCATTTCCGGCGAGTTCAAGTGGTTGTCTGAATCGTCCTGGCTCATTACTGCCTTGAACGTCTCCAGCACCTGTTTATTTTCGAAAAGCCGATACATGATCGCTTCGACAGACATAAGCTCATGTCGATGTTTGCGCATAATCTGTGTACCAGACACAGATCTTCTGGAGTTCCGAATAAATGAATGGTGGGAAGCGCTGTTAATAGGCTTACCACCGCGCGTTCGACTCGGTTTCTCCGTCTTCAAGTATTTAGCAATTTTATGCTGTGGTTCAAAAGGCATACCCGCAAGGAAAAGCACGTGCTTCACTCCATCACTGTTGCCAGTATAAAAAGTGTTCACATGCTGCATGCGAATTTCTTCGGTAGTAATGTGGAGCCTCTGCCACCGGGCAAAGAACTCTCCATGAGTACCGCCTTCCAATACCACATCAATATCGTTGACTGAAGCTTTCAATTCTTCCAAAACAGTCGCGATATTTTCACGGTAATCAGTCATGATTCCGTGATGCTCTTCTGCCAACCGACGCACACGCCGCATGGGCAAAAAAGTGCGTCCGCGGTTATAAGCATAATCAATCCCAAGTGTGCCAAAGGCCAGCACACCGCGCTTGGTCACAATACGAATACCGTGCTTTTCGCCAAGCTCTTGAAACCGCTTATACAACTGGTTCACGTGATCATCGACACGACGATGATACACACCGCTGGTTTCTGGTTCGCGCAAATCCTTGAATTCGTCTTCAAGACCCGCAATATCATCAGCGATGTTTTTAACTTGTTCCTCGATAACGGCGATCTCTTCTTTGAGCTTCTTAATCTTGGCATCGAGAGTCTCTCGCGCCGTTTTCTTGCGGGCAACTTTATTTAAAGCAGCCCGCTCAGCAGTCAAAGTAACCAGGGTCTTTACCAGACCCTGCTGTTTAATATCAACAGCGCTCTTTACCTCGAACCATTCTTCGTCACTTTTTTCGATATCATCCGTTTTATCTTTATCCTTCCAAGCTTTGCGCAAAGCCTCGAGCTCCCTATACCTTTTCAGGTTAGCGATATCGTTTTTGACTTCTGCAATCTGCTTGTCGGTTTCGGCCACACGCTTTTGCGCGCGATCCTTTACCTGCTTGCGACGCTTCTCTTCCAATTCACCGAGTCTGGCTTGCAGATCGCTCTCTTTGAGAGTACCCACACCATCAAGCTTGCGTTGCAAATCTCTACTGCTCTTTTCCAAGGCTTTCTTGGACTGCGCCACCTTGACTTTGCCGGACTGGACAATGACCCGCAGCATGCGTTCGGACATGCCATGAAAATCAGCGCCGTCAATGGAATAAACAAAGTTTGATTCAGGAATTCTGGTTTCAGGAAGCGCCGCACGGAGCTTGCCCAACCACTCATCTTCCATCTTCATCAATTCGTTGAACATCCAGTGAACATGCTCGTGCCGCTCAACCTTTTTCAGGTGGGCCAACAGTTCTTTTTCCGTACGGTTGTAAAACACAACCTCATCAGAAAGGATACCCGGGCGATGCACACTGGTCAGGCCGTCCAGGAGCACACCGGTAAGATCCGGCGTCTGCTGAAGAAACTTGATTAGCGTATCTGCCACATCGGGTTCGAAATATTCCGTACCCGGGGACAATTCGCCGATATAAGCAACGGCATCCACGACAGAAATATCACAGAGATCACGCAACTCCTCTTCAGGAGTCAACTTCTTGTTCGACATGATTCCACCCTACCTTTGTTGTAGTTGTTGTTTTGTTGTTGTTAGTACCGTATTAAATTGTCAGAGAGCATTCTATGCCTTGTTACCAAAGCACAAATTCTGTTTTAAGCGTAACATAGTTTCCAACAACTAAAAACAATAGTTTTCCCCAGCCTGTTAATAACTTTTTGACATTGACTTTTTGCTTCATCAAAGCTACTATCCCTCTAGCAAAAACCTAAAGGAGTCTGCTGATGACAGAATATAGTTGGTGGGACAAAATTTGGTATTTGGCATTAAGTTGGGTGGCGGAAAACGCCGGTTACCCGCGCTGTCCGCAAATGTACTATCCGTATCATGTTATGCCCCAAGAATATCGGGAATACAAACCGTATTTTCCTGGCAGCTTCCGCTCTTACCCTATTTTCTAATCCAACCGCCTCGCCCTCCGATTACATAACATCGGAGGGTAAATTTTTTTAATACAGGGTTTACAACCTAGGATAAATTCTGTAAACTATCAGCATTACTATTTAAATATGTTATGAAGCGTGCTGTCTCCGGCGTTCAGCCGACAAACAATTTACACCTTGGCAACTACTTAGGCGCGATAAAAAACTGGGTTGAATTACAAGATCAATATGATTCTTTTTATTGCATTGTCGATTTGCACGCAATTACGATTAAACAAGATCCAAAAGTTTTACGACAAAATGTTTTAAATGTAGCCAAAACATATTTGGCTTTGGGTATAGATCCAAATAAATCGACAATTTTTGTACAATCACAGGTGCCACAGCATGCTGAATTGGCTTGGGTTTTAAATACGATTGCAAAGTTGGGAGAGCTAGAACGAATGACCCAATTTAAAGATAAAGCCAGCCAGCATAAGGAAAATATCAACATGGGTCTGTTTGATTATCCAGTACTGATGTCCGCCGACATCCTATTATACGACCCCGAAATTGTGCCTGTGGGCGAAGACCAAAAACAACATGTGGAATTAACGAGAGATTTGGCCGAGCGTTTTAACTCTGCTTATAGCAAAACTTTTTTAGTGCCAGAACCTTTAATTAAAAAAGAAGGCGCGCGCATTATGGGCCTAGACGACCCAAGCAAAAAAATGAGTAAAAGTGCTACCAGCGCTAATAACTACATCGCTCTGCTCGACAGCCCAGAAGTTGCAGCCAAAAAAATCTCTAAAGCAGTTACCGATTCCGGCAGTACCATAGAATCTGGCAAGGATAAACCAGCTCTCACCAATTTACTTACTATCTATTCATTACTTTCTGGTAAAACTATAAAAGAAATTGAAAAAGAATATACAGGCAAAGGATACGCGGATTTTAAAAAAGGACTTACCGCCACGGTCACAGAATTCCTCTCTGATTTCCAAGCTAAATTTAATGCACTCGATGACAATGAAGTAAAATCTATATTGGAAGAAGGGAACAAAAAAGCGCGCGCGATTGCCGAGAAAAAAATGGTAGATGTCAAAACAAAAATGGGTTTAATTTAATAATTTAAAAACTATGGAAAATCATACTCCGACACATAAAGGTAGGGTTATAAAAAGCCTGTATTTCTACCTCGTATCTTTTGTGGCTTTAATGATGGTGGTATTTTCAGCTGCTGACCTGATAAACATCGCTCTAAGAACTTGGGTGTTTACCGCCGCAGACAAAGATATGTATGCCTATCCCAGAGCTGTCTGCGAAGTACCACCAACAACAGATCCAAAAGCAGTACCAGCCCCAACCAAAGCAGAATGTGAAAAATCAAACGAAGAAAATATCAAACAACAGGAAGCTAGCCGTCTAGCCCAGAAACAACGAGATGTTGTCCGAGATATTTCTATGATAGTGGTTGGTATCCCCCTATTCCTGATTCACTGGAGAATACTACGCAGCAAGGAAGAAAATTTGTAAAAATTTAAAACAAAAAAGCCCCGTCACGGGGCTTTTTTAATTTTAATTTAAATCTTTTTTAGAATATCAGACAACTTCACCATCTCCGCATCTTTTTCATTTCTTTCTTTTACTTCCACCGAGTCTTCGGCTAATGTCTTTTTGGAAAGCACGAGTCTGGTAGGAATACCGATTAAATCCGCATCGGCCAATTTTGCTCCGGCGCTAGCGTCACGGTCATCCCACAAAACTTCAATACCTTTACCAGTCAATTTTTCGTACAATTTCGCCGCTTCTTCATTTACATTGTCGTCTGCTCCAAGTGATACTAAATGCACTGCATATGGCGCCACAGACTTTGGCCAGATAATACCTTTGTCATCATGAAAAACTTCTACCAGCGCGCCCATAAGACGAGATGGCCCAATACCATAGCAACCCATCTGCACTAATTGTTCTTTACCCTCGGAATCAGCATATTTAAAATCAAAGGCTTCGCTAAAACGGGCGGCTAATTTAAAAATGTTTCCGACTTCAATAGCTTTTCTTTCTACTAAATTATCTTTTGGGTTCAGACATTTGTCATTAAGGCATCCAGTCACTTCTTCCATTATTTCTTTGTTTATGGCTTGTCCGCATTTTTCACACAAGTACACTGTATCCTCGCCAATATCGCAAAGCGTCTGAAATTCATGCGAATATCGTGAGAACGCTCCACCAGAAGCGGAAGTCAAAATAGTTTCATTGCCAATACCCAATCTTTGATAAATTTTTTCGTAAGCAGGAATCATTTTTTCGTTATAGAAAGCATCCAGATCTTCTTGGGAAACATGAAAAGAATACATATCTTTCATATTAAATTCCCTGCCACGCAAAAGTCCGGATTTAGCGCGCGGTTCGTTGCGGAATTTATTTTGGATTTGATATACAGCCATTGGCAAATCGCGATAAGAAAAAATATATTTTTGCGCCAAAGGCGTCACCACTTCTTCGTGGGTAGGGTTCAAAACCAATTCACTTTCGTCTCTGCCTTGTAAATGAAACAAAACATCCATATTGTCTCGGCCAGTTTGTACATAACTGGCTTCTTGGGTCATGGCTGGCATTAAAATTTCATTGCCGCCTACCGCATTCATTTCTTCACGAACAATATTTTGAATTTTGGTGAGAACGCGCAATCCTAAAGGCAGATAATTATATACACCGGCCATCTGTTTAGCCACAAATCCGCCCTGCGTGAGCAGTTTAGCATTGGCACTGTCAGCATCGGCCTGGATACTTTTACTGGTTTTTCCGAAAAGTTGAGAGTATTTCATAGAAAATTTAAACTTGTTTAATTCTACCATGCGTTAATTTCGTTGGCAACAGCTGTTTATGCTTGACTTTTTTCTATTTTTACAATAAAATCCAAATCTTGAGGAGGTGGTCTTATGGGAAAAGACGGTCCATTTCGAGAAGATCCGAAAGAGCCGCTCAAGGCTGAATGGGAAAAACACCCTATTTATCTCGCTGACATGGGAGGGCTATTCGGAGCCCCGCCCAGATTAAAATGCCGGTATTGCGCCAAGGCCGACTATGAATTGTTTTATGGTCACTGCCGGGAGTGTGCCGATAAAAAAGATATACCGAAAAAAAGGGCCACATCCCAAGAATTCCATGATGCTTCCGAAAAAGGCAGTGGGGTTGTCATAAAAGGCATCCCCGAAGAATGGGGTAAGAAAAAACAAACTTATCCCTGGTGGCAATTTTGGCACTGGTTTTGGTAAAAGCACTCCGATCTTTTTTCAAAGCAACCCCTACAATGGGTTGCTTATTTATTTAAAAAAGCGAGGCCATATTATATATGTACACCTCGCCCGACAATTAAAGAGCTTTGTCTTTCTTTTTACTGGCCATCGTTATGTCTCTGACAAAGTCACGTTCACGGCGTTGGCTATAAATGATATAGAACACATGCCTCGTTGCTGCGACTAGTACTATAGCAACAAAGATACACAGGAGAATGTCATCCATTAGCCCCCGCCTTTTATATTGGAAAATTTGGCAGGATCGCCAAATCTTACAGAACACCCACAACACTCATAACCAATGATAGTGCTGCCGCCATTGGGACCACGAACGCCGTTGGATTGGGTGAGTTTGATATACTCACTATTGCCGCACCATGGCATCGGGCATTCAAAAGGGACCGGCTTTTCCTCTTCATCACCCCTTTGGTGCGGATCCATCAACTTGTCGTTGACCTTCCGCTCGACTTCAGCCATTACTTGTTGCATGGACTCGTCCAGCGCTTTTTCAGGCCTTTTCGCCAATTCTTTACCCTCCTTTGGTAGGGTTTAGAGCCAGAAAAAGCGTAGCATGAAGCCGGATATGTTTCAAGCTCTTAATATTTGATTGACATTGGTCAAAAATTATTATATTCTTAAATTTACTTGAACAAATATTATTCCCAGGTAGTTGAGCGGTACAACGCCACGCTGTTAACGTGGATTTCCCTGGTTCGAGTCCAGGCCTGGGAGCCAGTTCGAATAACGTCGCCAAAAACGACGTTTTTTGTTTGTTACCAGTTGTGATATAATAAAATAGCTAATTAACCTACTATTAAATAGTATGGAGGATTTCGTTTCGACGCCAACATATGCCACAAATAGTGTGGTGGTGATAGTTGTGGCCATTGTAGTATTTATTATCATCGCCGCTGTTGTTAGAAGAAGAGTGCGGACGCGTTCCCCGTTTCTTCGCTATGTATTGGGACGAGATTTTAAAAGAATCACATCGGAAGATCGACCGGAACTCATTGCTTACCGAAAGCTTCCGCACGAAGGTCGTTGCGGTTGGGAGGTTACAGTGCAATTTTCCCCGCCTCGCACGGATCCCAATACGGATGGAAAAGTAAACAACTGGAACGCGGGGTATGCCGAAGCCCAACTTGAATCTTACGGCCCGGGGATTAATACCGTTAGAGGAAAAGCAAGAGTATGGTCGCGAAAACTTTCCGGAACGGTTGAGGCGAAATCCAAAGTTGATGGGACTTTAATTATTGATGGAAAATTCCACCGTCCGTCCGGTTGTGAATGCAGGCCGCATGTTAATGGCTGGGTAGTTTTGCGCGCCTGGGGCGAGGCAAAAACGCGACTCCGAAACTCGCGGTGGTTTTTCCCGCTCTCAAAAAAACTGCCGTTTGGACGAAATCCAGAAGCGGTCGCATCCGCCGGCTTGAGACATGAATTTCTCCCCAAAGATTGCGGCTATGAATATGAAGTAGGGACTAGCGTAGGGGCTGGCGTAAAAGATGAAGAGATTTTAAGCTGGCTCCAGCAGATGGGCGGTATCATCAATAAAGTTAAACAATTAGATCCGAATTTAAAAATTCCCGATATATCGCTTCCCAGTATCAAAATCGTGGAGGCAGAACACGCGAGTTTTGACACCGAACCAAAAAGAAAAGGGTTTACTTGCAATCAAGATTTTTTCAAAATTATCATCGATTCCGTATCCGCCGTCAAGGTAAAGGCAAAGGGGCCCGGTTCTATGGCAACAGCGCAGACCTTTGTGTCCGCAGAGGTTGAAAGTTTAATCGCAACCTGTGTAGATTCAACCTGCGGATGTGACGACGTTTCAATCAGCGGTTTAAAATTCACCGGCAGTTAAGTTTGAGCCCCCTTATGAATCCAGACCCGGGAACCAAAAATTTTTGTAATAATACCCCTTTAGTGGTATTATTTTTTAGCCATTTCCTGTAGGAGGAAAACAATGGGTAACAAACAATCAATCAAGAAAATTTGCACAAAAGACAGCCCATTTGTACCACCTCTAAAAGACGATGAACAATGGGAACACCCCGACTTATATGATAAATTCCCAGAACATGAATTTAGAGTTGTCATATTCCACTGTCCTAATTGCAAAATAGATATAGCGGTAGATATGGATCCAGACGGTCCTTCTCTGGAAAAACATATCATGGACAAAAATGGCCATACAGCAGATTGTTGCCGCAAAGAAGAACACTCTGATAACTGGCATGTTTGCGAGGGTTGCCAAACGCACAAAGCGCCTTGTAAACTTTGCTACAACTGTTCGGTAAATAAAAGAATCTGCTCACACTGCAAACAAAAGGTGGTGTAGCGATGGCAAAAATCGCCGGATTTGTCCTTCGTTGCGCGGACAAAAAAATTACCGCGGATTTCTATACAAAATTAGGCCTGAACGCAGTCAAACATGAACATGGCGGACCTCTGCACTTTCAACTAGAGCCGCTCGCTGACAAAGAAACTGAACTGGTGGTTGAGCTCTATAACTTATCGAGCCAATATGCCAAAGATGCCATTATGCTTTATGTGGATTCAATCCCCAAAGCACTGGCAATGGCCAGGGATTTTGGTATTGAGCCAAAGACAGAAGTAAAGGAAGCTAAAAATTTTGTTCATGTATACATCACCGACCCGGATGGTCGTGACGTAATGTTGATCCAAGATCAAAAACCAGATCAACCTAAAGACTAAGCCCAACGCCACCTCGCACTCACACTGCGGGGTTTAATTTTTTCGAGCAAAATTTAAAACCGGCTCCAGGCCGGTCTTAAATTATTTTTGAATTGTGGGTTTAAAATGAATTAGCTATTCATAGTCCCGGCGAAAGAACTACAGCTTTTATTTCCATCTTAAACCGATGAATCCAGGCAGCTTTGCCTCATAACCACAAATCTCCTCTTTTTCCTGTCTGGATCGCCTTTAAAGAGCTAAAGAACAAAAACTGCACAAAATATCATTTTCACTTACGCACTTCTTCAACGAGTCCATAAATTTTTATGACATTTTTACATATTGCTAATATTAAAAGTAAGTACGATATGGAAAATATAGATGGCATCGTTACAGTCGTTCTAACTTACGGACCAAGCTTGTTGTTGTTAACCGATAAGCTAGAACAGTAGAGGCCAGAGTAACTCCAGCCGATGCCTTATATTTTTCCATCGTTGACCACAGGTTCTGTGAACGGATATGAAGCTCCTGGAAATATTTTCCTGAGAAACTTTTTGAGGCATATTACCGTTCCGCGTTCCTCGTATGCAACGACAAAACTCTGATGATCGTAGTTTTATGTTAACAGAAGCACGGTGAAGAAATTATGAAGATTATTTCAAAGAAAATTCCAGGACTATACTCGTACCTTTCTCAACTTCACTTTCAATTTTTACGGTACCATCCAAATAATTCATAGAAGACCGGACAATAGCAAGACCTAAACCGCTACCCCCTGTTTCACTGGAGCGGCTTTTGTCCGCCCGATAAAATCTGTCAAATATTTTGTCCAAGTCCTGTTTAGATATACCTACACCCGTATCAACAATGGTAATAAACGCGTGACGCTTGTCGTTATGTATAGTAACAATCACTTTTCCGCCAGGTCGGTTATACATAATGCCATTTTTAATTATATTCGTAATAGTTTGCAGCAATACTTCTTCGTTAGATAAAATTATTAATTTTTCTTTGGTAAGCAAATTAAAAACTAAATCTACTTGCTGTTCTTTTGCTAGCACCTGCAGACGCTCTACGGCGTGCTGTGTAAGAGGTATTAGGCTGACTGGAATAAAATTTTTCTGTTTTGCACTATACAGCTCATCAAATCGAGCCAGCGCAAGCAAGCCATTTACTAATTTCCCCATACGGTCTACCTCTTCCAGATTACTGACAATACGTTCACGTATGGGGGCGCTTAAAGTTTTATCAGCTAACTGATTTTCTAAATCAAGACGCAATATACTAAGAGGTGTGCGCAATTCGTGTGACGCATCCCCAAAAAACTTTCTTTGCCCTTCATGCATCTCCTGTAGCGGCTTAAATGTTGCTCTAGCCAACCAGTAACTAGCCACACCAGCCGCAACGAGCAGAATAATATTTACCCACACTAGCGACCTAACCAAATCACCCTGTACATCTTGAACCGTTGGAGGAAACGGAAGAAAATTTGAAAAGGAAGGCGAAGTCGCCTGATTAAACCTATACTCTAATCGGTTAGAAAAGGCACCGTAAATGATACTGCTAGATAAAAAAAGAATGACTATTAATATGGCCGCGTATAAAGCAGTTAACTCCCACAAAGAAAATTTAAATCTGGAGTTAAACGAGCCTATAGCCCTTTCCCCAAACTGTTTGAATACGTTTTGCATATACCTTAGGCAATTTTTTACGTAAATTTTTTACATGCACATCAACCACATTGCTAAATGAATCAAAGAAACGGTCCCATACATGCTCCAAAATTTCATCACGAGTTTTTACCGCCCCCTTATTACGTAACAAATATTCCAAAAGGCCATATTCATGCAGCGTTAGTTCTACTACTTGATTATTAGCAGTAAGCACTTGAGAACGAGTATCCAGGCGCAAACCATCTACCTCTAACAAATCACTTACCAAAAGTGGGGGTCGGCGCAACAACGCGCGAATACGCGCGGTTAATTCTTCAAAAGAAAAAGGCTTAATTAGATAATCGTCTGCTCCATGATTTAAACCATTTACCGTATCTTCTGTCGTATCTTTAGCCGTTAAAAACAAAATCGGGGTTGTTTTTCCCTTATTGCGTAAGTTACTACACACCTCTAGCCCATCTTTCTTGGGCAGCATGATATCTAAAACAATAAAATCGTACTCATTCCACAGCGCCAACCTTTCCCCTTCTTCACCGTCAAACGCAAAATCGACCGCATAACCTTGTTTTTGCAAACCTTCTACCAGTCCTTTATTTAATTTTTTTTCATCCTCAACAACAAGTATTTTCATAAGGAGTTATGATGTTAATTTAATATTTGTTTAACTGTTTAACATATACTATTCCTAACATAATTAATTTGTCAAGCTTACACTTTACTTAAGTAGCTACTCCCCCTTTGCCCTATTGACAAATTTTTCTAGATGGGTATATACTTAAATGATTAAACAATTAAACATTTAATTAACTAACTATACTTACAATTATATGCTTAGCAACAAGGAGGTTCTGCGAAACCGTAAACGGCTTAGCGAAGTAGACAAACACGTGGCCGCGACATTTAAAGCGCTGGGTGATGTTACCCGTTATAGAATCTTTCGTATTCTTACCGAGCACCACAAAATCTCGGTTAGCACCTTAGCGAAAATTCTAGACATTTCCATACCATTAATGTCGCGACATATTAAAATTTTGGAACATACCCATCTCGTACACAAAGAACGAGACGGAAAAAGAATCTATTGCAAACTTAAACATACCGGCTCTTTCGCTCAATCGGTTATCAAGACAATTGGAATCTATAAAAAAATTAAATAAGCGAAGCTTGAAATTAAGTCAGGCCTCATAAATCAGAAACAAGTTTCTGATTTAATTCACCCCTAGTAATTATAAACATATGCAATTAATTTTGCCTCAACATCACCAGCACCATATCACCAAACACGCTCTGCTCTTGTCGGCCTCTGTTGTGTTGGGTGTTTCTTTATTAGTTCTAGGCGCAGTTTATGTAATACAGAATTCCTACGATCCATCAAAAAATTCCGATTTCAACACTCCATCCTCCGCATCTATGCCGGCTGGGGCTTATATGGAAACAGGCACCCCGGTGATGGCCTATGATTATGACTACGACATAAACACTGGTGAATTAAAATCAATAAAAGACAACAGGGTTATTTATACATTTCCCGCTGGCAAAAAAACTATAGATAACCCTAGCGGCCGACCCTCTATTTATATCTTTAGCTTTTTAGACGGATCAAAATTAATACTTTGGCAGACAAACTCTTCGACTGCTGAACTGGCTCCTAACTGGGAATACAAGCTCTGGCTTGGAAGCGAATTACAATACATTGATCTTAATCAGACATCGCAAGGCCTGAAACCTTATGTTGTTCCGGAAGAAAAAAAAGAAGCCATAAAAAGAATGCTTGAACAAAGTTAAAGCAAACGTTGCTTAATAATTTTTAACCCTAACCATATGTAAGAAAATAAATATGCGAGGAGGGATACACTTACTGCCACTTCTTCCCTAACAAGCTATTTATTATTAACTTCTGTATATGGAAAATACATTCAAAAAAGGACTTATACTGGGTGGACTTCTGGCAGCTATGGCAACACTGGGATTTGCCATGACGAAAGGAGGAAGAGAATTGACCGACGAATTACAAAAAGATCTTAAGACTCTCGTCAAAAACTTAAAAAAAGAACTCAACAACCTACAGGATGTAACTAAAGAAACTTTTGATAATTTAGTTACTACTATAGTAGACAAATACGCTGAACAAAAAAAATTAGCTAGTGATGCTAAAAGAAAACTTATAACCACATTGCAAGCCAAGTGGTATGAGATGGAAAGAGAATACTTGGCCGCTAAAGAAGAGGAAAAAGAAAAAAATAGATAAATTTTTAAGTAAGTTTATTCATTTAAAATATCTATATGAAAATAACAGACCCTAATCAAGATGATGAAAATTTAGATGAAGGCACAGAAGACACAAAAGAGATGGCTGAACAAAAAGGGCGTGAAGCGGCCAAAGAAGCAATGGAAGAAGACGAAGAGGAAGAAGAGATCTCTTCTTAGTTAGTAAAACAAAAAAATAAAACTGCTTGTACTGAATTTAATCTACTAATAGAAAACATATGTTATGGACAATTGCAGTGATCTTAATCGTACTCTGGCTACTTGGACTAGTAACTTCTTATACACTGGGAGGATTCATTCATATACTCTTGGTAATTGCTATTATCATAGTACTAGTAAGAATAATTAAAGGTGAAAAACCGGTATTATAAATTGAAAAGGATAGAATTTATTCACGATTAATATTTATTCATATGGCAACTAATATTGCACACGAAACTACAGATGACGGAAACGTTGTGGCGATTGTGGCTATCATAATTTTGGTCGGATTAGCTATCGCTTTCTTTGTTTACGCTCTACCAATGCTGCAAACCAGCGAGATTACCCCAGCAGAGCAAGGTACTACCATTGATATCAACAATGTCCCTACCCCACAACCTTCTCCTGCTCCTACTCTTTAAATAAGCTACCAGAGACGCCCGCCAAAAAAGAGGCGGGCGTCTTGTTTGTTTGGGCTTTGATAATTTCATGAAATTATATTAGGTTAGATTAAACAATGTGTGATAAAATATATTTAACTTAATCTTAACTACATAGTATATGGCAAAAAGACGAACCGGCCTTCGTAAAAAAACTAAATCAAAGCATTCGCCTAAAACCAAGAAACGACTAGAAATTAAAAGACGCATGCTTGAAACAAGAGCTCCCAAAAAAAGGAAATAATTTAAAAACTAAGGGCTATGTATAAGGCCTTTAAAATACTTCTTTCTTTTATAATCCTGGGCGCCACAGCTTATTTTTTTCGTACCCCGCTTTTAAATTTGTGGAATCAGCTATATAACTCTTACCTTCCCTGTACGCAACCTATCGGCTACAGCCTCGGCTCTTTTGATACCAAGTTTGGTATATCAAAAGACCAATTTACAAATGCTCTGGCCAAAGCTGAACAAGTTTGGGAAAAACCTATCGGCAAAGAATTATTTACCAATAAACCCGATGGTAATTTAAAAATAAATTTGATTTATGATTATCGTCAGGAGGCGACAATAAAAATGCGCAAACTTGGTTTAACTATAAATGACGACCGAGCCTCCTATGACGCATTAAAGTCCAAACTCAAAGTCATGCAATTGGCCTACAGCCAAAAAATGGCTTCATTTAAATCACAAGTTGCCATATTTGAAAAACATAAAGATGAATATGAGGCCAAAGTGACTTACTGGAATAAGCGTGGTGGCGCCACCCCCAAAGCATATGCAGAGCTAAATGAAGAAAAAGAGGCGCTCAACGCTGAATTAGCGCAAATAAACCAATTGCAAGACAGTCTTAATGCCGATGTAGATAACATCAATGCCATGATCACTGTTTTGAATCGTCTGGCAGAATCTTTGAATATTGATGCCGGAGAATTTAATCAAACCAATAAAGAGCGCGGCGATGAATTTGAAGAAGGGTTATACAAAAGCGACCTATATGGACAAGAAATCGATATTTACCAATTTGATAGCACTGACAAATTGATACGCGTTCTGGCCCACGAATTTGGCCATGCGCTAGGCCTAGAACATGTAGATGATCCAAAAGCTATAATGTACCGTCTTAACCAGGGTACAAACGAAAAACTTTCGGCTACTGATCTGACCGCCTTAAAGACTCTTTGTAGGATTGACAAAAAGTAAAATTCGTGGTTAAACTTAAGGCGGAGGGAAATATGGATAAAGAAATACTAGGAACTTCCCCAGCCATTGCGGCTCTTGACGAAAAGGTCGACAGAGCAGCCAAAAGCCAATGTACTGTCCTTATAACCGGAGAAACTGGTACTGGCAAAGAGCTTCTGGCGCGCAAGATTCATCTTGCAAGCCGACGCTCTGAGGGTCCTTTTATCCCCATTAACTGTGGTGCGCTAACCGCATCACTCCCCGAAAGCGAACTGTTTGGCCACGAAAAAGGTTCATTTACCAGCGCAATCTCTAAGCATCGTGGTGTATTTGAACAAGCTGAAGGCGGAACGATCTTCCTCGATGAAATTGGAGAAATATCACCTGCTGTACAAGCAAAGCTCCTACGAGTAATTGAGAATAAAGAAGTCCGTCGAGTGGGAGGAAACACAAGCATCAAAATTGATGTTCGCGTGCTTTCCGCCACAAATGCTGATATCAAACATTTGGTAGCAGCAAAAAAATTCCGTCAAGATTTGTACTATCGCATCAACACGATAGAACTAAACCTGCCGCCTCTGCGGGAACGGGTGGAAGATATTTCCGTTTTAGCTGATCATTTCCGACAGGTGGCTAACGCAGAAAACGCTTGCTATACAAAAAGCATCAGCGACGATGCGCTTGCGATTCTTAAGGAGTACCCTTGGCCGGGCAATATCCGAGAGTTACGCAATACCATAGAACAAATGGTGGTTCTCAGTATGAGCGAAGAAATCGGCGTAATGGATATCCCGTCGTCTATCAAAGAGTCATCCACCAAAGCTAAATTGACCGAAAAACTTACGCAAATGCAAATACCTGAAGACGGCATGTCTCTAAAAGATGCGGTAGCGCAATACAAGCGGCATCTCATCGCTAAGGCCATTAAATTAACCGATGGCAACAAAACCCATGCCGCAAAACTGCTCAAGATAGATCGTAGAATCTTATGGAGAATACTAAGAAAAACTAACAAAGCTGACTTGGATAATTAACACTACTACCATACTATAATGACTTCGTGTAAAAATGATGTCAGAAGTATGGTTTTTTATTTAAAAAAAATACCCGAGGCCATCATACAATTATGACGCAATCTCGAGTCTGTGGCAGGCTTATGCAAAATAAGGAGCAATTATAACGAGGAGGGCAAAAAATATAGGTATTACAATAAAACTAAGAAAAAAAGCCTTTTCCCAACTAACTTTCACATCACCTACTGTTGTAAGTATTATTAGAGTAAATATAGAACCGGCGACTGGCAGAAGAAAAAACATTCCTATTTCCTCTGCGGAGTAAATAATAACGAAAGATACGCTTGCGACCAAAATACCAAGGACAAGGCTGATTTCGCGCATTTTTTACCTTTCTACATTATACCTATAATTAAGGATAGATACTTGAATATAATTTGTCTAGCCTCGATATTGACAAAAACCCCTATTTAAGCTACACTCTTAGCATAAGTGGGACCTAGGCCATCCCTAGGGTTTGCACCACATAATTTTAAAAAATATGTCAAAAAGAATGGACGCGCTTCGCGCCAAGGTAGACAAAAATAAGTCCTACTCTCTGGAAGAAGCAGTAAAACTTTTAAACGAAACAGCTGGCGTAAAATTTGACGCTACCGTGGAAGTTCATGCCAACTTGGGTATTAACACCAAAAAGACTGAACAGCAAATCCGCGCCACTGTGGTATTACCGCACGGAACTGGCAAAACCAAAACCGTAGCCGCTTTCGTCTCTCCTGAAAAAGAAAAAGAGGCCAAAGAAGCCGGCGCAGACTTTGTTTACGGTGAAGAAGAAATTAAAAAAATTAAAGATACTGGTAAAATTCCTTTTGAAGTTGCCATCACTACTCCTGATATGATGCCTAAACTGGCCTCTATTGCAAAAGTTTTGGGACCAAAAGGTTTAATGCCTAACCCAAAGACAGATACGGTCGGACCAAATATCAAAAAAATGATTGAAGAATTGAAAAAAGGTAAAGTAACTTTCAAAAATGACGATACCGGCAATGTTCATCAAGCTGTAGGAAAATTAAGCTTTGGTGAAGAAAAGCTGAAAGAAAATATTACCGCCTTCTTGGAAACTTTGAAAAAGGCTAAGCCAGCCACAGCCAAAGGCACATTCCTAAAAAATGTTATCCTTTGCTCAGCTATGGGTCCGGCTATAAAAATTAATGCTTAAACCAAAATCACCCCGCAAGGGGTATTTTGTTTATATAATTACATTAATATGTTCATTATTGCCTCGGTCGGTCTAAACAACTTCTCCGAAGATAAGATAAGAAGAATCATCCTCGCTGGAGCCGATGCTCTACGCTACAGTTTTTCTTATGGACCAATCGAAAATACCATTGACCGTATAAAGGTTGGTATGAAAGTTATTGATGAACTAAATTCTTCCGCCAAAATTATCGTTAACCTGCCTTCCAATCAAATTCGCCTTGCTGGCCCGCATACCCCGCGTAAAGTATCAGAAAACGAAGAAATTATTCTAAAGTCAGCTTCGCATGACCAACCTATGACTGATGATAATATCTATGTTCATATTGCCGAACTGGGCAACCAAGTTTATATCAATCAAATTACCACTATTGATCACGGCAAAATTGCCTTACAAATAACTGAAATAATAAACAAAGAAACTGTAAAAGTTCGCGCTCTAAACGAAGGCGTTTTACAATCCACTCTTAGTATACACATTGCTCAAAATACCGAAAATGAAGAATACTTCAACAAGTTGCGCAACATCCTGACTCGACTGGAAGAAATAACCCCGGAATATCTGGCCATACCATTTATATCCCCTACTGTAAACGAAAAAATCAAACAGCTGTCGGATTTTAGCTGGCAGCCAAAAATGATCTGCCGCATTGAAAGCCGCGTGGCCATGGAAAACTTAGAGAAAATTTGTCAGGATGATTTTTACGATCTGATACTACTAAATCGTGGTAAATTAGGTTTAGATATGCCTTTTGAGCGTCTGGGCATTTTTCAAAAAGAAGCGATTAATACGGTTAAAAAATATAAAAAACAAGCAATTATTTCCTCCCAAATTTTAGAAGGAACTATTCATAACTATATCCCTCTGCGTTCGGATATTTTGGATCTTACTAACATAGTCTTGGACGGAGCCGATGGCATCATGTTGTGCAACGAAACGGCCCTTGGTTCACGGCCAGCCTACACTCTCTCGGTAGCTAAAAAAATAATCTTGGAAGCGGAAAAGTACAGACCCTTCAAAGCCTAGTGTATTAAAAAATTTAAAAAAAATATCCTCGTTCAGATATTTACTTTGAGTAAATTCCAAACGAGGATTCGCCTCTACCCTATACTTCTGCAGGTATTGCGGTCTATTAGCGGTCAGAAACAGAATTATTTCTGTTGCGAACCAGATAATAGTTACCGCACCAATTCCAATCGAGCCACTGGACCTTCAGCTGCCAACTACGGTCGTAGAAAAGATACGCGAAACTGAGAGCGTTGTCCGGGCCTCGCATAAGCGTGCCGGTGAACACGAGACGCCTTTTCCGGAAATCCTCAGTGATCTTTTCCTGATGATCGAGCAAACACTTGGCGTCTAACAATCCAAGATTTGCTCTGAGCCCGACTGCCCGCAGACGCATAGCCTTGCCGTGGATGTAGAAATCGTTAGGTTCCACGAAAGAAACTATCTCAATAAGACCTACCTGTTCCTCGAACACTGTCTGCTGGACATCTTGATGGTCCGCAACCTTACAACCGTACTGCCTGGCGATCTGCGCCGACGGGGCCGAAATTTCCGCTACCGTTAGCTCCATTGCACACCTCCTTGATTGATTTTAGAACTGGGATAATTTAGCAAAAAACAAAGATTCTGTCAATAGCTTATACCGGCAGAGTTTTAGTGAAAAATAAGTTGCAATAACCAACCTTTTTTGTTACACTGACAGCATAATTAAGCAAATAAACTCATATGCAAACAGCCAGAAACAATTATATATCTTGGGATGAATGTTTTATGCGCATGGCTAACGTGATTGCCGAGCGCTCCAAAGATCCGTCCACTCAAGCCGGAGCTGTCATTGCCAATCAAAACAACGTCGTTGTCGGCATTGGCTACAACGGATTTCCCCGGGGAATAGATAGCGACAAATTTCCTTGGGACAGAGAAGGAAACTTTTTAGAAACCAAATATGCCTATGTCTGTCATGCCGAAGAAAACGCGATCTATAACGCCAATGCGGCAGTAAAAGGAAGCAAGACCTATTGCACTCTTTTTCCCTGCAATGAATGCGCCAAAACTTTAATTCAAAACGGAATTACTGAAGTTATTTTTGAAAGCGACAAATACCATGGCGCTGATATGTTTATCGCCTCTCGAAAACTTTTAGATGCCGCGGGCATTAAATACCGACAATATATTTGTGATTATGCCAACAAACAATAAATTAATTTTAGGATTTGTCGGGGATCTGGCCAGTGGCAAAGGCACAATTTGCCAATATCTAAAAGAAAAACAATCTGTAACCTCTTACAGATTTTCTACTATGTTACGCGACATTCTAGACAGGATTTATGTGGAAAAAACCAGAGAAAACCTCCAAGATTTGTCTACTTTTCTGCGTGGCCGCTATGGTCAAGACATAATGAGCAAAGTGATTGCCAAAGATGTCCAAAATGATCCTAATCCAATAGTGGCGGTAGAGGGCATCAGACGGCCGACCGACATTACTTATCTACAAGAACTGGCCGGATTTCATTTAATTTACATTACTGCCGACCCAAAAATACGCTGGCAAAGAATGGTTTTGCGCAAAGAAAATCCCGACGAAGCTACAAAAACTTTTGAACAATTTTTAAAAGATGAACAAGCCGAGGCCGACATGCTAATCAAGGATTTAGGCAAGCAAGCCGAATATACTATAGTAAATAATGGAAGTGTGGACGAATTTCATGTAAACATGGAGGAAATTTTAAATAAAATTAAACATGCAAGTTAAAATAAAACGCATTGACACTTCTCTACCCCTGCCGGAATACCAAACTTCCGGCGCGGTAGCTTTTGATTTGTATAGCCGGCAGGATTTGACGATTGCCCCAAAAACAATCGCTCTTATTCCTACAAATTTAATTGTAGAAACACCTGTTGGATACATGCTTACCGTGGTTACCCGCTCCAGTACTCCCAAAAAAAAGGGGTTGCTGGTGCCACATGGAATTGGTATAATTGACCAAGATTACCATGGTGAAAAAGATGAGATAATGCTGCAAGTGTACAACTTTACCGACCAAGAAGTGCTAATTACCCGCGGCGAACGCGTAGGCCAAGCAGCTTTTGTCCGGGTAGACCGCGGCGAGTGGCAAGAAGTAAACGAGATGAAAGAAACGAGCCGAGGTGGATTTGGGAGTACGGGATCATAAAAATATATTTATTTATTTTTAAACACAAAAATATGCCAGAGAATCTCCATAAAAAATTCGACGTTTCAGATGTTGAAGCCGAGATGAAAGCCAAAAAAAAGCAACCCGAAGCTGTTGGCCTTATGGCCAGAATCAAAGAAAAGCTGGGTCGTGGCTCTAAACCGGAAATAAAAACAACAAAAAATATCCAGGAATTAAGTAGTGCTGGCATACTTTTGGACCAACAAAAACTTGCCGAAGCCAGAAAAAAAATTCAACTAGCCGAAGGAACGGGAGAGGTAGAGCTTAGCGAAGAAGATTTGGAAGAAGTTGAACCGGAAGATCTTACTCATGAAGCAGAAGAGACAAACTAATTCTTCATAAAAACAACATGCGCGCGTATTTGGATATAGTTCGCCGTATTTTAGAACACGGTGAACGCAAAGAAAATCGGACTGGGACAGATACTATCGCCATTGCTGGCGCTATGTTTGAGCATGACATGAGTACCGGCTTCCCTATGTTAACCACCAAAAAAGTTCCTTTCAAAGCCGTAGCTTCGGAATTGGAATTTTTTATCAAAGGCCTGACCGATAAACAATGGCTCCAGGATCACAATAACCATATTTGGGATGAATGGGCTAATCCCCAAAAAGCCCCATATGGCCACGACGAAGCAGCCAAAGAAAAAATGAAAAACGAAAGAGATCTTGGCGCGATTTATGGATTCCAGTGGCGACATTTTAATGCGCCGTACAATAATTATGACAACGACTATACTGGTCAAGGTGTAGATCAATTAAAAAAAGTGGTCGAAACTTTAAAAACAAATCCAAATGACAGAAGAATGATTGTCAGCGCCTGGAACCCGTCAATGATGAGCCAGATGGGTTTGCCTCCTTGTCATTATGCTTTTCAGGTTACGGTAATAAATGGCAAATTAAATTTGCTTTGGAACCAACGCTCGGTAGATACAATGCTTGGCTTGCCATTTAACATTGCCAGCTATGCTCTAATGCTTCACTTACTAGCCAAAGAATCTGGACTACAAGAAGGAAAACTAGTTGGTTTTTTGGCTGATACTCATATATATGTAAATCATATTGATGGCGCTAAAGAACAACTCTCCAGAGATTCCAATGTTTACCCCTTACCTACTATACAAACCGACAACTTCACTTCTATCTTCGATTGGAAATGCGAAGATAGCAAAGTTTTAAATTATCAAAGCTTCCCCAAAATTGAATTTGCAATTGCAGTTTAATATGCCATTTTCTCTTATCGCCGCCGTGGCCAAAAATAACTGTATTGGAAAAAATAACAAAATCCCCTGGAACATTCCCGAGGATTTTCAGTATTTTAAAAAAACTACTCTTGGTAAAACTTGCTTAATGGGCCAGGCAACATTTGAATCTATTCTTGGTTACCTAGGCAAGCCCTTACCCGGTCGCCAAAATGTAGTCGTAACTCTGGATAAAAATTTTAAAGCACCGGAAGGCGTGCGTATTTTTTATTCTCTCGATGAAGCTTGGGAAAAATTAAAAGATGAAGATGTTTTTATCTGTGGCGGAGCAAGTATTTATCGTCAAACTATAAACCGCGCTGATGTTTTGTACATTACAATAGTTGATCAGGAACCGGATGGCGACGTGTTCTTTCCGGAAATAGACAAAAATATCTGGAAAGAATCATGGCGCGAAGATCACGACGGATATTCGTTTGTAAAATATATTAAAAATTTTTAATGCTATGCTTATCATGATCGATGGCATTGATGGTAGTGGCAAAAGCACTGTTGTTCAGACTTGGAAAGAATACCTCACTGCCCAGGGGAACGCTGTTTTTGATCTAAAGCAATACTGGCAAACCACCGGTAAATATCCGGAATTGGATGAAATTAAATCTTATGATTTTGTTTTTAGCTGCGAACCTACGTATGTTGGCGTGGGCAAAGTTATTCGCGAAGAGCTGGTTAAAATCGGCACAAATTACCCTCACCGGGCCATTATTGAAGCGTTTTCTTTAGATCGTTTGGTTTTGTACAATAAAATAACAATCCCACTACTAGCCAGCGGCAAGATTGTTATTCAGGATCGCGGTGTCAGCACCTCGCTAGCTTACCAAAGCCTACAAGATAAAGAATTTGATTTTGCCAAAATCGCTGAATTCCCCGGCAACAAATTAGCTTTAGAAAACAGACCGGACCATTTGATTATTGCCCAAATTTCTGCCGAGCAGGCTGCGGCCAGAATAGGCGCTCGTTTTGATAAAAATGACAATGCTATCTTTGAAAAATTGGATTTTCTAAAAAAAGCGGCTGAAAACTTTTCTTCCTCCGAATTCCAGAAAATATTTACTGACCGAGGCACCCAAATTCACCGCTTGAATGCTGGGGCTGAAATTGATATAATGAAACAAGAGGCCACAAACCTCCTTAAACAACTAATTTCAGCCTAATATGCTTAAAACAGCCACCGAACTAGTCGTCGACAGTTGGGATTTATATGTCAAAAACTGGCGTAAATTCCTGCCATTTATAATAATGCTGTTCTTGCCCACCCTCATTTTATCGGCTTTGGGCACAATTTCTCTGTATTTATCTGTCTATCTGCCATCATCTTCACTAGCCAGCAATATAATTATCCTGATTGTTTTTGCCGCCAGCATCGTATTTGCTATTTGGGTTACGATAGCCTTGGCAAGAGCTATCTCTGATTCTCTTTTGGCCAAACCAACTAACTGGAAAGAAACTTTCCTTACTTCCAGCACTTTGATTTGGCCAGTTGTATTTACTTCTTTCTTGGTCAGCTTAAGCGTAATTGGCGGAACATTACTATTCATTCTTCCAGGTATAATATTTGCTGTTTGGTATAGCTTTGCTTCTTACGCAGTAATTTTTGAGGGAGCCAAAGGACTAAGCGCTATGCGTGCTAGCAAAGCTTTAGTGGTGGGCCGCTGGTGGCCTATAGCTTGGAGACTGGCCATTGCCGCTCTTATTTTCGGACTATTAAATTACATGGTTTCTTTTGCTCTTACCTACCTGATCGAACTCTTACCATTACCAATGTTTATAGAATCCGCCTCTGTCAGTGTTTTGTCATCTCTGTCTAGCTCTGTTATCGCACCGCTTTCTGCGGCTGCCACTTTAATTTTATATCTAAGCGCTAAACAAAATCCGGTAACCCAACCAGCTCTGCCTCCAAAAGTATAATAAATCTATGCCAAAACTTCAGGTGATTATCGGCATGGAGGTGCACGTCGAGCTTAAAACCAAAAGCAAGATGTTTTGCGCATGCAAAAATGATCCCGACCGTTCGGCTCCTAATAGCAATGTCTGCGAAATTTGTCTCGCCCACCCAGGTACATTGCCGGTACCAAACAAAACTGCTATCGAATGGGCTGCCAAAATCGCTAAAGCTTTAAACTGCCGCATTAATACCAACAGTAAATTTGACCGTAAACATTATTTTTATCCAGATCTTCCCAAAGCCTACCAAATTTCTCAATACGATCAACCTATTGGCGAACATGGCTACATGAATTTAGAATTCTTACCCGGAAAAAATATCCGTGATACTGCCAAAATTGGCGTAACGCGCGTACACCTGGAAGAAGATACGGCTAAATCAACTCACAGTTCTTCTAATACCACGCTGGTAGATTTTAATCGCGCCGGTGTACCGCTGGTAGAAATCGTCTCCGAACCAGATATTGCCAGCGCTGCCGAAGCCAAAGCTTACTGCCAAGAATTACAGATGATTTTTCGTTATTTAGGTGTAAGTGATGCGGACATGGAAAAAGGGCATATGCGCTGCGAAGTAAATATCTCTCTTCAGGAAGAAGGGAAGTTTACAAACAACAATGGTGTAATTACTCCTGTGGCCGGCTATACCCTAAACCATAAAGTGGAGGTAAAAAACATAAACTCTTTCCGAGCCGTAGAAAAAGCTATTGAGTTTGAAATCCAAAGACAAACTGCCATGATCGAAAATGGCGAATCATGGAAACAACAAACCCGAGGCTGGGATGAAAATTCCGGCGGCACGGTTATGCAAAGAGAAAAGGAAACTGCTGCGGACTACCGCTACTTCCCCGAACCAGATATCCCTCCGTTTCATCCAGAAGTAATTGCTGGTGATTTAAATTTGCCAGAATTACCCCAAGCTAAACGCGCTCGTTTCCGAGATGAATATGGGTTTTCATACGCTGATGCAGAAATTTTATCTTCCGACCTGGCTTGGTCTAAATTTACCGAACAAGTCATGAGCGAACTCGCTCATTGGCTTCATGATTTTAAAGCTGAAAGAAATGACGCTTATGTATCCAAACAACTAGCGCATTTAGCCGGCGGCTGGATTACCAGCAAGCTAATGGGCGCTATGGCTGAACGAAAAATAGATATCCGAGTGTTAAAATTAAAACCGGAAAATTTTGCCGAATTGGTGGCCTTAATTTATGCCAACAAACTAAACTCAACTAATGCTCAAAAAATTCTAAACGAAATGCTGGATTCGGGCGTTGATATGGACCCGACTCATATTATGGAAGAAAAAGGTTATGGCCAAATTAGTGATGAAGGTAAATTGTCTGAAGTTGTAGAGGAAATAATTAAAAATTATCCAAAACAAGTTGAACAATTTAAAGCCGGTAAAGAACCTATCCTTCAATTTCTTAAAGGCATGGTGATGAAAGCTACCGAGGGTAGCGCCGATCCAGTAGTGGCGGAAAAATTACTGCGAGAAAAAATGAAATAACTGTGGACAGTCAGCCTTGACTGGCGTCTTACAACCTGCTAAACTATTAAAAATATATGCAAAGAACCAGTTACTACAAAATAAAAAACTTTTAATAAACGGCCACCCGAAAGGTGGTATTTTTTTGAAAAATGATAGAAAATTATGTTTAACCCATGGGATCTCAAGACAGCGATGCTTGCAGAAATAAAAAATCAAGGCGGCTGGGCAAATTGCCACGCTCATTTTGATAAAGCTTTTTATATTACAAAAGAAGGTCTGGATAAGAGCATGGTGGATATGGAACAAAAATGGCTTATGAGCGACAATATCAAACGAGCCTCAAGCCAAGAAGAAATTGCTCAAAGACTACGAAGATCACTGGATTTGATGGTTAATCAGGGTGTAAGCGCTACTTGCAGTTTTATAGATGCCTACGAAGCTGTCGGCCACAAAGCTATAGATGCCGCCAACCAGGTTAAGGAGGAATATAAGGACAAAATAAAATTTATCACAATTACTCAACCACTAGGAGGACTGGTAAACGCAGATGCCAGAAAGCTATATGAAGAAATAACCGCTAAGGCGGATATTGCTGGCGGCCTGCCGAGTAAAGACCGACCCAATGATGAAGAAAATTTAGACGCTTTGTTTAGTATTGCCAAAAATCTAAATAAGCCAGTCCATGTACACATAGATCAGGAAAATAATCCTCATGAACAGGATATGGAAAAATTAATCCGCCACACTATAAAACATAATTATCAGGGCAGAGTTGTGGCTATACACGCTTTATCTGTCGCGGCTCAGCCAAAAGAATACCGTCAAGAAATTTACAAAAAAATGGTTGATGCCGGCATTAGCGTGGTGGTCTGCCCTTCGGCCGCATTATCAATGCGGCAATTGGATCAATACACCTCTCCTACCCACAACTCCATTGCCAATGTCCCCGAAATGATTGAAGCGGGAGTGCTAGTTGGTATGGGCGTGGATAATATTTGTGATTTCTATGAGCCGTTTGTTGATGGAGATATGTGGACCGAAATGCGCATGCTTCAAGAAGCTTGCCGATATTATGATTTTGACGAATTGGTAAATATAGCTACCACAAATGGTCATAAAATTTTAAACACAAAATAATATGGCAAAACTTTGGCAAACAAAATCGACCAAACTGCATCCGCTCGCCGAAAAATATACGGTGGGCAATGACTATATTTTAGACCAAAAGCTGTTGCCATTTGATCTTGATGCTTCTGCCGCTCATGCACAGGCGCTAAAAAAACTGGGCATTTTAAATCAAGATGAACTAAAAAAATTACTGGCTGGTCTAGAGGAAATCCGAACATTGCACGCCAAAGGCGAGTTCACCATTACCCAAGCTGATGAAGATTGCCACACGGCTATTGAAAATTATTTGGTAAAAAAACTGGGAGACTTGGGAAAAAAAATTCATACTTGCCGCTCACGCAACGATCAAGTTTTGGTAGCGACCAGACTATATACCAGAAAAAAAATAAAGCAGATAAGCCGCGAGCTTATTGGTTTAGAAAAAGTTTTTTTGGCCATGGCCAAAAAATATGAATTTATGCCCATGCCGGGTTATACTCACACCCGCCGCGCCATGCCATCGAGCATCGGCCACTTTGCCGCCGCTTATTTGGAAGAATTGATAAATAACCACATGCTTTTGGAATCTGCTTATAAACTAAACGATCAAAATCCTTTGGGAGCAGCTGCCGGCTATGGTATAAATTTTAACCTCGACAGACGCTTAACAACCAAAATTTTGAAATTTAAAAGAACCCAAATAAATTCACTATATTGCGTAAACAGCCGCGGCTCTACTGAGAGCTATATCCTCTCTGTTCTTACCCAAATAATGATGACTCTCGGCAGATTAGCAAACGAAATGATCTGGTTTACCACGCCTGAATTTAATTTTTTCCATCTTCCTGGAGAATTTACCACCGGATCTTCCATAATGCCGCAAAAAAGAAACCCTGATGTGTTTGAAATAGTAAGAAGCAATGTCGGTGTCATTGTGGCTTTACAGACACAAGTAAAAGACATTTCTAAAAATTTAATCAGCGGCTATAATCGCGATACCCAGCTGACAAAAGAACCGCTCATAAAGGGCCTCGGCATAGCCAGACGCAGCTTGGAAATTATGGCTCTGGCCATGTCAAAAATTAAACCAAACAAAGAAATTTTAATGAAATCTCTTTCTCCGGAACTATTTGCCGCTTTTGAGGCAAATAAATTGGTAAAAGAAGGTATGACATTTAGAGATGCCTACCAACATATAAAAAATAACTTAGACAAGCTCACCGTTCATGATCCGGTGGCGGCTATAAAAGAAGTAATTTCCTTGGGCGGTCCCGGTAATCTTGGGTTGCAATATTATAAAATCGACAAACCTCTCTAAAATAACTATTTAATTCTTTGCAAAGCTTCCTTAAGTAACTGTTCACTGGTTTTTCCTTTCACATCCAAATTTTTTACCGCATCTCTGGCTTCCACAAATGAATAACCCAGAGCTGCCAAACCTTCTACTACATCTCCCAAAGCCCCTTCCATATCTTCTATACCCGTTGCCCCTGCCCCGACTTTGTTTTTTAATTCCACCAAAATTCTCTCGGCGGTTTTTTTGCCGATACCGCTTACGTTGGTAAGATAAGAGAGATCCTCTCGGCCAATCGCAGAAGAAATCTCTTGCACACTACCTAAAGATAAAAGATGTAAAGCAGTCTTGGGACCAATACCGCTGACTAATAAAAATTTTTCAAATAATTCTTTTTCACTTTCGCTGACAAATCCGTATAGATCCAAAGAACTTTCCCGCACAGCCAGATAAGTCAAAATTTGTGCTTCAGCGCCCACCAACCAATTTTTGACAGAATTAGCACTTACCATTATTTCATAACCAACTCCGCCAGCAGTTAAAACTACCAGCTTGCCGCCAAAGTTGGAGAGGACTTTGCCTTGAATAATGGAGATCATAATTATTTTCTCTTGACTCTGCTTACTCTGATCAATCCGCCGCATGGCACCACTTCAATTCCCTTCTTTTCGAGTTCGTCCAAATAAAGGTTCATACCCAAAGAATCGGAAGACATATGTCCAGCAATAAGTACGTTCATATGGTATTCATTAGCTTTTTCTCGTGAATCATCGCGCATATGCATACCTACCAAAGTGCTGACACCGGCTCGGGAAAGCTCCTGATAAACTTTACTGGACGGATTGGTACCACCAGTCATTTCGACAAAAAGTTTACCCACTTTATTTCTTGGATTTCCAGCAACCAAATTTGGACCAGCTCCCCGTTTTTTCGCTTCCTGATATTCCGGTAGTTCCATCAAAGCCTTCATAATATCACCTACTATTTCTGGTTTTTTCTTAGCCAAAAAATCTTCCAAGAATTTGGTTACCATATTATCGGTTGGGGTATGCATGTTCATAACATTTACTCCCAACAATTTGGCTGTGTCTACAATTTGGTAATGATTGGCGGGGTGTACGCCACGACCAACTTCTCCAATCCTCTCTGCCATCAAACGCTCCGCTGTATGCACTGGCATACCCAAATTTTCGTACATTTCGGCTATCATATCCATTACGCCGTGTAGACTCGCCAAAGCTCCGCCAATCGGATGATGAGCGATTACTGCATCTATTTTTTTACCACGTTCATTTAGCTGAGTGGCCAACAAAATTTCTGCTGGCCCTACATCTATACCTGCCAAAACTCTTTTTAGCGGCGCCTTTAAATCGCCACAATGGATTCCGCAATCTTCATAAGGATTTACCAATCTTTCTTCGTTAAAATATTTTTTGTCATCCGGCTTTAGTTCATTATATTCTCTTTTTGTGCGTTCCAAATACTTGGCCACGCTTTTTTGTCCGCGAGGATCAGCCGCTATTCCCAACTTAATTCCCAGATCGTAAACTTGCTTCAGTGTTAACATACAGATTATATTAAATTTAATTATTGCATTCTATGCACTCCAATTTTTAATTTCAAGCCTTCAATTTCAATTTCTTGTTCTGTATCACCCTCTTCGACTGCAAAAGCCAATACTGATTTTTTTATTTCCTCAACATATTTTTCAAAAATAAATCTTAATGATGCATCACTAGCACTATATCTAACTATCACCCTATCCGAAATCGTCAATTTTTGTTCTTTGCGAATTTGATTTATGGTACGGATAATTTCTCGGACCAGGCCTTCGGCTTTTAGTTCGTCAGTAATGGCTATGTCTAACAACACGCTTAATTTCCCCTCTTCTTTTGTGACAAAATTATCTGGTATTAACCCACCAACTCCAACACCCATTAATTTAGACAGTGTTTCTACTTTTTTTATATTTAATTCTGCAGCGATAGTTGTAGATAAATCTACGGAAAACTTTTCATTAACCAACAATTTATTGAGTGGCTGTCTTACTTTAATACTTTTTTCCGCTCGCAATGCCAGACCCATTTCTACGATTTTTCTAGCCAAACTCATCTGTTCCAAAACTTTCTCATCCATTAATTTTTTATCAGCCTCAGGCCAATCTTCTAAATGCACACTTTCTTTCTCACCCTTTAAAGATAAATAAATTTTTTCGGCCATAAACGGTGTAAACGGTGCCATTACTTTGGCTAAAGTAAACAAAACTTCGTGAAGAGTAGCCAAGGCAAGCTGTTTGTCTTTATCATTATCACCCTTGAACCTATCGCGCGAGCGGCGCACATACCATTGCGAAAGTTCAGTGACAAAATCTGCTATTGGCCGGCTGGCGTCTACTAATTTATATGCTTCCATACCTTCGGTGACATCTTTTACTAAAATCTGTAATTTTGCCAAAATCCATTTATCTAATACATGGTCTGATTTCTGTTTTTTACCATTCGACTTCTGATCTGTATACATCAGATAAAATTCCAGAACATTATATACTGTATTAATTAATTTATTATACATTTCTCTTACACCTACTTCGGAAAAATTCAAAGATTCAGCGGCCATTACCGGTGAAGTAGCCAGATAATATCGCATGGCATCGGCGCCATATTTTTCTAAAATTATTTCCGGCTCCGGATAATTTTTTAAACGCTTGCTCATTTTCTTACCATCTTCAGCCAACACAATCCCGTTAACAATTACATTCTTAAAAGCCGGCTCGCCGTAGCGTAGTGATGGAAAACCAGATACTGGAATTGCTGGTTTTTTACTCATCAAACGGACCTTGCTTGTTAGAGCCACGGCCAAAACATGAAGGGTATAAAACCAACCGCGAGTTTGGTCTTGGCCTTCGGCAATAAACTCGGCTGGGAAACTGCTTTCAAATTTTTTCTTGTTTTCAAACGGATAATGCATTTGGCCATAAGGCATGCTGCCGGATTCAAACCAGCAATCTAAAACTTCCGGAATACGTCTATACTCCTGGCCGTCTTTGGTAATAATCATGCCATCAATAAAATGTTTATGAAGATCTGTAACTTTTTCGCCAGATAATTTTTCCAACTCTTCAATACTGCCAATACAAACAACTTCACCATTGCTTCCTTCCCAAATCGGCAAAGGCGTGCCCCAATAACGACTGCGGCTAATCGCCCAGTCGCGCGCGCCTTCCAGCCACACGCCAAAACGTCCTTTTTTAATATGTTCTGGCACCCAACTGATCTCTTCGTTATTTTTTAATAACTGATCTTTTAATAAAGTAACCCGCACAAACCAGCTGGTAGTAGCATAATTTAATAACGGAGTATCACAACGCCAACAGTGCGGATAACTATGTTCTATTTTTTCTTTACTAAATAATTTGCCATTGTGGGCGAGCCATTTAATAATTTCTACGTCAGCTTTAGTTACATCATCTATTGGCTTAACATCCATACCAGCAAAATCAGTCACAGCCGATACAAATTTCCCATCCATTCCCACATGCTGAACCAGAGGCAATCCTTCCGCTTTTCCAACCTTAAAGTCTTCCTCACCAAAGGCCGGGGAAATATGCACAATACCAGTACCATCTGTAGTGGTAACAAATTTTGCCGTTACTAAACGAAAGGCCTTGGGTGTATCTTTGAAATATGGGAACAGTGGCTCGTATTCCAACCCGGCCAATTCTTTACCTTTGAAACGACCAATT
Source organism: Parcubacteria group bacterium Gr01-1014_13 (assembly GCA_007376295.1). GTDB lineage: Bacteria > Patescibacteriota > Patescibacteriia > Magasanikbacterales > GWA2-37-8 > XYD2-FULL-39-9. Next base: position 95,502 of record VMGB01000002.1, on the reverse strand, counting down.
TCTTTCCAAGTTTTATCCTTAAATACCGCTTCAGCGCGCTCCCTGGCCACCACAAAAGCGCCCTCTTCGCCTTCGATTGTAACAAGCAAGTATTCTATGTCAGATCCTAGCGCCAACAATACATTGCCTGGCAATGTCCATGGTGTTGTAGTCCAAGCTAAAATATAAATTGGGCCTTTGATATTTAAAAAATCAAATTTACTTTGATAGCCTTCTTTTATTTTAAACTTCGCCACTACTGAAATATCTTTGATATCTTTATAGCCCTGGGTAACTTCAAAATTAGATAGCGTTGTGGCACAACGCGGACATATGTGCATGGCTTTGTAATCTTTGTAAATCAAATCGCGATCCCAAAGCTGTTTGAATACCCACCAAACACTTTCCATAAAACCAATATCCATGGTTTTGTAATCGTTTTTCATGTCTACCCAACGACCCATGCGTTTTATGGTTTTTTCCCATTCGTGCGCGTATTTCAAAACTGTGGCGCGGCAAGCTTCGTTAAATTTAGCAACGCCATAGGCCTCAATTTCTTTTTTAGTAGATAAATTAAGTTCTTTTTCAATAATGTTTTCGATTGGAAGTCCATGGCAATCCCAACCCCATTTGCGTTCTACCCTGTATCCACGCATGGTGAAATATCGTGGTACCACGTCTTTCATGAGTGAAGCCACAATATGGCCATAATGAGGCAAACCGGTAGCAAAAGGCGGCCCATCATAGAAATGATAGGGTTTTTTGGTAGAACGGTTGGCGATTGATTTTTCGAAGCACTGATGTTCGTCCCAATACCGTAAAATATCTTGCTCTTCTTGATTGGAATTATACATAATTTTAGCTTACTCAATAGAAATATACTAACAAAAAACCGCTTAACAGTCAAAGATTTTTGGCAACAAAAAGACCTCTATTACAAGGTCTTTTTAGCTGATGTTTAACTTCTTAAGTAGAATCCCCCGACAAATCGGGGGTTGTTGGTGGATGATGATTTAAGCTAGTAGTCGTCTGAATCGTAGTACGCCGGGTCAGCGCTCATGTCGTCGAAGCGCGGGTCATACCCATTCTCCGCCTCCTCCAGCGCCACGATTCCGCGGCCGTAGCCGAGGCTATAGCTAGCGCTGGCATCAGTCGGCTCTGGCTTGCCAGACCGGCCTTGTCGATACCCGGCTTGACAGCTCTTCTGGGCCAAAACCTTGGCCTGTCCAGACATCGACTCCGGACAAGCCTTATCATGCCCAGGCTCGCCATAACTGCAATAGGGGCAACTCGCCATCGCAAACCTCCATTTTTGATCCCACCCTCGCCAAAGCAAAATTGCCTGGCAACAAGTGAGAATCCCACCTAAAAAGTTAAATTGTTTAAAGAATAGCCAACAATACCACAAAAAACCGTTCTTGTCAATGTTTACTAAAGTCGCTATAATTGTATGCATACAAACCTTAAATTTCACTCAATATGATATACATAGCTTCTGATCATGCCGGTTTCCAACTCAAAAAAGAAACCATAAAATACATCAAAGACAAACTAAATAAAGAGGTAGAGGACCTAGGCCCGACTGCCTTTGTAGAAAACGACGATTTTCCGGACTATGCCATACCTCTGGCCAAAGCTGTGGCCAAAGACAAAGATAGTCTTGGTATTTTAATCTGCGGCACTGGCCAAGGCATGTGTATCGCGGCTAATAAAATAAAGGGGGCCTATGCTATAATGGGCTATAACATTTCAGCGACCGAGCTCGGCCGCAAACACAATAATGCCAACATTCTTTGTATGCCTGGCACTCCCGCTTCTCTGGATTTTGCTAATGCGATTGTAAAAAAATTCCTGGAAACAAAATTTGATGGTGATGAAAGGTTTGTTAGAAGAAATCAAAAAATAGAAGATTTAGAAAAATGATATGATTCCTCTTATCGTACCGGCCATACTTACGGATAGCTTTACAACTTTCAAAGATCATCTAACAAAAGTCCACAAAGATTTTTCTTCTGTTCAAATAGATGTTATCGATGGAATTTTTTTACCCAACAAAACTTTTTCAGAAAGAGAAGAGCTAAATGATATAAATTCCGAAGCATATTTCGAATTGCACCTGATGGTAAAAGACCCTGTTGCCGAAATAGCCAAATGGAAAGAAAACAACAGTGTAACCAACGCAGTTTTTCATATTGAAGCCGATGTTAACGCTGAACAATGTATAAAAATCATCAAAGAAAATGGCTGGAAAGCAGGTATAGCTCTTAACCCGGAAACAAAAATAGAGAAAATCATGCCTTACATAGATATGGTGGACGAAATACTGTTTATGACTGTTCACCCTGGCCAGCAAGGAGCGCCATTTCTGCCAGAAGTTTTGGAAAAAATAAAAGAATTTAAAAAATTGGGACTAAATGTAACTATCGCGGCCGATGGTGGAATAAACAAACATACCATAAAAAGTGTAGTAGACGCTGGAGCGGAAAAATTATACATCGGCGGAGCTATTACCCAAGCCGACGACGTAGAAAAAGCACACGAAGAACTCACTAATATTTAACTATGTACGATCTTATTATCATCGGTGGATCAGCGGCAGCTTCTAGCGCAGCCATTTATTGCGCACGTAGAAAATTAAATTTTAAAATAGTAACCCTTGATACCGGCGGAGAGGTAGCTTTGTCTGGTGAAGTCGGCAATTGGCCGGGAATTATCAGTATCCAAGGATTTGAATTGGCAAAAAAATTTAATGAACATGTAAGATCTTACGGCGTAGAGATAGACGAAGGCTGGAAAATAGAGAAAATTACTCCGGTAAAAAAACATTATCGCCTGACAGCCGCAAATGGCGCTGGCGAAACCAAGGAAATTGAGACAAAATCTGTCATTATTGCTACGGGTATTCATCCGCGTCGTTTAAATGTCCCCGGAGAAAATGAACTCGACCGAAAAGGTATCACCTACTGCACAGTTTGCGACGGACCACTATTTAAAAATAAAACGACCGTTACCGTCGGCTCGGGCAATTCCGCTTTAGAGTCAGTTTTAATGATGGCCACCTTTGCCAAGCATGTTTACTTGCTAAGCAAATTTCCTGATACACCAGAAACCAATGGCGGTTTCCCTAAGGGCGAAAACATTCTGATTGAAAAAGCAAAAGCTACGCCCAATATAGAGATTATTTATGAAGCCAATACTACAGCTGTAATGGGTACCGATAGAGTGGCAGGCATAAAATATAAAGACAAAAACGGCAAAGATCATGAACTGGCAGTTGAGGGTATAATGGTGCATGTCGGCACAATACCAAACTCGCAGTTTGTCGAAAAAGTAAAAAAGAATAAAATCGGTGAAATTATGGTAGATGAAAAATGCCGCACCAGCATGCGCGGAATTTTTGCGGCTGGAGACGTGACTGATGTGGCCTACAAACAAATCGGCATTGCTGCCGGCCAAGGTATCATTGCCGGTTTAGCGGCTATAGAGTATATTAACTTGTGGAAAGAATAAAATTTTTTATGCCTGCATTCTTAAACTTTTTACCCAACATGTCGTTATTAGAAACGATTATCAATATTGTGGCTCTGTTAGGTGCGATACTATTAACTTACGGCGTCTTTTTGGAAGCTGAACGACGCCAAGATGCGGTATTTATGGTTGGTTCAGCCTGCCTTTTAGTTTACTCCCTATGGATTGGCAATAAAATTTTTTCTCTGGCTATGGTTGGACTATTTATCGGAAGTTTGATAGAACTAATCGAAATTTTGATTGGCAAACATAAACATATTAATTAATATGTACAACCTTATCACTATTGGCGACGCAGTCATCGACACTAATGTCTTTATAGATGACGCCACTTTGGAGTGTGATGTAAATAAACAAAACTGCCAAGTTTGCCTAAATTATGCCAGCAAAATTCCTCTAACCGATAGTTTCCAAGCAATAGGCGGCAATGCGGCTAATATGGCTATAGGTGCTACCAAATTGGGTCTAAAAACCACAATTTTAACATCGATAGGCAAGGATGCCAATGGAGAAATGATTAAAGAAAACCTAAAAAAACACAAAGTGGATACCCGTCTTCTGTCCATGGATAAGAAAATAAAAACCCGATACTCCGTAGTGTTGCATTTTAAAAAAGAGAGAACCATTTTATCCTACCACCAGGAAAGAACTTACGACTTCCCAAAAAACTTACCAAAAGCAGACTGGATTTATTACACTAGTCTTAGTGAGGGATACGAAAATCTGCAAAATAATCTACTTAATTTTCTAAATAAAAACAAAGGAATCCATCTGGCTTATAACCCTGGTTCAATCCAAATAAAAAATTTAAATTTAGTCAAAGAAATTTTGCCTCGCACAGATATTTTAATTGTTAATTTAGAAGAAGCAAAAAAAATATTGGGTGCGGATTTAAATGATGATCGCGTTTTGATCCAAAAACTTTTGGCACTAGGCGCTAAAGAAGTCGTGATTACCAATGGCGGCCAAGGCGCTTCAGCCGGAAACGAAAACGGCGTATGGCACTGTGACAGCTTTCCTGTGGAAGTAGTTTCCAAAACCGGCGCTGGAGATGCATTTTCTTCTGGTTATCTGGCTGCTCGCTTATACAACCATGACACCAGCACTGCCTTAAATTGGGGAATTGCCAACAGCTGCACCGCGATTTCGTCTTCTGGCCCAGAAAAAAATCTTCTAAACAAAAAAGAGATGGCCGAAACCATTTCTAAATTCTCTTCAATAAAACCAAAAGCAATCTAGCTGTTGAAAAAATCTATCTGCATTGGTATATGTATGCCGCGCAAACGGCTTAATTCGACTTTTCTGCCAGCAAAAAAATCCGGGGCTTGGCAGACTGCTTCATAGTCCAGCTCTGTACCCAGCAAGCATAAACCGTGTTCAAAATCTCGTATTTTAGAATTGATTTCTCCTGCCAAAACCGAGCCAGCTTCTTCCTTTACCACCATACTACGCAAGGAATCCAAATTTGATTTTATTTTCTGCAATAATTTTTCATACTCCTCTATTTTTTCAAAATATTTATTTTTGTTAACCCCGATTAAATCCCGGCTGACATAATCTGTTAATTGCACCCGCATATTTACCAACTCTGTGCATAACTCCGCTCTTTCTTCAGGTGTAAAAAAAATAGCTGCTCTGCCGGTTTCCAAATCTTTTAGCCCACCGCCATAAACTTTAAAATCTAGATATTTTTTATGCAGACCCGGACTCATCTGTGGCAACAAAAAATGTTCCCCTACTTGGTCTCTGGCAATATCTAAAAAATGTTTATAGGCCTGATTCCATGGCCAAATTTCATAACCAAATTTTATCATTTTATTTTCTATCTTTTCCAAACTTAGGCCAGACTGATCCAAATTTTCTAATTCATTTTTCATTTCCAAAGCTACCTCCTCTGGAAATAGAGGCGGTAAATGGTCATATAGATGCCAAAATAGTTTTATTGTTGATTGCATAGACTAATACGATACATAGCAATACCTGCGGCCACGCTAACATTTAAACTGTTTTTCTTGCCCTGCATTGGAATTTCCACTGACTCGTCGCAATATTTGAGCAGAGATTTTGGCACGCCAGTTTTTTCATTTCCCAAAATTAAAGCAGTGGGAAATTTTGGTTGCCAGTCAAAAATATTTTGACTTGTTTTTGTTTGTTCCAAAGCTACTATATTATACCCCATTTTCTTTAATTTTTTAAGCAAAGTCCCAGCTTGTTTGTTATATTCCCAAGGCATCCATTTTTCCGCCCCCAAAGAAACCTTGTCTATTTGCGTATGCGGCGGGCAAGGAGTGTAGCCAGTGAGATATAACTTATCTACGCCAGCGCCGTCGGCTGTACGAAAAATAGCGCCCACATTGTGGCCGCTACGGATATTGGGGAGGACGAGAACGAACGCCTCCCCTATCCCTTCTTCTCCTCTAAGAAGTTTCATATAAACTATGCTAGTTATTTTTTAACTAGAAAATTTTCTACAGAATAACCATCTGCACCATTATCATAATTTATTTTCCACCAGGTATACCCATTTGCTTTTATTGGACCAGATACTATTCTGCCCAATGAGCCTCTTTTTTGTCTACCTAATAATCTTCCTGAAATTCTAGCAGAAGTTCTAACATTTAAGTTGGCTGTGGTTTTGACACGCTGACCAACTATGAACTTGCCTGAAGCTGGTTTAGGAGCGGGAGCAGGTGCCGGTACCGGTGCAGGAATAGGGACAGGTGTAGGCGCAGGTGTTGGAACCGGAATTGGGGTTGGTACAGGTGCTGGAGTAGGAATGGGAGTCGGTGTTGGAGTTGGAGTAGGTAATGGAAGTGTTGCTCCAGACCCAGTTCCAAGCGTTGAACGCATCCACCAGTTAAATTTACGTGGTGGTGTTAAGCGATATTTTGGCAAAGTAGCGGTCGATCGAGTGGCATCGTTTAACATATATACAGCGCAAGCTTTCAACTGAGAATTGCGACTGGTAAGGGCGGCAGTGGATTGACCAAGTTTTTGTTTTGCTTCAATAGCAAATCCAACCAATCCCGCAACATCCAAACAATGGTTAAAATCTGATTCGGTTGGTGTATCTGAAGTGTATGGGCCTGTTGGTCCAACGAGATAATACGGTGCTTTCATTCCGGCATAATCGTTATCTAAAACACTGCCGTCAAAATAACCGTATGTTTCCATCCAGTCAGCATAACGAATTACTTGCTGTAATATTTCGGTGTTTCCGGTAAGAGAATAAAGTCTTCGAGACGCTTGGAAATAAAAGGCACTCATCCAGGGACTGGTAACTAGTTGTGATCCTCCGCCACCTTCATGTTTATCAATTGTAACCAGAGGAACTCCATTTCCGGCATCGGCCATAACAGTCCATTGACTTATTAGTTCGTTAGCGCGAGTAAGTGCGGCCGCATCTCCAGTCAATTCGTACCAAGAAACAGCGGCTTCAAGCGCAAAGGCAATTTCACGTTCTGTCCAAAAACTAGCTTGCGGTTTGTAAGTGCTGCTAAAATCTTTTAACCATGTTTTATAGACCCTTTCCGCAATTGGACGATACTGTGCATCACCAGTTTCTTTTTCATAGAGAAGAAAAGGAGTTACATAACCATACTTTGTATCCTGCTCGCCTCCTAATACTTTTGGAAGAAAATATCCATTAGCATCTATATGGTTTCGATAATATGCAAAATCAGTTAAGAACTGTTGGTACCAACGAGCTTTATCTGTAGTTGATGTTACGCGTTTATATAAATAATATCCAACTGACGCTCGATCAAAAAGCCATGGCTCATAAGTTTTTTCCGTATAATCCCAATTTCCGCTATCAGAACTAAAACTAGGACTAACATTGTGTCCTTCAAAATTCCAATTTCTTGCCCAAGTTTCGGCAAACTTCATCAGCGGAGCATCAGCGGGATCATTTGGGTTAAATGCCGGATAGCCTATACTTCCGCCAGATGTTGCAGAATTTACGACGGAGGCTGAGCCAGAAGTTAAAGCCAAACCAAGTACTGCGATTAGAGCTGAGCGGAATAATAATTTTTTCATACTAATTATTTTATTTTTTTAACCCACAGACTCTGTCCTGCACAAAGGGCAACTGCTAACGCATCGGCTGCATCATCTGATTTTATTTTTACTTTCATGCCCAGAACTACGACTACCATTTTTTGCATCTGGTCTTTTTCCGCCCGGCCATAACCAGTTATAGCTTGTTTGACTTGCAACGGTGTAAATTCATCTATAGGCAAATTATTTTCTACGCCCGTAAGCAGAATTACTCCCCGTGCCTGCCCCACTTCTATAGCCGTCTTTACATTAGAAAAAAAGAACAATTCTTCCACAGCCATCCGTGTTGGCTTATATTTTTTTATCAAATTTATTAACTCTTCGTGAATCTGAGAAATTCTTTCGACAAAAGATTTTTTCGCAGAGGTTTCTATACAGCCAAAACCTAATTCTCTCCACTCACCTTTGGCATCTTTTTTTATTACACCCCAACCTACCCGACCAAAACCCGGGTCTATGCCGAGAATAATTTCTTCTTTTGGCATATTACTCGGCATTAGTAAAATAATCTTCTACATCATCGTTCTCATCAAACTCTTCAAATAATTTTCCTAATTGCTGGCCCACCTCATCGCTTACAGACACTTTATCTTTGGCAACCCATTGCAAACCGGATTCGGTTGGCTCTATACCCATTTCTTTTACCGCCGACAAAACTTTTTGGAAATTTTCTATTTTTGTTTTTATTTCCAAATTGCCATCTTCGCTAATATCTTCAGCTCCAGCTTCAATCATTTTTAAATCAAAATCATCTCTCTTTGTTTCGATTTTATCTTTTTCTACGACAATCACTCCCATTTGTGCAAACATCCACATTACACTACCAGCGCCGGCCATAGAGCCGCCGTGTATAGAAAAAATGTGTTTGATATCGGAAACTGTTCGGTTTTTGTTGTCTGTCAGACATTTTACAAGTACGGCTACTCCACCAGGGCCATAACCTTCGTAAACTACTTCTTCTATTTGGGCGCCTTCAAGCTCGCCGGTACCGCGTTTTATAGCGCGCTCAATATTGTCTTTTGGCATGCCTACTTCCTTGGCTTTTTCTATAGCAAGACGCAAAGAAAAGTTCATTGTCGGATCGCCACCACTTCGGGCTGCGACGGCAATAAGCTTAGCCATTTTAGTGAATTGGCTGCTACGAATAGCGTCTTGTTTGCCTTTTCTGCCTTGGATATTATGCCATTTCGAGTGACCGGACATAAAGGAGTGTACTTAATATTTATACACCAATTTTAACCGAAAGTTACATTAAAATCAAATAAAAAAGCCTCGCCGAACATTCACTTTTACAGCGAATTCCGAACGAGGATCTAAGAAAAATCTTTACAACACAGAAGACGAAAATCATCTGTCCAATAGACGCCGTCAATCTGAACGAAGAGCAAATGCCAACGGTTACCCTCACCAAAAGCTAAGTACGCTAGGTGTAAACAACCCCTCAAGTCCTCAAAAACTGTACCGCTAAACACGAGGCAATTGTATCGAAATTCAATCGAAATTTTATCCTGATGGTTCGCTAAATACTTAGCATCTGCAAATCCGAGGTTAGCTTTCATTTCCTCAGCGCGTTCAAGCATCACTTCGCCAGGGATATTTTCTTCTCCCTCGAAAAGAAAGGATACAGTCTTAATCATCATGCCATCGAGTTGTGAAGGTTCAACATCCTCCACTATCTTCCATCCACTTGGTATTAGCTCGCTATCTAAAGCTGTCGAAGGGAACGTCTGATTGCTCATCCTTAATCTCCTTGTGGAGAAAACATACAATAAATTATAATTTTTGTCAATACAAAAAGACACCCGTTCGGGTGTCTTTTTGTTTGAAGTTTTTTACTGTTTAAACCCAGTTCCCGCTGGAATCAAACGACCGACTCAGTAGCTTCTGATTTTGAAGTAGGTTTTTCTGGACGGAGACGGAAGACAAGGGTAGCAACAGGATTTATATTATCAACATTATCATCACAAATAAATGGTCCGTTATCACTAAATCCTAAATAAAAAGTTTTTAAAAAACCATTTGAAGAGACAATGGGTTTCATGGCTATAGTTAATCCCTCATCATTTTGCTGGTCTTTTTTTAACTCTCCTTCTCGTCGATACGCCAAACGATAGATTGGCCCGACTTCTGGCGGACATAACTCCAATCCAAACTCTTTTGCTTTTTTGTTAACTTCTTCTAATGAACGATATTCTCTATCATTAAAAAGGTAGAAGGGCATTACCCTGACCAAGCTAATTCTTTCCTGTTCTGAATTTTTTAAAATTGAACTTTTAAAATCTTCACTACGTATCATATCAATCTCACTCTCACCGTCCGTAAGAACATCCGCTTCACGCAAAGCTACTTCCAATTCACCCACAGATCTGCCTCCGTTGGTAATACGGTCGGGGACAGAAATAATTTTATCAAAAAATTCTACTCTTTCGATAAAACTTGCAGCTAAACCGGCTAGATGTTTTGTAGAGTCTAAGTTTGATTGCTTAATATCTGGCTTAAACTCTTCAAATTCCTCCTTAAATAATCTTTTTATATAATCCAAATAAACAGGTTTTTCTGCCTGTTTTTTATTCTCTAATCTTTTTAATATTTCAAAAAATTTTTGCTCCTTGTCTGGTGATATATTTAAGGCGTCCCAACATACTTTAAAATCCTCACCTAATGAATCAAATAGTTCTCTGGTTTTATCTTCTTCCGGTTGTCTGCCCGGATAACCATGTTCCATTGTCATATTGTACGAAGAATTAAAATTTAACCATACACAAATCTTATCCCAAACTTACAATAAAATCAACCCAAACAAAAACACCCCTATTTGGAGTGTTTTTGTTTCTTTTTAATAGTTTTTTACTGTTTAAACCCAGTTCCAGCCGGAATCAAACGTCCGATAATCACATTTTCTTTCAAACCTTCCAAGTGGTCGATCTTGCCGGTGATGGCAGTATTGATCAACACTCTGGCGGTTTCTTGAAACGATGCGGCCGATAAGAAGCTCTGGGTGGAAAGCGCAATCTTACTGATACCCAAGAACAATTCTCTGCCGACAGCATTCTTGCCACCATCTTTCTTTGCTTGGCGGTTAGCAAAATCAAGTTGTGATTTTTCTACCACTTCACCTGGCAATAGATCGGTGTCGCCGGCGTCTTCTACGTAAACACGACTAAACATCTGACGAATTACCAATTCTACGTGCTTGTCGTTCACTTTCTGACCTTGAGAAGAGTAAATTCCCTGTACTTCTTGCAAAATATATCTCTGTACAGCTTCTTTGCCTTTTAGTTCAAACAATTGGTGCGGATTGATACTGCCATCTGTAAGAATATCACCTTTTTCTACCTTGTCACCTGTCTTTACCAAGACTTTGTAACCTAACGGTACAATGTACTCACGTACATGAGGGCCTTCGTAAGTGAGGGTAATAGTATTCTTTTCAATTTTGATATTGCCGGCATATTTGGCAACTACTTCTTCACCAGATGATCCGCGTACCAAAATTACTTCGTCTTGTTTTACAGTTCCACCGTCTTTTACCATCACTTCGTCTTCGGACTTACTCTTTATCTTCATTTCATCCATACCGGAGAAATGAATATGGATAATTTCTTGTCCGCGTCGGCCTTCAAAAATTTTCTTGCCGCTTGGAGAAGTAATAATTTTACCGTCAGCTTTTTCAATTTCAATTTCACCAGATACTTCTGCCAACATAGCTTGTTTCTTTGGAGCACGAGCTTCAAACAATTCATCTACACGAGGCAAACCTTGGGTAATATCGGCACCACCTGCCACACCACCAGTATGGAAGGTTCTCATGGTTAGCTGAGTACCAGGCTCACCGATGGATTGAGCAGAGATAATACCTACGGCTACACCAAATTCTACTGGTTTATTCTTGGACAAATCAAAGCCATAACATTTGCGGCAAATTCCTTTTTGCATTCTGCATTGCAGAACACTGCGTACTTTAACTGAATCAATCTTGTGTTCATCAATGTAGCGAGCAGTCTTGTCGTCAATGATTTCTCCTTCTTTGATAATAACTTTATTACCAACTTTTATAGTCTCTAAAGAATAGCGGCTCCAAATACGGTCAGATAGTTTTTCACCCATTTCTTGAGATTGGTGGGCAGTAAATACTTCTCCTGAAGTATCGCCACAATCATCTTCAAATACAATCACATCTTGCGCTACATCTACTAAACGGCGGGTTAAGTAACCAGCGTTAGCAGTACGTAAAGCCGTATCAGTCAAACCTTTTCTAGTACCGTGAGAAGAGATAAAGAATTCAAGTACATCGAAACCTTCTTTAAAGTTGCCTTTTACCGGCAATTCGATGGTGTCACCAGATGGTGAGGCCACCAAACCTTTCATACCGATAACCTGACCCAACTGGCCCCAGCTTCCGCGGGCACCAGAATCAATCATCGCGAATACCGGACCGTCTTTGCGCAAAGCTTTTTGGTTATTGGCAACGATTCTTTCTTTGGTATCAGCCCAAATTTCCAAAATCTTAACGTGACGTTCGGAATTGGTAAGCAAACCTTCTTGGTATTGTTCTTCTACTTGTGCCACCATTTTGTCGGACTCGGCTAACATTCCCGGCTTTTCTACGATAGTTGGGAAGTCGTCCATGCCCAGAGAATATCCAGATTTGGTAACATAACGATAACCCAAGTTCTTTAATTCATCCAAAAAGAATGCAACTTGTTGCTGGTCATCATTTGTTAACTCCAAACACATACGGATAATCTGGCCTGATTTTTTGGCAGTAATAGTTTCATTAATATATGGAAGTTGTGGCGGCAAAATTCTGTTAAAGAATATTCTGCCTACAGAAGTTTCGATTAATGGTTTTGTGCCTTCTTCAAATCGGCTCATATCTTGGAAGCGAACCTTAATTCTGTCTTGCAAAGTTATAACACGAGAACGATAAGCCAGGATAGCTTCTTTCTCGGAACTAAAATATTTCTTTACTTCAGCAGTATCACCTGTTTCGTATCTGGTTAAGTAGTAACAGCCCAAAGCAATATCTTGCTTAGGAGTAATTACCGGACTGCCAGTAGCAGGCTTTAAAATATTTTTTTCAGCGGCCATCAAGGTGTCAGCTTCAAAACGTGCTTCAGCAGTAAGAGGTAAGTGAACAGCCATCTGGTCACCGTCGAAGTCGGCGTTGAAAGCGGTACAAACGAGTGGGTGCAACTGGATAGCTTTACCTTCAATTAAGCGGGGGTGAAAAGCTTGGATACCTAAACGGTGCAAAGTCGGAGCGCGGTTAAGTAATACGCGGGTTTTCTTGGTCAATTCTTCCAAAATATCCCAAACTTCATCATGTTCCGCTTCTATATATCTAGAAGCACTGCGGACATTGTGAGCCAATTCACGCTTGATAACTTCACTCATGATAAATGGTTTGAATAATTCCAAAGCCATTCTCTTTGGCAGACCACATTCATCAATATTTAAGTTTGGACCAACCACAATTACGGAACGACCTGAGTAGTCCACGCGTTTACCAAGCAAATTCTGACGGAAACGACCCTGTTTACCTTTCAAAATATCAGCCAAAGAGCGTAATTGTCTCTTTTGACCAGTAGAAGCGGTCACAGTCTTGGCATGACGAGCGTTGTTGTCAATTAAAGCATCAACAGCTTCTTGCAACATGCGTTTTTCATTGCGGCAGATAACTTCTGGAGCATCTAATTCCAAAAGCCGGCGCAAACGATTGTTGCGGTTAATAACGCGTCTGTATAAATCATTTAAATCTGAAGTAGCAAAACGTCCGCCATCCAAAGCTACCATTGGGCGTAAATCAGGAGGAATAACTGGAATTGATTGAAGAACCATCCATTCCGGACGAATTTTGTTTGAGAAAAAACTCTTCAAAACTTTTTTGCGGCGGATAATGCGTTCTAATTTTGAACCTTTAACTTTTGGTTGTTCTTCGGCTAATTTTTTAATAGTTTCATCCAAATTAATTCTGGCCAAAAGATTTCTGATACCATCGGCACCAATAGCGGCTTCGAATAAATGACCGTAACGCAAAGATAATTCCTGATATTTATTTTCAGAAACAATCTTCATCACTTGCAGTTCTTTTAATTCTTTATCAGCCTGTTGGAAATCTTCATCCAGGGATTTATATTTTCTTTCTGCATCTTCTTGGATTTTTTCCAACATTTCAGCGCCCAATTTTTTATCATTAGCGCTTTTTACTTTATCACTCGCTTCTTTTTCAATCTGTTTTTTCTTAGTCTTGTATTCCTGGCGCAACATGTCGCTTGTTTTTTTCTTTTCTTCTTCATTTACGTGTGTAATAACAAAAGAAGCAAAGTAAACAACTTTTTCTAAAGCTTGGGCGGATAGATCCAACACCAAACCAATCTTAGAAGGCACAGAGCGCAAGAACCAAATATGGGCTACTGGAGCAGAAAGTTCAATGTGGCCCATGCGTTCGCGGCGAACGGAAGAGTGAGTAACTTCTACGGAACATTTATCACAGACGATTCCTTTGTAGCGGATTTTTTTATATTTTCCACAATAACATTCCCAATCTTTTGTTGGGCCAAAAATTTCTTCGGCAAACAAACCACCTTTTTCCGGTTTTTGGGTGCGGTAATTAATTGTTTCTGGTTTATGGACTTCACCATAAGACCATCCTTTAACAACTTCCGGAGAAGCTAGTTTGAGGCGAATGGCATCGAAGTCCGCTGGGTAAAGATTATCGGTCATATAATTTTAGATAAGAAGTTTATGGAAATTATTATTCGCTTTTTCTCGCTGCAGCCGGAGCATTCTCTACACCCGCTTCTCTAGCTTCTCTTTCTTTCTGTTGCTTCACCTCTTCGACCGGGGTGTATTCTCCTGATTCTGACCTTTGTAATAATTCCACATCTAAACAGAGACCTTTAAGTTCTCGGACCAAAACATTGAATGATTCTGGCAAGTTCACACGAGTAATAGGCTCACCCTTAATGATAGCTTCATAGGCTTTGGAGCGGCCAGTAACATCGTCGGATTTAATTGTTAAAATTTCTTGCAAAGTATGAGCAGCGCCGTAAGCTTCCAGGGCCCAGACTTCCATTTCACCGAATCTCTGACCACCGAATTGAGCCTTACCACCCAAAGGCTGTTGGGTAATCAAGCTGTATGGACCAATAGATCTCTGGTGAATCTTGTCTTCAACCATGTGGTTCAATTTCAACATGTAGTTGTAACCCACAGTCACTTTGTGATCATACGGTTCACCGGTACGGCCATCATATAAGGTAACTTGACCGCTGGTTGGCAAGCCGGCTTTTTCTAATTCTTGTTTGATTTGCGCTTCGTTAATACCATTTAGAACTGGAGTAGCTACTTTGTAACCCAAAGCATTTACTGCCAACCCTAAGTGGGTTTCCAAAATCTGACCCAAGTTCATACGGGAAATAACACCGAGCGGAGAAAGAATAATATCTACCGGAGTACCATCTTCTAAGAAAGGCATGTCTTCAGCTGGAACAACTTTGGAGATAACACCTTTGTTACCATGACGACCAGCCATCTTGTCACCAACTTGAACTTTTCTCATGTCAGCCACACGAACCTGTACTTGTTTAATAACACCAGGTTGTAATTTGTCGCCGTTTTCAGCAGAGAAAACTTTGATTCCAGTAACGCGGCCGTGTTCGCCGTGTTCTAAATACAGAGAGGAGTCGCGAACATCACGGGCTTTTTCACCAAAGATAGCTCTAAGCAATCTTTCTTCAGCACTTAATTCAGTTTCACCTTTTGGAGTAATTTTACCTACTAAAATATCGCCGGATTTTGCTTCGGCGCCGATACGGACAATACCTTCGCTGTCCAAATTCTTTAATTTTTCTTCACTAACGTTTGGAATGTCAGAAGTAATAATTTCCGGACCAAGTTTTGTTTCGCGAACATCAATTGGATAATCTTCAATATGGATAGAAGTGAAATTATCTCTTTGCACTACGCGTTCAGAAACGATAATCGCGTCTTCATAGTTATAGCCATCCCAAACCATATAGGCTACCAACATGTTTTGACCCAAAGATAATTCACCATTTTTTATACCAGGACCATCAGTCAAACCTTGACCCTTTTTCACTTTGTCTCCCAAATTTACGGTTGGAGTTTGGTTAACACAAGTAGAATGATTGGAGCGAACAAATTTAGCTAAATGATAAGTGTGCTTAGCACCTTTTTTATCGGTTACCACAATATGATTACCATCTACTTCAGTAACTTCACCATCTGTTTCGGAAAGAATAACATAGCCGGAATAGTAAGCGGCTTTTTCTTCCATACCAGTACCAACTAGCGGCGGCTGTGGTCGAATACAAGGCACAGCCTGTCTTTGCATGTTCGTACCCATGAGCGCGCGGGTGGCGTCGTCGTGTTCCAAGAAAGGAATACAGGAAGTAGCGATAGAAATAATTTGATTGGAAGCGACATCTATATAATCGAGTTCGCTAGTTCTGCCTACACCTGGATTACCATGAATACGAGTAGGCACTGTTTCGTCCAAGAAATACCCATCGGCATCTACTCTGGTAGTAGCGGCGGCAGTGTTTACTTTTTCTTCTTTAAAAGCGTTTAAATAAACAATTTCATTGGTAACGCGAGAACGTACCGGAATAGTTTTGTTTTTAGCCTTAGCCAACTTAGCAGCAATATCTTTGGTAATTTTTGTACCTTCCTTTACTCCGCCAACTTCTTCAGACAAAATTTCACCTTCAGTAAATTTAGGATCATTAGAAACTTCTTTCAAAACTTTTCTGTATGGAGTTTCAATAAAACCAAATTCATTTACGCGGGCAAAACTGGAAAGGTGGTTTACCAAACCGATGTTTGGTCCTTCTGGAGTAGCAATCGGACAGATACGGCCATAGTGAGTAGTGTGTACGTCGCGAACTTCGAAGCCAGCGCGATCACGAGATAAACCTCCTGGACCCAAAGCGCTCACGCGGCGTTTATGTTCTAATTCGGAAAGCGGATTGGTTTGATCCATGAATTGAGACAACTGCGAACTCATGAAGAATTCACGGATGGCAGAAATCACTGGTCTAGCATTGATTAATTTGTTTGGAGACAACGCTTCCAGTTCTTGAGTACTCATGCGGTCTTTAACAATACGTTCCATGCGGGCCAAACCAACGCGGAAACGATTTTGGGCTAATTCACCAACAGCGCGAATACGTCTGTTGCCCAAGTGATCGATATCATCTGGTTCGTCTTGAGTGACGTTTAACCGGACAACTTCTTGAATTACCGCCAATAATTTTTCTGGAGATAAAACTCTGTTTTCTTTTTTGTCGTAATCGTCACTGTTATATCCCAAATCAAATTTAGTATTGAATTTGTAAACACCGACGCGTCCTAAATCATAACGTTCGAAGTTGAAGAACATGGCGTAAATCAAACTCTTGGCATTGTCAGCAGTAGCTAAATCACCTGGACGAATTCTCTTGTAAACTTCAATCAAACCTTCGTCAGGATTTTTTGCCAAATCTTTTTTGATAGTGGCATCGATATAATCGATGCTTGGGTGAGTATTTACATCTTTAAAAAGTTCAATTAATTTTTCATCGGTTTCATAACCAAAAGCGCGCAGAAGTGAAGTGGCGGCCACTTTTCTTTTGCGATCTACCTTAATCCAAACGACATTATTCATGTCAGTTTCAATTTCTATCCAAGCACCACGATTTGGAATAATTTTAGCTCCATAATATCTGCGGCCGCGAATATTTTCAGCAGTGAAGAAGGCGCCAGCGCTGCGGATAAGCTGAGAAACAACTACACGTTCAATTCCGTTGATAATAAAAGTACCGCGCTGAGTCATTAGCGGAATATCGCCTAAATAAATTTCTTGAGATTTAGATTGGCTAGTGCGTTTGTTGAGTAATCGAGCAGTAACGCGGAGAGGAGCTTCAAAAGTTAAATTTCTTTCGCGACAAACTACTTCGTCAAACTTTGGTTCGTCCAAATAATAGTCATCCATGTAAAGTTCCAAGTCGCGTCCGGTAAAATCGGTCATTGGAGAAACTTCGTCAAATAATTCTTTGACTCCGAATTTCAAAAACCAGTCGTAAGAACTTTTTTGTACCTCGATAAGATCGGGTACTGGCATGGCATCGCGAACATTGGTAAAAAATTTTCTTTCCAATGTCTTCAGGGCTTGGCGTTTAAAAATTGGCATAACTTTCTGTTTAAAAAATGATTTTTATTAAAATTAATTAAAAATTTATTGGTAGAAAACAAAAAAACTCACGCTTTCAGGGCGTAGGAGTATTCTTCTTTAAAATTTCGCTAGTAATCGCAAGGCCAACATGATATTTATTAGAGCCCCTCCCACCGGCGTACCGAATGGCTGGGCTTAATTTAATCCTTGCACGATTTTGCAACCTTTTTAATTTAAGGCTTCAAAATTTCTGCTAATCTTAGGCAAAATTATGTTCTCTCTCTTTAGAGAAGTGTAAAGTATTTACATATTACTCCATATATATACTATTGTCAAGTAAAAAACAGAAATTTTTGGTTTGTCAAGGGAAAGAGCCTTTTTGGCTAATTTTAAAGAAAATTAGGTGAAAAAATAATTTCTCCAAAATTTTATCCACAGGTTGTACACTAAAACTAAAATATAAAGGCTCAAAACGGTATTAAACACGCTTTGAGCCTTGAAGATGAATTTGAGGACTACTACCTACTCTTTTGGACGGTACCAAATGACATAGATAGTCTTGGTTTTCAAAGCAGAGAAATGACTTTCAGGGCCCGTTGCCCCACAGATAGCAACAGTACGTTGGATAATTTCCATCATAACCCCATCCTTCGCCAGCCAATCATTTAAGGCACTTACAGAGGAAAACTCCTTGACTTGCTCCGGCTTCGGTCCGCCACGATAAGGATCCTTTTTTTCAGTTTCAACCATAGTCCTTGCCTCCTATTGTTTTGTTGGACCTTCGAAAAACGAACCATCCTATTCCTTTGGACGGTACCAGATGGTAATTACCAGAAAAATATTCCTTTCGCTCTCGCTGCTGCGCGCCAAAGACACGGTGCGGTTAGTAATGGTTATACTTGCTTCATTTTCTTCCAACCATTTACCAACTTCTTTTTCTAGAGCTCCACTGCTATTGTATGCATTGTGATATGCAAAAATCTTCACTTGTTCTGATTTAGGACCACCACGAAATGGCATGTGACCTTCTGCACCCATTGTCCTTGCCTCCTGTTGTTTGTTAAAGGACCGCATACAATAACACAAATAAGCTAAGAAGTCAATAATGGATAAATAAAAAGCCCGAAATGCTATTTTAGCTCTTCAGGCCTGAAAAAATTAACCTTCCCCCTACACCAACTCGAGATACCAGATAAGAATCTCCCGGTAATGTCCATCCCTATTTTTGGCAACATCGCGCTTTAGCACCTTTACCTTCCCTACCATATCTTTCAGCCATTTATTTGCACTATCAATACATGTACCCTCACCATCTTTAAAAGAATTGAAAAATCTAATAATCTGCTCCGGTTTTGGTCCGGAGCGATAAGGATTATTATCCATATATACCACCCTTTCATTTTAATTATACATAACAAAAATAAAAAAACAAAAAACTGTGCATAACATTTTCTTGACAATAAATTTTTTCACTTCTAAAATATCATCAATGATTTTGAAAAATATTTTTTCTTTATCAAGCTGCGCAAAAGTTGATGTCTCAACCGGATCGAAATTTTTAAACAATCTCTCTCTTTTTTCTCGAACATTTTTTTGTTCAGAAAAAGTTTTCTAACTTTGATCCGTTAGTTAAAACATGCATCTCTTGCCGCAGCTTAATGAAGAAAAAGCTTCTTAAATAAATAACCCTCGATATTTCTATCGAGGGCAAAGATTTTTTGTTTTACCTAATTTACTTGTCTAAGCTGGATAAATCCAACTCTTCAAGTTCTTTGAGATCAGCCTCGGTCAAAACACCACCTTCTGTGACTGGAGTTTCGGGCTTTTTCTCCTCTAGCTTGGTAATAGCAAGAATTTCGGTGAGTTTTAGCAACAAATTATGTGCTGCGTACTGGGCGTTGTTTACGTTTGTACTTGCGTCTTCCGAGAGCTCCTCTGCCGAACCAAGCGTAGAGACACCGCTTTCATCAAGGATCCGATTAAATCTTATGCTTAACTTGTTTATGCTGTCACAAACTTCTTTGGCATGCACTAAACAAAGCTCCCGCGCGGACGAATAATCTTTGAGTTGTTCAACACTGGCGCGTAAAGACTTTTGAAACCGACTAACTTCCCCCCGCTTGATCTCCAAAAAAGCCACAACCAAATTTTTGCTCTTCTCGAACAGATCATGTACCTCATTAAACAATAAATGATACTGGCCTTCTTTTGCAATCCTGGCCAAATAAGGAGGCAGCTCTTCATCTGGACCTAGCACGGAAGAAAACTGCCGAACAAATTTTTCTGTATACTCTCCTTTAGCTGCCACTTTCCGCACTTTTAGTCCTGCCAATTCAAGGCGGCTACCAAAGCCCAACAAAGAAGTGCTCATGTAATTGATCTGGGTATGAAGATAAGTCGGAATTAGATCTGTAATAACTTTGTCGGGATGTTCTTTCGCCCAACCTCGATCAAACAAACGAAGAAGAATGAACATCAAAATACAAATTATAACAAGCAGAACAACGGCAGAAAGAGCAAACAAAGGACGATGCCCGGTATCAAGAAAAATGCATACAAATGACAGTATCCAAAGAGCGAAGCTACCAGCACAAAATCCAAGAACGAGTTTACCGCCCCTGCTAAGATGGAGATGAGAATCTTCACAACTACAGGCATCTTTTCTCATGCCTTTGCCTTTGGCCGCTAATTGGCACAGGTGTTCATATGATTCTGGAACCACCACCTGATACCAATCTTTACGTTTTGCCTTCATGTTTTCTCTCTTTTCTTTGTGAATTGTCAACGAACCAAAACTTTCCCCAGCCTAGCATGCGAACTACCTAGTGTCAACAATCGCTTCATGATATAATATTCAACATGGGAAGACACAGACAACGAAAATTAACACTCTCTGAGAGAGTAAATTTAAATCCAGACCTCAGCCGAGGACTTTTGGCTTTATTTTTGTTTATTTTAGGCGGATTATCCGCTCTCAGTTTTTTTTCTCTAGCCGGAGTAGCCGGTCAATTTATTGACTCTCTTTTGGCCATTACTTTTGGGCAAGTACGCTATGTTGTTCCGATCGTTTTGATTCTGGTTGCTATTCTCATGGTAAAAGACATGGAATATGAATACCGGCCAACTCATTTTATTGGCTCTATTTTATTTATCCTCAGCTTTAATGGCCTAATCCATCTCCAAAAACCGGTTGAACAGATGTACGACCTAGCTACCCAAGGATATGGCGGCGGTTTGGTTGGTTTTTTGCCCGCTTGGTTCCTATATACATATATTGGTTACTGGGGCGCATTTATGTTGCTCTGCGGATTACTGCTGGCCGGAGTCATATTTATCTTCAACACTTCTTTGGCTCAAATTGTCGACCTGCACAAAAAATTCTTTTTACTGTTAGGTTGGTTCGGACAAAAAATTGTCGCTTTTTTTGCTTCATTTAAAAATGAAAAAGTTGAGTTTAAAATAAAAGGAGATTACGAGACGGGCACCACAGATGTTACGACTGATGAAGATGGTGAAGCTGAAACAGAAGAAGAACAGCGAGTTTTCCAAAAAAGAACTTTGAGCGCCAATGAAGAAAACAAAAATCACGAAGAACCGGACTCTGAAGAAACTGTTGTGGAAGAAATGAATGAAGAACCAAAAGAAAGAGGTATACCCAAACCAATTATCCGCGACTTGCCGCCAATCGATTTATTATTCACCTCCAAAAGTAAACCAACTTCCGGTGATATAAAAAGCAACGCCGAAGTTATTCGCGATACTTTGCATAATTTTGGCATTGAAGTAGATATGGGCGAAGTTCGTGTCGGCCCAACTGTTACCCAATACTCTCTCAAACCTGCCAAAGGTGTAAAACTTACTCGCATTACCAATCTGGGCAATGATTTGGCTTTGGCTCTAGCCGCTCACCCCATACGCATAGAAGCGCCAATCCCCGGCCAATCTTTGGTTGGTATCGAAGTACCAAACCAAAAAGTGGCCATGGTTACTTTGCGCGAATTACTCGAGAGTCCTGAGTTTAAAAATAGCGACAACCACAACATGATGATCGCCTTGGGCAAAGATGTGGCTGGAAAAGTTTGGTTTGCCGATTTACCAAAAATGCCACACTTACTTATCGCCGGCGCTACCAATTCTGGTAAAACAGTTTGTATAAATACAGTTTTATTAAGTTTGCTCTACCAAAATACAGCCGAAACATTGCGCATGATAATGGTTGATCCAAAACGCGTGGAACTTACTATGTACAATGGCATACCCCATTTACTTACTCCGGTAATTACTGATGCGGCTAAAACTGTAAACGCATTGAAATGGACAATCGGCGAAATGGACCGCCGTTTTACTCTTTTAGCAGATGCTGGCAAAAGAGATATTGGTTCATATAATAAATCCGCAGCTGAACCTCTTCCATATATAGTATTTGTCATCGATGAATTAGCCGACCTAATGGCTATGGCAGCGAGCGAAGTTGAAGCCGGTATTATTCGTCTGGCACAAATGGCCCGTGCTGTCGGTATACATTTAATTGTTGCTACCCAACGACCAAGCATGGAAGTAATTACCGGTCTGATGAAAGCCAACATTCCGGCTCGTATCGCCTTTTCTGTACCATCTTTAATTGATTCACGCACAATTTTAGATACTTCAGGCGCAGAAAAATTATTAGGCCGCGGTGATATGTTATTTTTAAGCGCCGAAATGTCCAAACCAAAACGTCTGCAAGGCGCATTTGTTTCCGAAGAAGAAATGAAACGAGTAATAGATCATTTGAAAGGTGACGAACCGCCAGTCTATGATGAATCTATCGTGTCGAGAAATAATAGCGGTGGTGGTGGAACTGTAAACATGTTTGGCGGAGCCAACAGCGACAATGATCCTCTGTTTGATGAAGCCAAGAAGATAGTAATGGAATCTGGAAAAGCTAGCGCTTCCCTTTTACAACGCCGCATGAAAGTTGGCTATGCCCGCGCCGCCAGATTGTTGGACGAAATGGAAGAAGCTGGTATAGTAGGACCAGCTGATGGCGCCAAACCGCGCGAACTATTTACCGAACATATCAATCCGCTTGGTCAACACATGCGCCCAACTGAACCGGATGAAATTCCCGAAGACGAACAAAGTATGGATGCGGGTGGCGCACCAGTTTTTGAGGAACCAACCGAAGAGCAAAATAAAGAATAAAGTATGGCTGTTTTTTGCCTAAAAAATTTAGAACCTGCGCGAAGAGTGGGCGAACGCCTAAAAAAAGCGCGCGAAGAACAACGGCTGAGTTTGGATGATCTTAGTAAAAAAACTAGAATACCAAACAAGTATTTAGAATCTATTGAACTTGGCCGTTTCAAAGAACTTCCTCAAGCCAAAGCCCATCGTTTGGCATATATCCGAGAATATGCCGAAGCATTAAATCTAAATCCCGCCAGTTTTCTCTATCAATTTTCCCAAGAAGCAGACCTTGTAAATGAAGCACAAAGCCATCCACGCCATGCTCACAAACTATGGGCGCTAAACTCCCTATCAAATATTTTTAGAAAATTAGCGGTAGCAATTTTACTCATAGGATTTCTTGGTTATCTAAGTTGGCAAGTAAGCGGCATTCTGCAACCGCCAAAATTGGCCGTCTTTACCCCGGCTGACGGATACATTTCCAGCAAATTGGTGACACTAGTACAAGGTGAAACCGAAAAAGAAGTGCGTCTCACTGTAAATGGTAAAGACATCATGCCTAACGACAAAGGAAAGTTTGAAATTCCAGTGGACTTGTCAAACGGAGTAAATACTATTACTATATCTGCAATAAAAAAGCATGGAAAAATCACTACTATCACCAGACACGTGATTGTAAAATTCGGATCCGTTTCTGTAGAACAAATAAAAACTAATTTTTAAATTTTAATCAAAGCTTAAAGAGACAAAGAAGCAACAATGCTTGGAGGGAAGACTAAAAAAATAGTCTTGCAAGCATCTTTCGCCTGATAAAGCGTTGCAACATATTATGCCCAAACAAATTTCGGAGGAGGTAAAGGAGAAATTGAAAGCCGCGGAAAGCGCGATAGAACAGATTAAAAGCAGATTCGGAGACGGAGCTATAATGAAGTTTGGGGAAGCAAAAAAAATGCAGGTTGATGCTGTTCCTACCGGTTGTTTGTCGCTTGATGTTGCTTTGGGCGTAGGCGGAGTACCGCGCGGCCGCGTAATAGAGATTTACGGCCCAGAAGCCAGTGGTAAAACCACTCTAGCCCAACACATTGTTTGTGAAGTACAAAAACTTGGTGGTATCGCTGCCTTTGTGGATGCCGAACATGCTTTAGATCCAGACTATGCCAAAAAAATTGGTGTAAAAGTAGACGAATTATTAATTTCTCAACCAGATACCGGCGAACAAGCTCTGGAAATAGTGGAAACATTGGTTCGTTCCAACGCAGTGGATGTAATTGTGGTAGACTCAGTGGCTGCTCTTGTACCAAAAGCCGAAATTGAAGGTGACATGGGTGATTCGCATATGGGTCTTCAAGCCAGACTGATGAGTCAAGCTCTACGCAAATTAACAGGTATCATTAGTAAATCAAAAACAGTAGTTATCTTCATCAACCAAATCAGAATGAAAATCGGTATCGTTTTTGGGAATCCAGAAACTACCACTGGCGGTACAGCCTTGAAATTTTATTCTTCAGTAAGAATTGAAGTCCGCCGCGCGGCACAAATTAAACAAGGTGATAAAATTATTGGCAACCGTGTAAAAGCCAAAGTTGTAAAAAACAAAGTAGCCGCACCTTTTCGCACTTGTGAATTTGATATTATGTACAACGAAGGTATCTCTGTTTCTGGAGACACGCTTGATAATGGTGTTCTCTACAAAGTAATTAACAAATCAGGCAATTCCTATTCCTATGGCGAAGAAAAACTTGGTGTGGGCAGAGAAACAGCCAAGAAATTCCTAAAAGATAATCCAAAAACTATAAAAGCAATTACCAAAGCAATTTGGGAAGTGGTGGAAAGAGGCGAAGATCCGGAAGAAGAATCAGCTGAGGATGAAGTGCCACCGCCAACAGAAGAATAGAATTAAAAAATACCTCGCAACCGCGAGGTGTTTTTTGATTAATATTTTAATCATCTTCGCTCTTGCCATCATTCATTTTCAGTCCTATTTTTCTACCATTAATGCTAAATATTAACAGTGACAACAAACTTACTGTTGCAGCTAATATATATAGTTCCAAAGCTACAGTCATTCCTACCGCGGCCACCATCCAAAGCCCGGCAGCAGTGGTAAGGCCTTCCACTCTGTCTTGTTTGTGTAAAATAGTTCCAGCGCCAAGGAAACCAATGCCTGTCACTATATTGGAAGCGATCCTGGCCGGATCTCCACCAAAGGCTGTTAACGAAATAACCGTAAACAGAGCCGAACCCCCACTAACTAAGGCATAAGTTCGAAGTCCTGCCCACTTACCTCTTTGCTGTCTCTGCCAACCCAACACACAGCCCAAAAGCATTGCTATTACCACACGGATTACCAACGTCAACTCAACCATATGATTATTTATTAAAAACGTAAATTAAACAGGCTTAGCTTTAATTATTATATCATTGGTTGACTTCTTTGTTAATTGCTGATATATTATGTCTACTTTTTAGGGCCCTTAGCTCATTTGGTAGAGCACCGCGTTTGCAACGCGGGGGTGATCGGTTCAAGCCCGATAGGGTCCACAATGCCGCGGTAGCTCATCGGTAGAGCGCAGCCCTGAAGAGGCTGGCGTGGTCAGTTCGACTCTGACCCGCGGCACAGAGTCAAATAAACGGGCTATGGCTCAATTGGCTAGAGCACCTGGTTTGGGACCAGGGGACTGTGGGTTCAAGTCCCACTAGCCCGACACGTTAAAAACAACTCAAATAATGAGTTGTTTTTGTTTATCCTCCTTGAAAAAATTTCCTAAAAATTATATACTGCAAATCGGAACAAACCGCCCAAAAAGGAGATTGAAATGAACACATATCTGTTTTATAGTGGTATCGTTCTTCACATTTTGATTTTTTTGGCACTAATACTTTTGACTATCGACGAAATCAGCACCAGAAGAAAAAACAAAAAACTGGCGGCGGAACATGCTAAAAAGCAGGCGGCTTACAAAGAAGAGTTAAAGCTGGCCAAACAAGCTTGGCAAAGGTGGAACAAAAACCTATCCCAGATGAGTCAAAATTATAGAAAACTAGACCCTCGGTCAGTCAAAGCCTTTCGTCTTGATCTAAAAATAATCAACTATAGATATAGTGAAAGGTACCGATTCAATTCCATTGATAAAAGCATCTCCCTATTAGAATTGGGAGAAAAATATGAATGGAGTCTTGAAGAAGAGCCATCCCAACAAGCAGGATAAAAGTGCCCGGCGAACACACTACAAAGTTCGCCTATTACAAAAGCAACTCATACTGGGTTGTTTTTTAATCTTTGACTTTTAATAAAACTTGTTCTAAAATCCCCTTATAAAGCTTAACTTTTAATTTATGGAACCAACTGATCAAAACCTAAGCAAAAAAGAACGCCACGAACTTCGTCGCCAAGAAAAATTGGCCGCGCGTGAATCCAATGAAAAGAAAACAAAAACTACCCGCATTTTACTCTGGTCTTTTATTGTGGTTTTTGTAGCTGGCACAATAGGACTTATAATAATGCAATCCTCCAAAGGACCTGCAGCCAAATTTATCGGCGGTACTGTAAAAGCGTCTGATGAAAGCGACTGGATAAAGGGCGCGCCCTTAAAAGAAGCGAAGGTTACTTTGATAGAATACAGCGATTTCCAATGTCCGGCTTGTGGCGCTTACTACCCGATGGTCAAACAGCTTGGCCAGGAATTCAAAAATTTAACTATTGTTTATCGCCATTTCCCTCTGCCACAGCATGGTAATGCCAAAATAGCCGCACAAGCAGCTGAAGCTGCAGGCCAACAAGGAAAATTCTGGGAAATGCATAACATGCTATTTGATAACCAGAATACATGGTCGAGCTCTAATTTTGCTGTAGAAACTTTTAATGCCTATGCCCAAACACTGGGACTGGACATAGATAAATTTAAAGCAGACTTTAATTCCGAAAAAACTAAAACAAAAATTTCTGCCGACTACGAAAGCGGATCTAGTGAAGTCGACGGCACGCCCACCTTCTTCTTAAACAATAAAAAAATTCAAAACCCACAAAATTATGCCGAATTCAGAAACATCATCCAACAAGCTGGTGGCACTCTCTAATTGGCTTCCAATATCTTTTCTCATATTAAGTGCTATTGGCTTTATCGACGCGACTTATCTTACGACTCAACATTTTTTAGGAACACCTATCGCCTGCTCTATCCTTAAAGGATGTGAAGAAGTTACTACCAGTCGCTACTCCACGATCGGCCCTGTCCCAATTTCACTTTTAGGCTCTCTTTATTATCTCACTGTCCTTATCCTTGGGGTAATTTATCTTGATACAAAAAAAATTAAAGCTTTAAACTTACTCGCCAAAATTACTCCGCTCGGATTTTTGGCATCTGCATATCTGGTCTATTTACAAATTTTTGTCATTAAAGCCATTTGTTTGTATTGCATGGGCTCTGCCGTCACTTCAACCCTTCTTTTTGTTCTTAGCCTAATATTTTGGCAAAAACAAAAGAACTCTGCTCGCAACAAACAGAGTTCTTCCTTATAAATTTATTTTATCGCTCTAGCAATCACCTTTACGATACCCTTATCCAAGGGATTAGGTAAAATACTATCCGGACTTAATTTTTTAACATACCCGGCCAAACTTTCTGCGGCCTTGATCAACATCTCGTCGGTAATTTGCGTTACCTGATTATCCAATAACCCTCTGAATATTCCAGGGAATGCCAAAACATTATTTATTTGATTTGGAAAATCCGATCGGCCGCTGGCAACTATAAAGGCGCCACCTGCCTTAGCTTCTTTTGGCATAATTTCCGGCACTGGATTGGCTAAGGCCAAGATAACCGGCTTGGCATTCATACTTTTTACTTCGGCACGGCCAATAATATTTGGCCCGCTTATACCAACAAATATATCGGCTTTTTTTAATACTCCTTTTAGGCTGGTATCTGCTGATACTTGTGGATCCGTCAGTACGGCCAAAGCTAATTTAGAACCACTTAAATCACCTCTTTTTTCATAGAGCAAACCTTTACTATCACAAACAGAAACATTTTTAAATCCGTATTTAACCAACATCTTGGCCACAGCTGTACCAGCGGCGCCCGCTCCGCTTATTACTACTTTTGCTGCCGACTTATCAATTTTCTTTAACTTCAAAGCATTAATCATAGCTGCCAAAACCACCGTCGCCGTGCCATGCTGGTCGTCGTGCATCACCGGAATAGATAATTCTTTTTTTAATCTGGCTTCTATCTCA
The DNA here is from genome assembly GCA_007376295.1 of Parcubacteria group bacterium Gr01-1014_13. Lineage (GTDB taxonomy): Bacteria > Patescibacteriota > Patescibacteriia > Magasanikbacterales > GWA2-37-8 > XYD2-FULL-39-9. Next base: position 67,357 of record VMGB01000002.1, on the reverse strand, counting down.
AAACAACGGGGCGCGGAAATATCTTCCAAATTTATACCGCCAAAAACCGGCGCCAAATGTTTTATTGTTTTAATTATTTCTTCCGTATCTTGAGTGTCTAAACAAATGGGAAAAGCGTCTATATTGGCAAATTCTTTGAATAATATCGCTTTCCCTTCCATTACCGGGATAGCTGCCTCTGGCCCCAGATTTCCCAGACCTAAAATGGCCGAACCATCCGTCACCACCGCTACCGTATTTCTTTTTAAAGTATATTCACGAGTTAAATTTTTATCTTTCGCAATTATTCGGCAAACCTCGGCCACACCGGGAGTATAAGCAAGCGATAAATATTTTTTATTCCGAATTGGCACCTTACTTTTTATTTCCAATTTACCATGAAATTTTTTATGCAGTTTCAACGAATCTGAATATACCTTGTCCATAAGTACTTAGTATTTTAAATAATTTCAACTGTTTTTTGTTTTGACGTAAATCCCTTTTTTATTACCACTCTAGACGGCGCTACTTGAAAATATTTTGCCAAAGCTCTCACAATCCCTTTGTTTGCCAGCCCATTCTGTGGAGGTTCGGGTACACAAACCAAAAAATGAGACCCTTCGATTTTCTCAACTTTTTCCTCATGCGACATTGGTTTGGCTTTGATAAAAATTTTCATGATAAAAAAATGGAAACGCGATAATTATCCAAAATAAAAATGATAGGTCGTTTTTGAAATATGGCACATCTACCAAACCGTGTACCACCAATACTGTCAGCACGCCTAAAAGCGCGGCACCCATTAATTTATTAGTCTTTCTTATTTTGTTGGCCAGATAAAAAGTATACCCCAATATTGTAGTTATTGCCAGCATCCCCAAAAGACCTGTCTCTGTCCAAAAATTAATAAAAATATTGTGAGGATAAATTAACCTCTCCATAACTATTTTGTCATAGTATGGCTTTTGCACTTTTCTAAAAAACTGCCGCACGCCTGTACCTAAAACAAAATTCTTGGGTGAATGACCAAGAAATGTCCAAGAATAACCCCAAAGCCGCAAACGGTTTTGGTTGGCCTGGTCTTGGAATAAAACAGCTTGCCGCATCGGGGGTACAACCAAAGCAAAAATTACACCCAAAACTGCCATAGCTATAGCTATTTTCTTGTAGCCAACAAAAAATAAAAAGGCTAACACTGCGGCTGCCAACCCTACCCAGGCGCCTTGAGACTTGGTGAAAACTATTGTTAGAAGTGATAATACCCCTATTACAACCGCACCCCAAAACTCTAAATTCTTAGGCTTTTCCTTTTTATTTATAATTAAAAAAATTACCAGAATAAATATCGGTGCCAGATATAAGGCCACGGCGTTGGGAGAACTAAAAAAAGCCGTCACTCTGCGAGTTGCTTCATCGGTCCATTCAGGAGTAGCTATACCCCAACCGGTAAATTTTTGTACTACCGAGTAAGAGCTAATACTAACTGTCGAAAGCGCCAAACCCCAAACCAAGTCCGATATTTTTACAGCGTTTTTTCGTCCCACCAAAATCAAAAACAGGATCATTGGCTCTAAAAAGTAAGCACGCCATTCACCCAACGAAAACCACCACATGTCGCTAACAAAGATACTGACTATGGAAGAAAGAAAAAATATATCAAAGGCAATAAATAACAGCTTATGTTTTTGGCTTACCGCCCAAATATTTTTATAATCATACCGACTGTATTTAATGAGCCAGACTAAAAATAAAGCGCCAAAAGATAACTCTAAAACCGTAGATGGTAACGGCCCAACTTGAAATCGTATAAGATAAGTAGGAAGAAGAATTATAAAAAAAACAAACGCCAAACGAAAATTTTTCCAAGCCAGTAAGAAAAAAAGTAAAAAATAAATTGCCACTAAAGCAACAACCATAAATTACCACTTAAACTGCCCATGCTTAAGCATGTAATCAAACTTAATAATATGAAAAGCGATAAATTCGTTCTTTATCGTACCGTCCAATGCCATTTTTAGCGCTTTGGCAAAAGGAGTCGGCACTACTTTTATCGGATAATCCTCGTCGCCCTTTAACGGCGCCGGAAACAAATTCTTGGCAGCATAGATATGGATATCCCAAATCAAAGTATTGCTTGGAGATTTTTGATAAATTTTTTTAAAAATTTTTGCGCCTAACCCGGTTTCTTCACGCAGTTCTCTTTTAGCTGCCTCTAGCGGCGACTCGCCTTTATCAATTCTTCCGGCTGGCAAAAACCAAACATTCTTGCGAAAACCGTGCCTGTATTCTTTTATTAAAAGTAGTCTTCCCTGGCTATCAAATGGCAAAATTGTAACAGAATCTGGACGCACGCAAAATTCAAAAAGTTTCTTTTTTCCATTGGGAAAAAAGACGTCTCTTTGCAAAATATTAAAGATAGTTCCTTTAAAAACTTGTTTTACGGGGCCGAGGCGTTCTTTTTTCATAGGACATTACTGTAACAAAATATTCTTCGCTTGTCCATTAAAGACCCATCTATAATTTCCATTTCATCTTTGCAAAAAGATTAGAAATGGCAGTAAATATCGAACCTACAGCATTAGCAATTGATTTGTATGCACTACGAAAAGCTGAAGCTTTTTGTTTGGTTTCAACATCCTTAACATTTATAACTTCTTCTTTTTTGCTTGTGGTTGCTGCCTCCGGAGTTAAAAACAAAGTTGCTGTAACTACTTCGACAGGTGTTCTGGTATTCTCGATCACTTTGACGCTACCCGAGTTTCCGCTAGGAGATTCTATAGGAATGCTTATCTGTTTTGTTGGCGTTGGAACGGGCACCTCCTGATCTTCTTGTGTTGGTGTTGGTATAACTGGTATAACCGGTTCTAATTTTGGCTGCACAGAGTTTGGCTGATTAACTAATGTATTAAACAATTGGTTGGACATTTCAATTAATTTAGAGGGAGAAAAAGGAGAAAGAATTACGTAACTTGTCGGAGTTGTGCCAGATGCAGGAGCATTATCCTCTTCACTTCCAACCGAAGTGGATGGCTCGGTTGCAGTATATTTACGCACTTTTACATAATCAATTTCTGTGCTTTGGGTAGGAGAATCCGTAAAAAATTCTAAATAAAATCCGCCCGCTGCAGTTGGCTGTGTTCCGCCATAGTTAAAATATCCATCCAAATAACTTCCATAAAGGGCTGTAAAATCCTGAGAGAAACTTTGAGTTGTGCTATCTACCCTATACCCTCTTAATTTATCAGATTCCCAAAACCAACGATATGTTTCCCAGCCCGCTCGCGTGCTGGCATCGTTACTTTGCGAAGAACTTGTAAACCAAACCATTCTGCCAATTTCGTCGACAGCACTCCACACTTCAAGCGATGAACTTGGATAGCCAAACGCGCTATTGTTTTCTTTTATAAAAATACTTGAATTCCAATAATCGGTTGGCCACGCCGGATCGCCAGAATCTACAAGTCCACCCACACCTAAATCTCCGGTATGACCTCTATCGGTTGAATCAAGCGTATTCTGGGTTCCAACATCATTAAATTTCCAATAAAAATACAATCCACTTTCATCTCCATTTAACTCCTGGTCCTTATTATTTTGAATTTCTGTTATAGTTCTGGCTGTATTCCATATCCGGACATCATCAAGTTTTCCATCAAACGACGTATTTGCATTTGTGGGAGCTGTTGCCCGTGTACCTATATAAAAGTCTTGCGCATTATTCATGGATGAACTGGTGTTGGCATGCGTGCTAGTTTGTAATGCGCCATCAACATACATCTTTATGCCTGCACTGCCCCAAGTAGCAGCGACATGATACCACTGATCATTCCAGGACGTAGAACCGGAAAAAATATTTCGAAATGATCCACCACCATGTATGGAAAACTTTAACTTGCCTGCCTCAGATGGCGTACCTGATCCGGCTAAAGTTAACTGAAGATCTCCTGCTGCAGCTACAGAAGCATTCTTGCTAAAAACAAACTGGCTGTTAGAATCTGTGCCATCCCAGCCACCATCAGGCTTAAACCAAAACTCTAGCGTGCCATTAGTTAAATCAAAGTCGGCATGATCGGGTATCTTTACATAATCCCCTCCGTTAAAATCTAAACTTCGCGCATGATCGGAAAATGTATTTGAGAGCTGTGGATCTCCTGAAGAATTTCTCACCCTTGTCTCGACAATCAGTTTTTCTGACTGTCCAAGTTTTGATACAGTCCTAATATGCTTGTTCTCATCGAGGGAAGCAACTCCGCCTGAAATACTAGGATATGCTGGCCCCACAGCCCATTTACTGGTACTGACTGTACCGATTGAAGAGGCTCCAATAGTAAGATCCAGCCAAAACGTTCTCCCGCCTGCAGCAGTAAAAGATCGGTCATTGCTAGTCGTAAAAAGTTCTACCGTACCATCGCTGTCTACATCATGAAAAAATATCTCATCACCTGAGGTTATATTGTTTATCAAGGCGAAAGGCGTCCAAGTTTCTGTTACCCCGTTATTGGGTTCAAAAATATGGATACTTGAAGTGTTGTCGGTGCTTATGTAGTCTGCAACGACAATTTCTGTCTGGCCGTCACCATCGACATCATAGAGGCCAAGTCCTTGAACAGTGCTAGTAGTATTGGATACTAAAAAATCTGTAAAGTTATTATTTCCTTCATTTCTAAACCAAACAACTTGTTGGCCTGTAAATGCAGTGACTACTACATCATTATCTCCATCTCTATCAATATCGGCTGTTTCTACTTCTGTGGGATCAGTAACTATATCTGTAGCGATACGATTAAGTGTCCATATCGCTGCCGGATCTGCAGGGTGTTCAAGCCAAAATATATCATTAGAGTCTCTTCCTGATCCTAATACATCAGTATCTCCATCTGAATCCCAGTCAACCAACGTTACTTCAAAAGCTCCGTTTGCATTAGTACTTGTAGTCATGATATGGGGAAGCCACGTCCCTGACAAAGTATCACCGTCGGGATTCTCAAGCCATACATACTTGCTTGAGGTGGATCCTTTGTCCGCATAAATAATATCTTTGTAGCCATCGCCATTTACATCTGTGAGTTTGGTATTTATTGGCCTATTTACACTTGTTGCTCCAGCTAACAGCACTCTTGTAGTCCATGGAGTGGTAGTTGCTGTCGTAGTATTTATTGCGATGACAACATCCCCTTCTAAATCAGTAACAAAAGCTAGATCTGTATCAGAATCATTATCTAAATCTCCTGCATCCACATCTTCTGGCCCTCCTCCCCATCCGCTGGTAATCGTAAACTCTGTCCATGAAGTTGAGGACACCTGTTTGTACCACATAATTTTTCCGCCTTCTTCTGCCGAAACCACCATATCCATCTTACCGTCTTGATCTAAATCGTAGAGAGCTCCGCCATCACTTCCTGTTTCTTCGCCGATTGCGTTTTCTACTGCCGTATAGATACTGCTTGTTGTAATAGTGCTGCCACTGGTGAATTCATCGTATAAAACCCATGTATCATTGGCGTTTGATGTGCTAGTGGCTGACGAATTGCCATAGTACATATATATAGTTTTGTTAGAAGAAGCAGAGATTGATGGTACTTTGACCCAAATTGTTCCTGTTTGCGAGCTTGAGTCGTAACTTTCAGTGTGGTGACTGATAAGGGTGTCCCCATCGTCATCTGTAAATCGGATATCATTCCCGCTACTCAACGCTTTTGAAAAATCAAAATTAGAAGAGTCAAGAGAAACTTGCACTTGATAGTTCGTCAAAGACTCGGAGTTACTTGAGTTGTTGATGGTAATTGGTTTCCGGTAAGACCACTCCGAACTATACCAATCTACAGCAGATACGGAGGGAACTAGAAATAAGAAATTCTGAAAAAGCAATGATAACACTAAAAGAAAAGCGAAAAGGCGCTTTCCATTTCTGCCCCGTACCAAAGTTAAAAATAAATTTCTCAAGCTAATCACACTAATCTATAAAATTAAACACAAAATCTATGCGTAAAGTCAATTGCGATATAATATTAAATATATCAAAATCAATACTACTTGTCCATAAAAAAGACCCGCCCGATAAAAACCAGGCGGGTCTTTTTTTAATTTCAATTACTAATCAATCGCCAAACGATTTCTCCATCGGTTAATAGTATTAACACCGGCTTCCTTTATAGAACTTACGTATTCTGCCATCTGTGCAGGAGCTCTGCGGAAGAATGTGGCGACCCTATAAGCGCGGATTACTTCTTTTTCAACTTCTGGAACATTTATTTTCTCCACTTTAAAATTTTGTTTCAACTGTCTCTCCAGAATAGAAGGAGCGCTAATCTTTAACAAGTCATTAATTTCTTCCATTAAAGAGTTCGCGGCGCCTAATTTTTCAAGCACATTATCCAGATCCAAGTTAGCCAATTTTTCTCCAGCTAATGCTTTTAGCTCACCATGAACTTCTTTTAATTGATCAACAAGACTCGCCAATTCCGCCACATCTTTCTTTTGTTTTACCAGACGAGCAATTCTGGTATCAAAGTTCTTGATTTGGGTCGCTATTTTATTTACCGAGGCCTTCAGGTTGGCAAGGGCCCTGATATTGGCCATGTCATTATCCGCATTTTCCAGCTTATCAATGATGGCTGATTGAACAAATTCAAATGGCTCTTCTTCCCCCCATGCCCTTGTCTTTAATTGGCCATACGCTTCCCGAACAGAGGCAAGTGTCGCGCTAACGTCGTCCAAATTTGCTTGCAAATCAACTTTTAATCTTGTGGCCAGCGCCTTTACACTCTTAAGAGCTGATTCTCGGTTGGTAATCTGCCCATTTATATTCCTAAGCACAGAACTTATTTTTACCAACTGGTCAATATTTATTGCCCATAAATTCAAATCTTCACTTAATTCAGCCAGCGATTCCCCAGCATCGCGCGCTTCCTCAAAATTTGTACTGGCTTTGATTTTTCCCATCAATACTTTTCCTTGCGTTAAAATGTCCTCAAGCGCGCTGGGCAAACTAAACCCTTGTTTTTTTAGCGCAGCGGCCTTTGTATCCATTTTCTTAAGCTGCTTTTCAAAAGCAAGCATATTCTTCTTCATCTGTTTTAAGGCTTTTGCTTGCATCTCCAAATCCCGTTCCGACATTTCAATCTCGCCTTTTTTGCTAATTAAATCATCCTTTACCTCACGCAGAGTCATGATGTCGTCTTTCATAGCTTCCAAGGCATCAAAAACAGATGTGTCAGATGGCAATGAAGCTAATTTTTCCTTCAGGGCCGCAATTTTTGCCAATGATTCTGTATCTTCCAAGCGTTTAAATGTTTTTTCCAAAGTATCCAGATTACGCGCATAATCTTTCTTCATGCTTTCTATTAGTTTAATTTGCTTGGCATCAAGCACCTCTTTTTCATCTGGTAAATCTGTCTTACATCTGCCCTCTAACGCGCAATACCCGCTCCCGCCCGCTTTATCCAAACACCAGACACCTTTCTTGTTAAGACAAACAGATACGCTGTCGTCGGTTTTTACCGGACAGTCAGTTGAGTCTCTAAGTTTAGTGCCATCTGAACAAATAATGAGAACTACCGGACATACCCATGATTTATCTACAATAGATCCGTCTGGGCAAGTTTTTAGAGTTGGTGAAATCAAAGTTGTCCCAGCAGTCGGACACTCGGTTAAGGTTGTAGCAAAAGTAACGCCATCCGGACAAGTCATTTTTCCGACCGGAGGATAAGCGGGACAGTTTTGAGTTTTTCCAGTACACCAACCGGAACTATAAGTACTGTAAGTGGAAACAGTGGACGAATCACACCATTTGTTTCCTTTTGTTTCACAATCACTTTTGGTGGTAGGAGTGGACGGACAACTGGAATATGTGTCCACAAAAGAACCATCCCAGCAACTCATTTTTCCAGACGGAGGAGTCACATAACAGGTTTGCCCTGCCGTCATACAAGAGCCGGACATCGTGCCATAACCACTGGTATATGTATTTACACACCAAACACCTTTATATTTCGTACAATCGCTTTCTGTATTTGGCCAGGAAGAAATTGGGTATACAGGTGTTGGGGTAGGAGTTGTGCTTGTGGAACTGCTCGGACAGGTGCTGCCGGTATTAGCGCACCAACCGCCACTAGTACTATATGAACTACTATCAACACACCATGTTCTGCTTTTTGATTCACAAGTCGCCTTATCATTTACCGGACAACTTCCAGGTGTGGTACTGCACCATCCGGATCCGTATGAAGATGTGCACCATTCACTACCTTGCGCGACACAGGAAGGTTCGTCATAGGCCGGGCACTTATACCCCACCTCGGCGCACCATCCTCCACCATAACCAGAACCGCCAGTGCTATACTTGCACCATGGCCTACTCTTGGCCGTACAACCCGCTTCATCGTTTATAGGACAACTTCCAGGAGTGCTGGCGCAATAACCATTGGTAGTGCCAGCATAATTGCACCATTCTCCGCCTTGCGAAGAACAGCTGGCTGTGTCATAAGCTGGACAAGGACTCGTAGAGTAAGAACACCAATTGCTCCCGTCTGAATTCTTACACAATTTTCCGCCACCACTTAAACACTGCTCGTCATGGGTCTGTGTTGTAGAACCAGAGCTTGTATCCGTTGCGGTCTGCGCTTGCGCAGAAAATATTATAACCAAACTCAAAGCCAGCGACAACGCGCCGAATTTGAGAATTTCCTTAAGCTTGAACATAAGCTTTAAAAAAATGAATAAATTAACTTGTACTTAATTATAACAAAAATTAACTTTAACTGCTAGAAGACTGTGCATAAATTGAAAAATATAGTAAAAGTTGGTATCCTACCTCTACTATGAAAAAACTCTGGCAAAAATATATTGGCGCCCTCCTAGTTATTTTTTTAGTTTTCCCGATTTTAACAGCCGCCGCACCAGATGAAGCCGCCCGACTAGAGCTGGAACAACAATTACAAGTCATTCAAACCCAAATCACGGCCCTAGAACAACAATTAAACACCACTAAAGGCGAGAAAAAAACTCTGGCAAATAAAATTAAACAACTCAAAAACGAACAAGAGCGTCTGCGTCTGCAGATTAAATCTACCAATATTAAATTGGGTGATTTAGATAAAAAAATTTCCACCACAGTCAAAGCTATAGAGACCAACAAAGCCAAAATCGCGCGTTTAAAAATAGATTTATCCAAATTGCTACGACTTTTAAATCAAAAAGATCAAGAACTGTTCTTGCTTAAGCTTTTGGTTGATGGCGGTTTAAATGAAGCATTTACCGAATTAGCTAATTACCAAAAATTATCCACTTCTATTGGCGCCCTAGTGCAAGAGTCCAGAATAGCGGAACAACAATTAAATTCCCAACAAATAACCTATGAAGAGCAACAGGATGATACTCGCGAACTTTTAAGCATTGCTAAAATTCAACAAAATTCTCTTGTCGGCAAATTAGACGAACAAACGCAACTACTGAAGCAGACTCAAGGGCTGGAAACCACTTTCCAAAATCTTTTAAAGGATAGTAAAAAACAAGCGGCCGAAATCAGAAGCCGTATTTACGAATTATTGGGAGTCGGTACTCAAATTACTTTTGGCCAAGCCGTTACGATTGCTCAAGCAACCGATAGCCAAACCGGCGTGCCAGCGGCATTTCTTCTGGCTATCCTCACTCAAGAATCAAACTTGGGGAAAAATGTCGGCACTTGCAACCGGCCGGGCGATCCACCCGAAAAAGGCTGGAGGGTTATTATGAAGCCCGCTCGTGACCAGGAACCATTTAAAAAAATTACCGAAGAGTTAGGCCGTGATCCGGATATAACTCCGGTTTCTTGCCCCATGAAAAATAAAAATGGCAGTCAGCTAGGCTGGGGCGGAGCCATGGGACCGGCTCAATTTATTCCTTCCACTTGGATTGGATATAAAGACAAAGTCAGCGCTTTAACCGGAAAAAGTCCAGCTGACCCTTGGGATATTCGCGATGCGTTTATGGCTGCTGGTCTGCTTTTAAAAAATAATGGAGCTAATAATACTAAAGACGGACAATGGAAAGCAGCTATGCGTTACTTCTCCGGAGGAACCAATACCAAATATCGTTTTTATGGCGATAATGTTTTGACCCTGACTGCCAAATATGAACAGGATATAAAAGATTTGGGAAATTAACCGCTACAAAAAAATCCCCCATAAGTTGGAGGATTTTTTGTTTTTTATAATTAGGAAAGGTGTTTGGAAACGAGTTTTGTCATTTCAAACATGTCCACTGTTTCTTTACCGCCAAATACTGCTTTTAAAGCTGCGTCGGCGTGAATATTACGCTTCTTGGCTGGGTCCTGTAGATTCTTGCTTTTGATATAAACCCAGAGTTTTTTGACCACTTCTGAGCGTGGCATAGGACCTTTACCAACGACAGCGGCGAGTTCGGCGCTGACATTCAACGGCTTCATAAAAGCAGAGTTTGCTTTTGGCATAACTTTTGAATTAAATAAATTAATTTATCTGGTTAGTATTATACACGATAGTTTAAAAAAAGCAAACTGGAGAGAAAACGCACCTCCGGAGAGGTGCGTACTGGTACAAATATCTACAACATCTGTTCGGCCTGCGGATCAAATCTTTCAACCGGCGGTGGAGTCGGAGACTCCTTGCCGTTGACATCCATCAATCCGTTCTTGATGGCATAGCGAACAAAATCACTGTTGTTGCGTAGACCGAGCTTCTTGCGTACCTGGCTTCGATGCGAATCGACAGTTTTTGGGTTAACCCCAAGCTCCGTCGCAACCTCACGGTTAGAATAACCCTGCGCGAGCGCGACGAGCACTTGTCGTTCACGTTTGCTAAGCTGGCTAAAAGCAACATCCAATGACACTTCAGGGGTCTTCATTTTACACAATCCTTTCTGTTGTTTTTTGTGGGGAGAATGAGACCATAGCATGCCATGCACTGGTTATTTCGTCAAGTCTGCTGGAATTCAAAACTTGGCGGAGAGGGTGGGAGTCGAACCCACGAGGGCTATGAACCCTACCGCTTTTCGAGAGCGGCACTTTCGACCACTCAGACACCTCTCCATAATATACGAATACGCGAATTCTATCGAAAATTAAGGCTTTTGTCTATTATTCAAACTCGCCCACAAATACAGTGAAGCGCAAGTGCGATATGGTTGCCAACAGATAGACGTTTTTTGCATTTGTTTCGGCGACGGATCTTGGCGCAGAGAATATAATTTTTTTATCGCATTACGTAATCCTAAATCTCCAAAAGAAAATACATCCAATCTGCCCAAAGAAAAAATTAGAAACATCTCCGCAGTCCAACGTCCAATCCCTTTTACTTTCACCAACATTTCAATAATTTCTTCATCTGTCATTTTGGATATATCTACAAAATGAACCGTTTTATCTTCCATAGCGGTGGCTAAATTTTTAATATACGAAGCTTTAGCCCCAGACACACCAACACTACGCAAATCACTATCTTTTTTGCGTAAAACTTGTTTTGGCGATGGGAAATCTACGCCGGGAAACAAAGCTTTAAACCGATTTACAATGGTTGTAGCTGCTTTGTCAGACAATTGCTGACTAATAATCGCTTCTGTGAGCGATTGAAAATAATTAGTATGCGGACGCAAAACAACTGGCGAGCAAGAATCGAACAACTTTGCTAAAATAGGATCGACTGACTTTAAATGATCTATGGATTTTTTAAAATTAACTTTCAATGGCATAAAGTCTGGCTTTGGGATATAATAATTCTGTTATTTAACTTTTTTATGATTTTTGACTTGCTTAAAGCCATAATCCTGGGCGCTGTAGAAGGAATTACCGAATTTCTACCAATTTCCTCTACCGGACACTTGATAATAGTAAACGAGTGGCTGAAGTTTGACAAGCATTTTACCCAAATGTTTGATATTGTGATTCAGCTTGGAGCAATTGTAGCTGTAGCATTGTACTTCAACTCTCGTATTTGCCCACTTAGCCGATATGCAAATAAAAAAGAAGTGTTTGCGCTTTGGAGAAAAACTCTGGTCGCTGTTCTACCAGCACTGGTAATTGGATTTTTTCTGGCCAAAACAATAGAAGCCAAATTTTTTAATCCAATCACAGTTGCCATTACCCTTATCATCGGCGGTATAGCTTTAATTTTACTGGAAAGAAGAAAGGTGGATCATAAAATTAATTCCGTAGCCGAATTAAGCTACAAAACAGCTTTTGCTATCGGCTTAATTCAAACTCTGGCCATGATACCAGGCACTTCCCGCTCGGCAGCCACCATTATCGGTGCGATGTTGCTTGGTGCTTCGCGAGTACTAGCGGCAGAATTTTCTTTTTTCTTGGCTATCCCTACTATCGCGGCCGCTTCCATATATTCCTTGCTCAAAAATGGATTAAATATGACTGGTTCAGAGGCTGTTATCCTACTCACCGGATTTGTAACTTCTTTTTTGGTTGCACTGGCAGTAATCAAAATGTTCATGAAATATATTCAAACAAAAAACTTCGTTCCGTTTGGATATTACCGAATTGTTCTTGGAGTATTGGTGCTGATTTACTTTTTGTTAAAATAAAAAATTATTTTCCTTCGTACGCTTCTTTTAACTTCGCGATGTCAAACTTCTTCATTTTAAGAAACGCTTCGGTAACTCGCGCCAGCTTTTCTTCATCGTTATCTTTCATCATTTCATCCATAATATTAGGAACAATTTGCCAGGAAAAACCATATTTATCTTTTAACCAGCCGCACTGTTCGGATTCGGGAACAGCTGAAAGCTTTTCCCAGAAATAATCAATTTCTTCTTGCGTATCGCAGTTGACAATAAACGATATTGCTTCGTTAAAAGCGAACTTGTGTTCGCGAGCGCTGTCCATTGCAAAGAATTCCTGTCCAGCCAAAACAACAGCTCCATGCATAACCGTGCCTTCTTTTTCCGGATCCATTCCAGCAGGGTACCTTGCTATCCCGCCAACCTTACTATCTGGGAATATTGAAGCATAAAATGTCATTGCTTCTTCTGCTTTACCTGCATTTTCTCCGACAAACATCAATGTCGGTGTTAACTTCTGTTTAAATTGATAATGTTCATCAGCGAGCATTATTTGCCACGAAACTCCATATTTATCAGCTGTCCAGCCGTAGTGTTTACTAAAAGGATACTCTCCGAGCTCCATCATTACTTTGCCACCTGGAGAGAGTTTTTTCCAGAAATTATCAACCTCTTCTTTGCTTTGACAGGTAACTAAAAATGAAACTGATGGATTGAATTTAAAAAAAGGACCTGCACTAATCGACATAAATTTGTAGCCTAAAAGTTCAAAAGATACAACATCAGTATCTCCAGATGGAGTGTTACGAAGGGTTCTTAGGCTGTTAATTTTTGAATCCGGAAATACCGAAACATAAAACTCGGCGGCCTCTTTAGCTTCTTTGTTATACCATAAATTTGGGGTAATTTTTTGCATACAATTAAAGTTAAAGAATTAGTTTTAATCAACTATTACTTTAAACCCACCATAGGCCATCCGTTTCATATCAAATGGCATAGGCGGCGCGTCTTTGTATTTCTTATCCATCTCTGCCATCACTTTTTTATTTACCTGGTCGCGGTGCGCGCGTGATTTATAAGTAACAAATGAAAACCACACAGTCTCGCCCTTTTTTAATTTTATCATCTTCGGAAAGGTAAGTGCCGGCATACCTCCCATATTAGGGCTGAGATCATCACCCACACATTCCTTGTACTCAAGCGCTCCGTACTTCTTCCATATTCTACTACCCTCTTGAGCCATTTTGCGATAAGCGGCTACTTTCTTTTTGGGAACCACGAGCACAAATCCATCAACGTACTTGGCTGAGTTCGTTTTTGTCCGATTTTTTTTCATATTCATATTGATTATTATTTATAAACTCTCCGTATATTTTTTAAAATTATCTAAAATTGCCTGCCAGCCGGCACGTTGCTTCTCTTGCGAATTTATTTTTTCTGGATCAAAAACCTCAATAATTTTTATACCTTCGGGAAGTTGTACAAATTGTATGCTTACTACCCGGCCATCATCCATGGTGTATTCAATAAAACCATGTTCTTGCACATCTGTATAGACTCCTGCGAAATCAAAGCTGGCACTCTTATCTTTTGCCGCCATCACAGTTTTAAATTTTCCACCGACACGTAAATCATTTTCCGCAACAGGCGCCTCCCAATCATCAGAAGCAAAGGCCCAATTTACAATATGCTCCGGTTTTGTCCAAGACTCCCAAACTTTTTCCATTGGGGCATGTACCATGGTTTCTACAGTGATTGTATTATCTTGATTCATATTTTACATCTTATTCTAAAATCTCAGCCAGTTTATCTAGAGAACTTTCCCAACCTTCCCTCATTTTAACTTTATTCATAATCTCTAGAACTTCCTCATCAACTACATATAGAATAGTGAGTTTTGTTTTGTCGTCGCCCATGCTCTCAAAGGTAAACATCACAATATTTTCCTTTGGAAAATTGGCTGGCAAACCATATGACTCTGGCGGAAGGATATCTCCCTTTTCATTGGAGAAATGATCCGTACAGACAATTTTTTCCATTGGAACAATTTCTTTGTATGTACCAGCGCTGTACATTACTTTGTCCCACTCTGAACCCGCAGGTCCTTGCATAGCAAAAATGTATTTGCCACCAACCCTTAAATTAATTTTTATGCTTGGTGCAGTAAAATCTTTTGGTCCCCACCAGTGCTTCACCATTTCTGGTTCAGTAAATGCTGCCCAGACCACCTCACGTGGTGCGTCAAAAACGCGAGTAATTTTAAATTCTTTTTGCATATTTTTTTAATTATTTATTAAAAGGCTGTAGCATGCTAGCAAGGTTGCCTTCGGTGTCTATAAAAGTCGCATAAAGTCCAACGCCAGGAATATTATCTGGCTGACCAGGATTTTGCATGCCGCCAACAACTGTACCACCAGCTTCTATTACTTTTTTCATTGCCTCTTGGATATCATCTACCGCAATTGTGATTCTGGTATACTGATCTGGCTTTTTTTTCTGATAAAATCCGCCATTAATAGTGCCAGGAGTTTTTACCATCCGATTTTCATCGGTCTCGGTAGTGGTAACGATTACATACTCTCCCATTTCCGGGCCGAGCTGTCTCGTTTCCCAGCCAAAAGCGCTTTCATAGAATTTATTCATGCGCGCCTTATCCTCGGCTGGCATTTCAAAATGGACGACAGGATTTTTGTACATATGTTTAATTATTTAATTAAAAAGCTTCTACATAATACCACATACTATAACAAAACAAACATGTAGAAAAAATGAACAATACTTGTTCTCACTCTTGACTCTGACGTTGCGTAATAGTTTACAGTATGTTAAGGTGAGTCTAAAAATACTAGGTCGACACCAAAATATGTCTTATACAGTGCAACAATTAGCCAATCTAGCGGGGGTCAGTGTACGCACCCTCCACTACTATGACGAAGTGGGTCTACTCAAACCAGCCCGGGTGCAAAGCAACGGGTATCGCTATTACGAAGAAACCGAATTGTTAAAGTTGCAACAGATAATGTTCTTCCGTGAGCTAGATTTTTCTTTGGATGATATACGGCGCATCCTCTCTTCTCCCCGCTTTGATATGAAATCAGCGTTACGCGACCAAAAAGAATTGATTAAACTCAAAAGAAATCGCCTGGATGGGCTAATAAAAACTATAGATAAGACAATTAAAAAAATTAATAAAAAAATAAATATGAAAGACGAAGAATTATACGGAAATTTTTCCAAAGAAGAAATGGAAAAATATACCGAAGAAGCTAAGCAACGTTGGGGCCACACCGAAGCATTCAAACAATCACAGGAAAGAGTAAAAAAGATGGGTAAAGCTGGTTTAAATAAAGTATTGGAAGAGAGTGGTAAACTAACTTTGGAAATTGCCGCGGCTATGGCTGCTGGCCAAGATCCAAAAAGTGAAGCCGTACAAAAACTAATTGCCAGACATTATGATAGCCTGCGGACATTCTATGAACCGAATCTACAAATGTACCGAGGTATGGCTAAAATGTATGTGGATGACCCAAGATTCAAAGTAAATTATGAAAACGTGGCCACAGGCTTAGCAGAATTTATGAGGGACGGGATGATTTACTTTGCAGATTCACAGGAATTAAGCGAAAAATAAAATTACTTCTTAGGATTAAAATATTTTTTGCCTTTTATCTTTTCCGGCAATAGGTCCTCTTTAGTATACTTTTCATAATCCTCTCCATATCCCAAATCTTTCATTAGTTTTGTGGGGGCATTGCGAATTTTCATTGGAATTGGTAAATTCCCATACTCTTTAGCGTCTTTCATGGCCGCCAAATAGGCGTAATAAACGGCTTTAGTTTTTGGTGCCATAGAAAGATAAACTACACCGTGAGAAAGATTTATTCCTGCTTCTGGATAACCAATAATTTCTACCGCCCGAAAAACCGCGTTGGCCAAAACCAAGGCATGAGGATCTTCCATACCAATATCTTCGCTAGCAAATATCACCATTCGTCTAGCGATAAATTTTGGATCCTCCCCTGAATCAATCATCCGTGCCAAATAATACAGGGCTGCATCGGGTTGGCTAGCCCGCATACTTTTTATAAAAGCACTGATAGTATTATAGTGCTCATCTCCTTTTTTATCGTAACGCAAATGTTTGGACTGCAAGGTATTTTTTAAATTCTCAACCGTTATTTTTCCATATAACTTATGAGTATTTTCCAGCATAGCAATTGCTTGTCTGGCATCACCTGCGGCCATGCTAATCAGCCAATCTTCGGCTTCCTTATCCAAAGCAAACCCGGTTCTTTTCACTATTTCTTCCATTTCACTATCACTTAATTCGTTTAAAACAAAAACCCGGCAACGAGATAATAAAGCCGAGATAACTTCAAAGCTTGGATTTTCCGTAGTCGCACCTATTAGCGTTAATTTGCCCGACTCCACGTAGGGCAACAAAAAATCCTGTTGAGCTTTATTAAAACGATGTATCTCGTCTAAAAATAAAATCTTTGGACCAAAAAGTCCGCCGTCAGAATTAATAATTTTCTTTATATCTTCTTTGCTGGCAGAAACAGCGGAAAGTTCGTGATAATCCGCATTAAGAGCTTTGGCGTAAATTTTTGCCAAAGTTGTTTTACCTACACCGGACGGCCCCCAAAGAATAAAAGAGAACAGGTGTTTTTTGGATATAGCAACTTCGAGTGGTTTACCTTTTTCCACCAAATGTTTTTGGCCGATAAATTCGGCTAAATTTTTAGGTCTGATTTTATAAGCAAGGGGTTCCATAAGCATGTTAATACTCTATATTTACACCTTAGCTTAACCGCTTCTTGTTGGCAAGCTGAATCAAAAAAGAAGCTTTTCGCTTCTTTTTTATTCGGTGACGCCTTGCGACGTGATTCGCCGTTAAGGGCGATGAGACCCAGCACAAGAGCGGAGGGGGTGGGATTCGAACCCACGGCCCACTTTCATGGGCGACAGTTTTCAAGACTGTTCGGTTAAACCACTCTCGCACCCCTCCGCTCTGTTGCCGGGCAGGCTCTGTTGCCAATATTTTTATAGAGCTCTAATAAACTATCACAAAACCATAAAAATTTCAAGGCTGGTTCTCTATCTTATCTTTCTTAAAAATTTTCTTTATTCCACCTAACATCATCGGCCCTCGTGCTCTGGCTAAAAACGCCAATATCATGGCAGCCGCCCCGCCAGCGGTAGCTGTCCAATACTTCGGTTTTGCACCAACTGCCTTGTTTACACTCTCTTTAGCCAGTAAATCTGCCGACGGACCCAGGGATTCAATATCACTTTGGGAACGCGGCCAAATCTGCCAACCAGTCTTTGTCTGCTCCAAAATACCCACCACCCGCACATTTTCTCCCTCTTTAAACTTATGCTTATCTATTTTTGCTCCTTGTTTGAAATATGCGACCGTTTCATCAGAGCCATTATCGATATACATAAAATTGCTTTTTATCTCGGTAATCTCGCCCTCTGTTTGCACCAGTCCGCCAGCCAAAGCCTCATCAATTTCGTCTACATTTAATTCTGTGCTGGTTACAATGCCACCAATAGCCAAAATATCTATATCGTCCTTGCTTCTTGCGTTAATTCTTTTGATACCACTGGCTTCCGAAATCATGCCATATACTTGCACCAAATCCCCCACCTCTAAAGGCGGAAAATCTTTTTTATTTTGATAAATTTGGATACCGCTATTGCCGTCAGTGAGGTAAAAATATTGACTGCCAAAAATTCCAGGCAAAACTGCCACTACTCCTTTAACTCTGGCCCAGTCGCCTTTTTGTCCAGCACGAGCATCGGCAATACTAGTAAAGAATTTGCCGGAAGTCGATGTTTTTTTCTCAGTCGTTGTTATTTTAATCCCCAATACTTTGGCTGATGTTGTCGGAACTTTCCAACTCCATTTTTCACCATTAAATATATATGCCACATTTTCATCTGCTTTTCCATATTCCATTTGGTCTATTAAAATATTTTCCTGATTCAAAAGCAACAACTCCGCACCCGAATTATTTAAAGTAAATCCGGTGATAGTTTGATAAAAAGTTAAATAATCATTGGCTGACAAAAACGTACTGGTCGGAATTTCGTAAATATCGTTTTTATAAACTATTTTCCAATTGGACATGTTCACCGCATGGTCGGAAATATTTTTCAATTGGATATATTCGTCTTCTATACTACTGGCACGAGGCAAAAGTTCACTGAAAATTATTCCTGACCCAGAAGTTTCTGTAGCCGGATACACCATAATTGTTAATTTCTTTTCATCGACTGTACCAGCAGTGCTGGTGGCGCGGACAACTACAGAATGAGTTCCCGAAGTAGTAAAAGAATATTTAATAGTGGCTCCAGAAATAATTTGACCGCCAAAATTCCAACTATAATTTATCCTGCCCCCGCGGGGATCTATACTTTTGGAAGCGTCAAAAACATTTTCTTCATTTTGGCGCAAGCGCAAATCATATTTTATCTTCCATTTCAAACCAATGTTTTTTTCTTCTTTTGATTTTTTTATTGTACTGGCCGAATTAGTTTTTTTGGAACTGCTGCTGACAGTGTTTGGACTTTCCAGTACAAAAGAACTGCCGCCACCGCTTCCGGAGCCTGATTGCGACTGAACAACTGGAGCAACTATAACATTAGCCGCCTCCGGAGTAATTTGAGTGGTAATTTGCCAGTTTCCTTCGCCATCCACACTGCGGGCCCATGACTGGCCTTTGGTCGGCGCGTTATCTTCGCTATAAACAACAGAATCAATAATATCGCCATCAGGATTTTTCAAAATCACTGTGTCCCCGGTATTATTTAAATAACTATCAGTCTGTAAATCTATTTTTAACCAGCCATTTGCCGGAATTATGCCGCTAATAATTTTGCAGGTGGAAGTGGTGTTCTTGGAATCACAAATATATCCGCCTGCAACATCCAAACTGCTGGTTGTGAGATTAAATATTTCTACCCACTCATTTCCCAAATCCGGATCGGAAACAAATTCATTAAGTTTTAAATTTAACCAATTACTATAATCCGACTCAGTTGGTGTACCACCCACGCCATCGTCTTCATTATCTGTGGAAGAAGCGGTGGTAGTAGAAATTATATTCAAAAAATTATTTAAAAATCCAACTGTATTACTGCTTACATGTTCGGCCCAATTGGCGCTCGTATAATCTGCCAAAAACGGATCACGTCTCTGCAGAGAATAGTCTGGGGCGGAAATATATGTGAATTGTTCAATAAAATTTCCTTCACTATCTTTTAAACCGATCTCTTCACCACTTTCATTTAAACTTGTCCAAGAAGAATCAAAAATTGAGCCGAGAAAAAAAGGATAATCTAAAATAAATTGATTTGCATCTTGTACAATGACTGCGTATTCACCCACAGATACAACTGCATCCGTACTACTAACTGACAAACCATGATTGGTATTGTTTTCCCAAAATTTCCAACCAGTTAGATCTACCGGCTCACTGCCTTTGTTCCAAATTTCAATCCATTCGTGCGTGCTGGTAGCATACGCGCCAATTTCGTTTATAATAATGTCCGTATTAGCAGAAAAAACTGTATTAAAAACAAAAAAACTGCCCAGTAATAAAATACCAAAAGCAGCAACGAACTTTTTCATAACAACACAGAAGCTTCTCCCTCCCTATACATTTTAATGTACGCTTATTATATAACAAAGGTTGTAAAAAAGTAAACAAAAAACCAGTGTTTCTGTACACTGGTTGGATAATGAACAAAACTAATCTCTAATGACGAAACTTTGCAGCCAGTGCAATGCCCTGGCTTTGGCTTTGCTGTCTTCGGGGGTATGATGCCAAATATGTAGCCAGTCACCTACATTTTCTGGTTTGGTCAACAATTGCTCCAAAGCGTCCAGCTTTGCCTGGCCTTCGCTTGCCTGATAAACACATAGCCAATCGTAAAAGGTTTTGGCCCGAGGCACAAGTTTTTCTAGACAAAGATCACGAAGTGTTTGGTTGTCTTTGTGGTGCGAGAATAACTGATGCCACTGTGAAAAAGTTTCGGCGCTACGAACTGCTTTGGCCAGCGCCAGCTTTGCCATATTTTCATCTTTATTTCTGGCTCTATACCAAACATCAAACCAATCGTCATACGTCTTGGCTTGATTGAAGAAATAATCAAGCGCTTTCTTTTGCGCAAAGCTACCGTCTTGAGCAGCATGATAAACTTCCAGCCAGCGTCTGCCGTTTGTGGCATTCCCCACCATATTTGCCAAAGCCAAATCAGACACGTCGCTATTTTTTGTCGGCAAATTATTTGCTTCGTAAAAAACAGCTTTCCACTGTTCAAAGCCTATCGCCACCTCTGCTAATCTCTGCAGCCAAAGCGTGTTTAGCTTTTTGTTCTTTCCCTGAAAATCCAGGCGAAAATCAAACGGCTGCCACTTCTGAACTTCTTCAAAGGTGGTTAACAAATTGAGCCTCTCTTTTATTTTTTCAATGACCAACCTGTGCTCCACACTATCAGCCGGTGCCAGATGCCAAATCTTGAGCCAATGCTCAGTAACAGAAGCGATCTCCACCATTTTGGCCAAGACCTTTGCCTTTAGCGCCTGATCATACATACAAGGGTTGTGCTCTTCAGCCCACTGTTCAAAAGAAAATTTGGTGTATTTCCAAACATCCTCGCCCAAAATTTCTAGCGCATCGGTCAATCCAACTCTTTCCACAAATGCTGTAACGTCTTCGGCCATGAGCATGCCTCCTATTTTTTTCCAACGAAAAATTCGCTGAATTGTTCATTCAATTTAAATACAGAAGTATGATTTTGTCAATCTATTTCACATCTATCAAATCATGCGCCCCGCTTTCGCGAGAACCCGCAGAAGTAATTTGTACGAAGTCCGTATTATTTTGTAGTTCTGCAATTGTGTGTGAATTTGTATAACTCATTCCCGACTTCAAACCGCCCACCAATTGGCCTACCAAATCTGCCACTGGCCCTTTGTATGGCACTACCGATTCCACGCCTTCGGGAACAACTTCGCTTAAATTTTTATTTTCCTGCTGTACAGCTTGGCGACGCTGAGCCACGGCAAAACTGGCGCTGCCTCGACATACTTTATATTTTTTATCGCCGCGCGACATTATTACCCCCGGACTTTCTTTGGTACCGGCCAATAATCCGCCCAGCATCACACTGTCTGCACCCGCGCCCAAAGCCTTTACTATATCTCCTGATTTTTGAATACCACCATCAGCAATCACCGGCACGCCATATTTTTTAGCCATATCTGCGGCTTCCATTACCGCAGTGAGTTGCGGTACACCACAACCGGTAACTAATCTGGTAATACAAATCGTACCTGGCCCGACGCCAACTTTTATTGCATCTACTCCGGCTTCACATAATTCTCTGGCGCCATCAGCTGTGGCAACATTGCCAGCAATAACTTGCGCGTCACCACATTTATCTCGTAAATTTTTTAAAGCATTAAACATCATTTCTGAATGGCCATGCGCAATATCTACCACGAGCACATCTGCTCCGGCTTTCACCAATTCTTGCGCTCGTTCTAAATAATCACCATGCACGCCTACTGAACCACCGACAATCAACCGGCCGGAAGAATCAATATTGGCTAATGGGTATTCAGTTAAATTTTTAATATCATCTGCCGTAATTAGTCCGATAATAAAATCATTTTCATCCACTAGAGGCAACTTTTCTATTTTATACATCATCATTTTTTCCTTAGCTTCCACAAAATTTGTATTTCTGCCGCCAACAATTAATTTTTCTCTCGGAGTCATCACTTGTTCCACAAACTGATTATCATCTTTTACAAAAACAAAATCACGTTTAGAAAGTATGCCGCGAAGTCGGCGATCGCCACTAGTAACGAGTAGCCCGCTCACCCCGTGAGCGGCAATAAATCTTTTTGCTTCGCCAACTGTTTTGTTTACATCAATAGTATACGGATCGGGAACAATAAAATTCTGCGCGCGTTTTACTCTTTTAATTTCTTCGGCATTTTCTTCGATAGTCATGAACCGGTGGATGATACTAATTCCACCCAATCGCGCCATAGCAATCGCCATTTCTGATTCACTGACCGTATCCATATTGGAACTAACAATCGGAATATTTAAATTAACTTTTTTGGTGAGTCGAGTTTTGGTAATTGCTTCGCTTCGGGAAAAAAGTGTGGATCTTTTTGGAATAATTAAAACATCGTCGTAAGTTAAAGCCAAAGGGATATGACGCATACAAATTAAGGTAAAAATTAGCCTTTTGAATTATATCACCCCCGATACACAAGTCAAAAATATAAAACCCCCAAACCGCGATGCGAATTTGAGGGGTGTGGTTTAAGTTCCCAACTTACTAATATCTTTCTGCAGCTGATCTAGATCTACTTTGTCTCCCTTCTTCAGCACGGGAGCTGAAGCAAGAATTCGTTTTGCTTCCAATACCTCGTCGGATTCCGCCAACACAAGAATTCCGTTTAGATCAGATTTTGACGAACTGACCTGGTCGCGTAAACCCCAATGAGTGTAACCAAGCCAACCCTGCATATTGGCATATACCACTCTAGTATTATCAGGGTATGCCCACCAAGAGTCCTCACTGAGCGCAAATATCCACCACCACTTTTTTGCTTCCTCGGGATAACTACGAATAAAGGCCGCCAGATCCTTCAGGTTTGCCAAAGTGTGACCCGCGGCTACTAGTCGCAGGACAGCCTGTGCGCTTGTTTCAATCAAAAGGTACGGCTCTACCCGCAAACTCACTGTCCGAATACCAACTCCCGAGAGTTTGTCAAAATGCTCTTGGGTAATATCATAGTTGATGTTTCTACTATTTAGCACATTCAGGGATAGTTTCATCAACTCTTGAATGTCCATTGACTGATCATAGGAAACCAAAAACCCACGATTGAGATTATTCTTATCCTCTGTATTCTCCACGTTTTTCCTCCTAGACGCACTATCCCAAAACTGGATGTTTTTAGCGTCAATTGTAAATACAAATATATAGTGGATAAAAGGTTTTGTCAATTAAAAAAGGGGTCCTTGTGGAACCCCATCTACTCCTTACTAACCACCTTTTTAGGCGCTAGGACCAAAAAGGAGTATCCCTTGCCTAGAACTGAACTTAGCACCAAGCTCATAAAAGCTAAAGCTTCGACGCCTATCGCCACTCGCAAAAGCATATGGAGCGTAGTAAGCATGGCTATCCGGCGATACCCACAGGGAGTCCCCGCTCATAGCCAAAACTCCGGCAAATTTACTAACTTCAGCCGAATTATCAATCATGTACCGAGCCAAGCTAAATGTATTTGAGAATTCGAAATTTTTACCTGTATAATGAGCAGCCAGACGATTCAGGGCTCCATAGCCAGTCTCACCATCCAAAAATGGCGCAATGAGTGGCTTCCCACCCATTAGGATACCCTTTTTCCTGAACTGCTTGGAAAAGAAATTCTCGTGGATATTGTAGATGTTTTTTGGGCCGACTGCCTCTTTGATGAGACTGACTAACCCAATAGTTGCTTGGTCGACTGATTTTATCCGGGGTACGTTCATTGTAACCTCCAAACAGAATATATGATGAAACAGGTGTTTTGTCAAGTTGTTAATTTAAAAAAATTAAAATTTGTATACACTAGTGTATACAACTGTGGATAACTTTGGGTATAACCTATAGGGAATGTGGATAAACTGTGGAAATTTTAGCTAATTACAGCTAAAATATATTTGTATATACTAGTGTATACAAATAGTTGACAAAGGGTGAAAAAAATGCTATAATATCTTTGTAGTTCATTCTACAATTCAAATGTATACACTTCTGTATACAAATGACCTATAAACTGCAATTTAGAACTGGGCAAACAACTGCTTTACATAGAAAAAAAGCAATGGCGTGCCCAACTTCTTCCCGGGTAACCCTAAATTAGTTAAATACCCTCGGGTCACTTTAACACTGGGGCTCTACCCACAAGCGGTTAGGGTCAAAATTTCAATATTACCAGAGGTAGGTAGCGTACAAGTTCTCCTTAAGAGGGAGAAAGTACCTCCCCTTAGTAATATCTTCAAAGGCGATCCGCCTTCTGTATCAATTTAAAAATTGAGGTAGAAGGTGATCGCCTTTTATAATTAATTTGCTTACAGTTGCTGTTATTGACAACCGTGCAGCTCACTGATAAAATACTCACAGACAGTAAAAACAGTCGCTCCGACTGCTTTATTTTTTCTAAAATAGAACCCCTGCCCTTATGAGCAAGACAAAATTACCCTATTCAGCTGATTTCCTAAAGAAAGTAAAAGCTTTGCTTTTGGAAGAAAAAACCAAACTCGAAAAAGAATTGGCTAAGTTTGCCAAAAAAAAATCCAACTCTGGTGATGATTTTGATACTACTTTCCCTGACTACGGCGATAAAGAAGATGAAAACGCTGCCGAAGTGGCCGACTATGTGGTAAATCTTTCTTTGGAAGAAAATTTAGAAAAATCCTTACGTGATACCAATCAATCCTTGGCCAGAATGGAAAAAGGCGACTATGGCATCTGCAAGTATTGCCACAAACCAATTGAAGAAAAAAGATTGCTCGCCAGACTGACTTCCAGCTCTTGCATGAGTTGCAAAAAAACTATTACCCAAGAGGTTTAATATGTCTCCGAAAAAAGCTCGTTTGATAATAATTATTTTCAGCGGGCTTTTTTTGTTAACAGACCAAATTTTAAAATTTCAAGCCTTTTATCATTGGACTACAACAAAATTAATTTTTCCCTACTTTGGCTGGCAACTTTTCTTAAACAAAGGCGTAGCTTTTGGTTTGCCACTGTCAAATATTTTTACTATCCTAATCACTCTGCCGATGATCGGACTGATCACTTATTTATTTTATAAAAATTTAAATACGCCAAAACTTTTATTAGCTTGGTCTATGTTGCTGGCTGGATCAATCTCCAATTTGCTTGATAGAATAATTTACCATCAGGTAATAGATTATTTTTTAATCGGTACGGCTATAATAAATTTAGGTGATGTGTTGATAGTGGGAGGACTAGTAATATATCTATTCGGCTTAAAAACAAAAAAAGTTGAATAAATTTGCTAAAAAAATTTGTTCCTGTTACAATTCTAACAATTAAAATTTAATTAAATTAACATGAAAAAAGCATTTATTTTCCTGCTCGTTGTAGCAGTTTTGGTTGGCGGAGCTTACTTATACCGTAAACAAAAGGCCGCATCACCACAACCGGCTACAGAAACTACCAGCACCCAAACTTCCCAGCCTACCTCAACCGATATGAACGTAACTGCACCAAACTCTACCAGCACAACTTCTACCGTAGACAACACCCCTAAAAGCAAATTAAATATGGATTTATCTATATACAAAATTCCGATTATGATTATCGATCAAAAGAAAACTTACACCGCCAAAATGAAAACAACCGCCGGAGAAATGGAAATTGCTTTGAATGCAAGCATG
Source organism: Parcubacteria group bacterium Gr01-1014_13 (assembly GCA_007376295.1). Taxonomy (GTDB): domain Bacteria; phylum Patescibacteriota; class Patescibacteriia; order Magasanikbacterales; family GWA2-37-8; genus XYD2-FULL-39-9. The sequence continues at coordinate 41,372 of VMGB01000002.1, read as the reverse complement.
ACACCGGAAACTGTAAACAATTTTGTGTTCCTGTCCAAGAAAAATTTCTACGACAACACTATTTTCCACCGCGTAATAAAAGGATTTATGATTCAAGGTGGCGATCCAGAAGGAACTGGCAAAGGCGGACCAGGATATAAATTTAATGACGAGCCATTTACCGGTGAATACTTACGCGGCACTTTGGCTATGGCCAACTCCGGACCAAATACTAATGGCAGTCAATTTTTCATCATGCATGATGATTATCCATTGCCGCCAAATTATGTAATTTTTGGAAAAGTTACCAAAGGTCTGGATGTAGTCGATAAAATTGCTATGGCTCAAGTAACTATGAGTTCATCCGGTGAAAATTCTAAACCCGTTAATCCAGTAAAAATTCTTTCGATTGAAATCGTGGAGAAATAAATTTTAAAATAAAACAAAAAAGACCCATAATGGGTCTTTTTTGTTTTATTAAGTATTATTTCTTAGCAACCATTTTCTCCGGATAGAATATTTCTACCTCCACTCGCTTCACGCCAAACTTTCTGGCTTCAGCTCTGGTTGTATCCAACCAAACATCAAAACGTCCGTATCCATAGCGACGATTCATGCGGTCTTCGACCACAAAGATCTTTTCACCATAAACAGCTGGGATTTTGACTCTGGTACCAAACGGTAAACCGTTGGCGGCAATCATACCATCATGTACTCTTTTACCAGAAGCAGCAATAAACGGAGAATCATCAGTCTGGTCAGGGGTACTGGTATAGGCAGTAATTACAGCTTTGGTAATTACCCTATCAGGTACTTCCCTATCTGCTGGTCGTAATCCGAGTTTAGTAGGGGCAGATGGAAGTTTTATGAAAGTTGGCTTCTGAAATACAGTATCTGGACTAATCTTAGGCATTTCTGTGCTAACATTAGCTTTTACTACCAGCGGAAGGGCAATTTGGCTAATTACAGCTCCTAAAACTGCCAAATTAATGGCAATTTGCAAGGTAATCGTGGCAGATTTCGTGTTAACCATGCTCATAATTCGTTATTTAACGAAAGTACCCCTTAGGGATACCTTCAATGAATTAACGGAGAATCATACCATAAATTGAGCTTTTTGTCAATCATTCGGACAGAGTCAGAGGACTGGTAAAATCTGACCACTTGGTATAGAATATCAGGGTTCCCCGAAGGAGAATTCCGCTTTGGCGGGGAAAAAATCAATAAAATTATGCCAATTCCCCAATTACACCAATCCCGACATTATGGACGGCTCCCTGATACCGAACCAGCTCCCCGCAAAGAAAAGGCTGCCCATAACAGAAAAAAGCTAATAAAACTTATTTCCCAAGCCGCCTTAATAGGTGCAACTATTCTTTTTGTTATCGGTACAATCCTTGTTGCCTGGGTAAGCCGGGACTTGCCTGACCCAAACAGATTAAATGACCGCCAAGTCTCCCAAAGCACAAAAATCTACGATCGCACTGGCGAGCACATGCTTTATGAAGTTTATCAAAACCAAAAGAGAACTTTAGTTGAGTTAGATAAAATTGCCACCTCAGCGCTAAAAGCCACTGTAGCCGTAGAAGACAAAAATTTTTATGAGCATGGCGGTATACAGGTCAAAAGTATTATCCGGGCCGGATTTAACAACTTAATTGGACGCAAAGCCGGTTCGGGAGGAGCCTCCACCCTTACCCAACAACTTATTAAAAACGCGATTGTCGGCGATGAACGCAGAGGTTTCGCAGGCTACTTTAGAAAATTAAAGGAAGCGATTCTGGCTATTCGTCTAGAAAAAAAATATACCAAAGATCAAATCCTAAAATTATACTTAAACGAAATTCCTTACGGCTCCACCAACTACGGTATAGAGGCGGCCAGCCAATCATATTTCCATAAAACAGCTGCGGAATTAAATTTAGCCGAAAGCGCTACTTTAGCAGCCATACCAAAAGCTCCAAGTAAATATTTAAATAATTTAGACGCGTTGCGCGATCGCCGCGATTTGGTTTTGGCTTTAATGCATGATCAAGGATACATCACCGAAGCAGAAAAAAAAGAAGCGCAGGGCGCAGCACTGCGAATTTTCCGCAGTGGCGGACCTATGGACGCGCCGCACTTTGTACTTTATGTAAAACAACTTTTGGCTGACAGATTCGGTGAGAGAACAATCGATGAGGGCGGATTAAAAGTAATCACCACCCTTGATTATGATAAACAAAAAAGTGCAGAAGCTATTGTAAAAGAATTGGGAGATAAGAATGCAAAGAATGCCAACGCCAACAATGCTGCACTTGTGGCTATAGATCCAAAAACTGCGCAAATTTTGGCAATGGTAGGTTCACGTGATTACAACAACGAAGATATCAATGGCCAATTCAATGTAGCTACGCTCGGCAAACGTCAGCCTGGTTCTTCTTTTAAACCTTTTGTTTATACTGCCGCCTTTGAAAAAGGCTACACTCCAGAAACTGTTCTCTACGATGTTACTACAAATTTTGATGCGCGCGCCGGTGAAAATTTCACTCCGAAAAATTATGATGGCAAAAGCCACGGTTTAGTTACTATGCGCCGCGCCCTGCAAGGATCACTAAACATTCCGGCCGTAAAAACCCTTTATTTAGTAGGCACAAAAAATACTATAAACTTTGCCAAAAAATTTGGCTACAGTACTTTTACCGGAGTATCTGGTTTAGGGTTAGTTTTAGGTGGTGAGGAAGTAAATTTATTAGAACACACCAACGGTTATGCCACTTTGGCCAACAATGGTGCATACAAAGAACCCGCCAGTGTTTTGAAAATTACCAACAGTGCTGACGAAACCCTCTACGAATGGACACCGGCTAGCGAACAAGAGGCAGTAACACCAGAACTTGCCGCTACAATTTCGGATGTTCTTAGCGACGATGTACAACGCGCCTTTATTTTCGGCGCTCGTGGCAACCTTACTCTTCCAGATCGCCCAGTCGCAGCTAAAACCGGTACTACCAATGACAATAAGGATGCCTGGACTATGGGGTATGTGCCATCACTGGCTGTTGGTGTCTGGGTGGGCAACACAATTCCTTCACCAATGAAAGCTGGTGGTAACGCGTTAGCCGGTACAATTTGGAATAAATTCATGCGTGAATCATTAAAGGGTACTCAGCCGGAATATTTCCCAGCCCCACTGCCAAATGATGCTACCAAACCAGTACTACGAGGTGGTAGCGGCGGTATTACTTTGAATATAAATTCCGAAACTGGAAAAATAGCCAGTTCATCTACTCCGGAAAGTTTAATTGTCCAACGCACCTATTTACCACCTCATGATATTTTGCATTATGTGATTAAAGACGATCCACGCGGACCTTATCCAGCTTTTCCAGCTGATGATCCACAATATATGGCTTGGGAAGCCGGTCTACACGCTTGGGCAAATGGCTTGGGAGGAAGCATAACACTAGAAGAACCACCAACTCAGTATGACGACCCAAATTCTTCTGACTTGGTACCAACTCTAGAATTTATTTCTCCAACCGAAGGCGCAATATTAAATTCGCGCACTATCGATATTCAAGTAAGCGCCAGCTCAGCGCGTGGAGTCAAAAAAGTTATGTACCAATTAGATGGACATTCCATTGGCGAAGTTACGGAGTTTCCTTTTAACTTTTCTTACTACGCCCAAGCGCTATTAAAAGGCCCCCATACTTTAAGCGCGGTAGCGATTGACGACCAAAACAACAGCACCCAAAAAAGTGTTAATTTTGCTTTGCAAGCAGAATTTGATCCGCCAAATTTTGATTGGGCTGATGGCAGTTCAGTAACACTAAGTCCGGAAGAATTTCCTCGCAGCATGAGTATAAATCCATTCCGCTGGGAAGATACCAAACAAATTGATATCTATCTTTCTTCTGAAACTGGTACGCCAAAATTAATTTACAATTTCAATCATAAAGAGGACAATCTAACCAATAACCAATTAATATTTACTTGGAAAAATGCGCCTGCAGCTGGCTTACATACCCTCAGAGCAATTTTAACAGGTAACTCAGGACAAACTGTCGAAAAGGTTTTGAGTGTCAATATAGAATCATAATAAAACAGACAGCTATTTTTTAGCTGCCTAAATTTTCTTTCTCCTTATCTTCGTCTTACCGAGTATTTACCCTCAACTGGTGATGGAAGTTGTTCTGGAGACGTCTTCTTTTTTTGTGCCTTTAGACGCTTGAAGTCTGCGACCATCTTCTTAACCTGTGGCCAAGCTTCCTCATTAATTTCCGCGCACAACTTTTTTGTTTTTGGATTTTCTCTGTGATTACAAATGTTATCCAAAAGAATTTTTGCGCAACCAGTAATCTTAAGGAGCTCGTCATAAATTTCCACTTCAACCAACCCTCTTCCTTTACGCATTATTTTTTCCTTTTCTGGGATTTTAAAAACCCCAAATCAATTTTGTTTTCTTTTAACCATTCACCAAGAGTTTGCTTACCGCCAACATGCTCACGGCGATTACCAAACCTTGGCATTTCATCGGTATGTTTTTTCTCTTCTGACATCACCGAACGCTTCGAACCAAGAATTTCTTCTAGATTACCATTATGCGTGTACAACAAATCTTTAAATTTGTCCGGTGTTTCCACCACATCAAACCATGTGTTGGAGTCAAAGAAAAACGTCTTCCACTTCTGTTTAACGGGCATGATTTCTCCTACTGAGGTTAGTTTATGTATAACAAAAATATAACGCGGTGTCAATATTAAACACCCCGTTCTGGGTATATTTTTTAATTTTTTCAGAAGATACACCTCTAAAAACTACCGCTGACCAAACCAATAAAAGACAATACTAACCCAAGAAAAAAGAAGACTATTTGTAGTAATACCGGCCAGGATGGTGACTGATTGTAAGTAACACCATTTCTAATAAATTGCACAAATTTTAACGCATGTTCCTCTTTTGATCTCCCTCTCCAAACTTCAACCCATTCTGAACTAGAAAGATTATATTTTTTTGCCATACCTTTCCAAAACAATTCTTTAATATAAAAACCCAAAATTCCAAAAACAATACTTATAGCAAACAAAAGAATTCCAACCACTAAAAATAATTTATCGAGAAACACCAAACCTTCCCCCTTCCCAAGAAAAACCCCCAGAAGCGTTATAAAAATAGCAGATGCCTGCACCTCCGTAGCCATCATTTGATCTGAAACTTTATTTTCCCTATCATTTGAATACTTAACATCATTCCACTCCCGATCTGCTAGCATTTTAGCAAATTGTTGCTCTACTGATTTATTAGTATCTTCGTCCATAATTTAAAAATATTTTATTAAACCTACTGCCGAATCGGCATCACAATATAAACGAAATTTTTATCTTCCTTCGGCGCAAAAACACAAGGACTGTCTGCGTTAATCACTTTCAATAAAGAGTTTTCCGTATCGATATTTGCTAAACCATCCAAAACATATCTATGGTTGAGTAATATATTATTTTTATCTCCTTTAATATCCGACGTAACTTCAGATTTGTGTTCGCCGGTCTGGGTAGATGTAGAAGAGATTAAAATAGCGCCAGCGGCAGTGTCAAAATCAAAATTCACCGCATTTACACCGGTCGTAGTAAACAAACTAGCCGCTTTTATCTCTTTAGTAATTTGATTTGTTGAAAATTCGGCCACTGTTTTGAATTCTTTTGGAATAATCTGGGTATAATCCGGATATTGCCCCTCTACCAACCGAGAAACTAACTCCACCTCGTTACAGCGTAGTACTACCTGACTATCAGTAACTAGTAAACGGACATTTTTTTCATTTTCCATACCCTTTGACAAAGATAGGATATGATTTATCTCCTGCGCTGTACGGGCAGGGATTATTATTCTCGCCTTTTCTTCACCTTGTAATAGTTTTATCTTTTTTTCAGCCAAACGATAACTGTCTGTGGCGGCCATAGTAAGAGTGTTTGGTTCATCATTAAAACAAAACAGTACTCCAGCCAACTCTGGACGAATCTCGGTCTTGGCCGCAGCCTGTGATACCTGTCCTAAACCTCTTTTAAAGGCCTCTGCATCGATTAAATATCCTTTACCCTCTCCAACTACCGGCACAACCGGAAACTCATCTGCTGGAGTACCTTTTATCTTTGTAGCCGACTTACCACTAACCACCTCTAACTCATTATCCTTTAGTCTTAATTCTACTTTTTCATCAGAAAGCAGGTTTACAAAGTCGTTTAGCGTTCTGGCTGGGACAGTAAACATCCCTGGTTCTTCTATTTTAGCCCGTAAATTGGAAACTATAGCCAATTCCAGGTTGGTGGCAATAAATTCCACTTTTTGTTCACTAGCCCGGATCAAAACATTGCTAAGTATAGGCAAATTAATGCTTTTTCCAGCTATACCGATTACTAGCGCTAAGGCTTTAGATAGGTTTTCTCTAGTACAAAAGAATTTCATATAGGTAGATTATTGTTATATATTGACAAAATCGTGTTTTTGTGATATTATCTGCTCCAGCCATTTTGGCTAAAAACCACACTTTTACAGGAAGGATCTCTAGATGCTGCAGGATACGATGATCGCGTCCGCCGACCCCGAAGGCAACTTCCAGGTCAACCGTCGCTTCCGCTGGATCCCCGACCATACCCTCAAGCTCATTGAAGACATCGAGGACGACCACTTCCACAACATCGTGGAAGACGTCTCCGAACGGGGTATCTACCTGAGGGAGTTCAATCCTCAGACCTCCCCGCGCACCGTCGGCCTCCGCAAGGATGCCAGGCTCCGCGACGGCGATCTGCGTCGTGAGAGTCGCGGCGCCAGCTACTGGCGAGTCAACAACGGTCGTCACCGCTAGCAGCACACAATTTAGTTATTTGTTACCTTACCCGCCAACCAGCGGGTTTTTTATTCATTTTATTTGCATCGTTATATTGTCTAAATATTTATTTATAAATTATAATCGTAACTATAATGGAGTGGATAAGGTGGTAAAACTATTTTTTTACTGTAATCTAAACGTTTTTTATTTTTTTATCAGTGCAAAACTTGTTGAGGATAAATCTATAAAGTGTGTGGAAAGAAATTTATTTTTTCAGTTGGTGTTTATAACTTATCTCGTAAGTGTGTGAAAAGTTAATAAATTTTTACACTTATACATTTGTTATCCCCAGGTTGTTAACTTTTTACATCATGTTTATATACAATTTTTGTTTTATTAACTCTATTTCTTGTTTCAATTTCAAATCATTTTCTGATTCACGAGTTATTTTATTATCAGCGTGCATAGCTGTGGTGTGATCTCGGCCGCCAAGTTCGTTGCCGATGGCTGGATAAGACATACTAAGTTCTTTTCTCATCAAGTGCATAATGATTTGGCGAGGGAAGGAGAACTTTTTTTCTCTGCTTTGGCCAAGTAGGTCGGAAATATTTATCGCGTAGAACTGACTAGCCGCATCTATAATCTGTTGGGGTGTGACTGAACGGTGGATAGATCGTACTTCTAAACTAGAAAGAAGTGATTTTACCGATTCTAGAGTCGGTTCCATAGCCTTTAGTTGGTGGAAAGCGATAATTTTGTTTAACGCACCTTCTAATTCACGGATGTTTCGTTGGAAGGTGGCGGCTACTACTTGTAAAATGTTTTGGGCCAGAGCAAAACTCTTTTCTAGACACTTTTTTTGTAAAATAGCGATGCGTGTCTCTAGGTCTGGTGGAGCCACATCTACAATCATACCCCACTCAAAACGTGATTTTAAGCGGTCTTCTAGGGCAGGAATGGCTTTTGGTGGCCTGTCAGAGGTCATTACCACCTGCTTGTTCTGTTGGTGTAAGTCATTGAAGGTATGGAAGAAAGATTCCTGGCTTTTTTCTTTACCAGAAATGAATTGAATGTCGTCGATAAGTAAAACATCGATGTTGCGGTATCTGTTTTGAAAATTTTTAGCGCTACCATCGCGCATTGAAGAGATATAGTCGTTGGTAAACTTCTCGGCGCTAGCATACATGATACTGGTTTGGGGCCGGACAGCTAAAATATGATTACCAATAGCTTGGATAAGATGAGTTTTACCTAATCCGACACCGCCATAGATAAATAACGGGTTGTAAGCTTCGCCGGGTTTGTTTACCACCGCTTGAGCGGCAGCATAAGCTAGTTCGGAACCGCCGCCAACTACAAAAGTTTCAAAAACATATTTTTGATTTAAACCAAATTCACCTATTCGCGGCGGAACGGCTGCTTCACTTGGAGCAGAACTTGTAGAAATAGTGGAAAATTCTTCAACTTTGTTTTCCTGTTGACTAACCGGTTGTTGAGCAGGGATATTTTTAATACTACAGATTTTATACTCAAGTTTTTTTATCGGTTTTCCGGTTACTCTCTCCAGAGATTTAACAATCATTTGATTGTATTTTTTTTCCATCCAGGCACGATTAAATTCATTGGGAACACACACGACAGCACAGCCATCTTGGTAGGAGATTATGTCAGTATTTTTAAACCAAGTTACAAAATTTGGTTTAGAAATAGACAATTCTAGCTCTGCCAGAACAGCTTGCCATATTTCGTGGTTGGACATAAACGAGGTTGAAAAAGTAGAGAGTTAAAATTTTTAGAAGCGCCCTAAGAGTTCTTCGGAAATTTAATTCTATCACAGTAAGAAATAAGGACCAATAGTGAAGAAAAGATGTGAGGGGAAAGAATGGGGATGAACTGGGGATAGGTGTGGGAAATTTTTCTTACCGGCTTGACAGAGTTTAAAAAGTGACGTATAATCTCTCTGTAAATCTTAATGGTCTTTTAAAAATATGTCAACAAAGAGAACCTATCAACCAAAGAAAAGAAAGCGAGCTAAGTCCCATGGTTTTCGCGCTAGAATGAAAACTAAAGGTGGACGCGGAGTTTTAAGCCGCAGACGCCTAAAAGGACGAAAGAAACTTACGGTTTCTGACGAGAGAAAGGGAAAGAGAACTAGAAAAACACGTTAATAACATAAGACCCGCTTCTAAAGCGGGTTTTATTATGGTAATATTGTAGATATGTTACAGCAAGACAACCGACTAAGGAAATTAAGAGACTTTAACTTGGTAATGAAGCATGGCCAATGGGTAAATGGCCGGTTTTTGGATATCAAAGTATTAGAGTTAGCCAAGAATCAAAACTTTTTTCCCAAAAAAGAAGATCCGGAAAGTTTCAAAAAACAGCTAAAGTTAGCCATTGCAGCCGGTTTAAAGGTGCATAAAAGCGCTGTAAAGCGGAATCGGGTGCGCCGGCAGATCAGGGAAGCCATCCGGCTTCTAATTAAGGATAATCTATTAAAAATTGGTTTTTATGTTTTAATAGTGGCAAAAAAGGAAGTTTTGGATAAAAATTATGCAGAGATTAGCGCAGAATTGAAGTTATTGTTAAGCCGCGGGAAAGTTTTAAAAGCATAGATATTTATCGTTCTCCGTGAAGCGGATAAATTCTGTAAATTCAGGGGGTGAATATAAAGCGTATGAGTAATAAAATAGTACATTTTCTCTTAACTCTGCCAAGAAAACCAATTTTGTTATTAATAAAATTCTATCAAAATACTATCTCTCCGGATCATGGCTTGTTTAAAGCTGCTTTTCCGCACGGTTATTGCCGGTTTTACCCTACTTGTAGTGAATATGGCTACCAAAGTATCCAGAAATACGGCCTAATAATCGGTATCCTCAAAACAGCTTGGCGTATTTTGCGTTGTAATCCTTGGACTAAAGGTGGGGTTGACCCTGTTAAATAATCCGTTTTTAGTAATTTAATTTAAAAAACCATCCCGATTAAGTCGGGATGGTTTTTTGGTAGACAATTTTTTCCTATTTACTAGTGAGCACATTGATTACATTGATTACTGCGGTGATAATGCTGTATTCCGCAAGGGTTGGACTGGTAGTAGTGGTATTAGTGTTAGTCGGAGATTGCAGTTTTGGAGTCGCAAGAAAAGCCAGCCCAGCCGCGGCTGCCAAAGCAGCAGTAGCGATCAGCATTTTTGTTTTGGTGATTGATTTAGTTGTAGTTGAAGTTATTGTTTGCATATTTTTATTAAGTAGTTTATCCATATTATTGCGTTAGTACATTTGTTGATGTTTGATATACCTCCGTTTTTGGCAGAGTAGTTGGAAGAGAAAATTGGGACGCGCAAAATCCGGATGTACAACCATAAGTACAGGAAGCTAGAGATTGTTCTATAGTAGAACTGCTTAAACAGTTAAATTCTATTAGTGCAGTAGAGAATATACAATAATCTGTGCCAGAGGTGACTACATTGTAATTATTGGCAGTGTCTTGAACACTAGCCGTTCCTTTTGTACCTGGCTTGTTTCCTCCGTCGGAATCTACGCAAATGAGACTACTGGTACTGGTAATGGCAGTTTTGGTAGTCGTAAGGGAAGAAGAAAGCCTTGGTAACATAATAAAAGCCAGTCCGCCGGCCGCGGCTAAAGCAGCAGTGGCTATTAAAAGTTTTGTTTTAGTTTTAGTTTTTGTTAAAGTATCAGTTGGCATAGTAAAATTTTATATAATTAAAATATTTATCGACCTTGAGATATTTATTTAACCCATTCTGTTACTACTTTTTCAATGTCGCTTGAATCAACAACAGACATACCCTCAGCCGATAACTGAGCTTCCAGATCTTCTCTTTGTTTGATGGCGGATTCTTTATCAGAGCCAGTACTTTGGCTAATTTTAGCATCAGTATCTTGGATCTGTTTCCAGAGTGTTTCCACATTTGGATATTTTTCCGCCACTGCTTTATACAGCACAGCCGAAACTGCCCCGTGAAGATGAGAAACACGCACCATGGCAGCTGCTTCGTCTATGGCATCAATAGCTTTATCCGGAAGCTTTCTGTCATTAATCATTTTTTTAGTTAATTCCACAGCGGCTTTTAGAGCGGCATCGGTAAACTCTACTTTGTGGTATTCTCTGTATCTGTCTTTGATTCCAGTCATGATTGTAAATGTTTCATCTTCGCTTGGTTCGCCAACCTCTATCGGCTGGAATCTTCTTTCTAAACTAAGATCGGTTTTAATATATTTTTCATATTCATTTACAGTGGTGGCCCCGATCATCTGTAAATCACCACGTGCTAGGGCTGGCTTGAGGATATCGGAAAAGTTAATTGAGCCCTCGCTGCCCTGGGATTGAACCACAGATTGGACTTCATCGATGAAAAGGATTATAGAACGGTGGGAGTTGCTGATTTCCTGGACGATTTTTTTAGCTCTGTTTTCAAATTCTCCACGGTATTTTGTGCCAGATAGCAGGCCAGCTACATCTAATGCCAATACTCGTTTGTCTTTGAGCGTATCTGGGATATCTCCCTTAGCAATGAGGTTGGCAAATCCCTCGACAATAGCGGTTTTGCCTACTCCCGGATCACCAATCAGCATAGCGTTATTTTTTCCGCGTCTGGCTAAAATCTGGGTAAGTTTTCGGACCTCTTCTTCTCGGCCAACAACCGGATCTAACTTGCCATCCTTGGCCATTTTGGTGAAATCTACGGTGTACAAACTTAGAAAAGGAGTATTAGAACTACCACCCTGAAATTTGGAGAAAAAAGACCCGCCTTTTTTTCTTTGGACAAAATAAACAACAGCCGTAGCTGCTAAAACTAAACCAAACCAGAGAAGATTTGAAGAGTTGAACATAATACAGAAGTTTAAATTAAAATCGCAGTAATTATATTTTACTACAAGACAAAAATGTTGTCATTTATTTATCCCCTTATTTTTTTCAATATTTCCAAATCCTGTACAACCTTGTCGTCTTCGGTCTCCAGAATAAAGTTAACTTTAGCGAGTCTTTTGTCTGCTAACAGAGACTTAAATCCGCCCAAGCCAATTTTGCCATCACCAATATGGTCGTGCCTATCGGCATGAGAGCCAAAATCAGTTTTGGAATCATTACAATGAGACATTTTGAAATATTCCAGACCAATTTCCTGGTCAAATTTATCTAAAGTGGCCTTGGCAGATTGGGGAGTGCGGCAATCATAGCCAGCGACAAAGCCATGCTGGGTGTCATAACAGACACCAACCTTGTTTTTTAATTTGGGATGGTGAACAATTTTTCCTAATTCTTCAAATGTACTGCCAATAGCATTGCTGGAGCCCGCAGAAATTTCTACTAGCAGTTGTGTAGTGCCTTTGTAACCTTTGATTGATTCTGCCAGGCCGTCTATTAAGGCTTTAAATCCTTTTTCTGGTCCTAAGTCTTTGTAGCTGCCCAGGTGGGTCATAAGGTAAGCGGCGCCGAGCATAGTGCCGCGTTCAAGTTCCTGGCGGATTACGGAAATTGAGCCATGCTTAATTTTTGGGTTGGCAGAAGAGAAGTTTATAAAATACGGGGCGTGGATGACCCATTCTTTTTGGTTTTTTTCTTTACAATTATCTTTAAACTGTTTGGCAATGGCTTCATCTAGCGGAGCTACCCAGCCGCCACGGGGAGAACGAGTAAACATCTGAAAAACTTCACAGCCAATTTTGGCTGCGTTTAGCGGCGCATTAGGCAAACCGCCGGCAATAGATATATGAGCTCCAAAATACATAAAAATATTTAAAATATTACGATATATAGATTATAGTATTTAAAAATTTTATCGTCAAAGTTATCTTGACAACCTGGAGTACCTGTGGTATAAATGTTCCCGTCTGTAATTTTGCAGACCATAACCAGGGAGCGTTGTTTTGATTACTATCTGCATGATCCAGTGCAAGCGTTGCAGCCTTTGTTTCGAACCTAGCAATATTAGCCAGGTCGTCTGCAACAGCTGTCTTAAGGAGAGACCAGGCTTGAGCCGCTTATTGGCGGAAGTGCACAAAGATTACAAGCCAAGCAAGGTCGTGTTGCCCGAAAGGCCCAAAAAAGAAGTCGTGATTTCTCTTCCACGATCTCCTAATGAAGGCTTCGACGTTGGCTGGGGGTCGTTGTCTCCTGAAGAAGCGGCGTGGTTCAAACAAAGCCCCGTAGAAGAGTAAGGATAGGAGGAAAAAGAATGCAAATATGCAAGTGTTGTCAGGTGCGCTTCAGGCCCAGCGACAGTGACAATCCAGACATCTGTAATGACTGTCATGAGGATAATTTTTTTGCCAATCTGGCAAAACTATACGCAAAGGAGGGCTCTCCTCGAGAAGAAGAGGAGACGCTCGAAATGATTCTGGAAGAGCGAGAACAGAAACGGGACGATAACAAGGATTTCAGCAGCAGTTAGTTGGTTGAGGGGAGGGCGTAGGCGTCCTGTTCGATATTTATCGGGCAGGACATTTTTATTTCCAATCAGTATTACTTTTTATCTAAGATTTTTTCTTTTAAGAAGCTAAGAACTTTGCGGTTTTGAATGGTAAGAGCCAGAGTTTCCATAACCTCCGGTTTCTTGAGATTTTCTTCTACATTTTTGTTGTCTGGATAAGCGGCTTTAATCATTTTTACTTCTTCCTCAATATCTTTTTTGTCTGCTTCAATTTTGTTTTCCAAAGCCACTTGGCGGGACACTAAGGCAGCCTTTACCCGGCGCAAAGCCTGTTCGGTAAAGTCTTTGTAGATATCTTCTTCGGATTTTTTTAGATCTTTTAGGTATTGTTCCATTTCTATACCTTGGGAGCCAAGACTATTTTTCAACTCATGGAAGATTTTATTTTTTTCGGCATTGATAAGAACGTCTGGCACTTCGCTGATCTCGCTGGATTCAATCAGATTGTCCAAAATTTCTATCTCTATCTTCTGATCATCCTTGTGTTTAGCATCAGCAATTAAATTTTCTCGCAAAACATTTTTTAATTTTTCCATACTTTCCTGTCCCAGAGATTTGGCAAATTCGTCGTCCAAGGCGGGATGTTGTAACTCAAAAACATCATTGATTTTTACTTTAAAATCAATGTCTTTACCAGCTAAATTTTTTTGGTAATGATCTTTAGGGAATTTTAAGTTAAATTCACGGATGTCGTCTTTTTTTACACCGATTAATTGTTCGGCGAGGCCGGGGATATAGTGAGGTTCGTTTAGATATACTTGGTGGTTCGGAGCTTGGCCGCCATCGACTGGTACTTTATCCAAAAACATTTCTAAATTTACCACCAGCTTATCTTCTTTGGTAGCAGCGCCATTTTTTAAAATTTCTTTGGTCTGCATTTTTTTCAAATCATTCAAAACAGCATCCACGTCTTTGTCGGAAATTTCTTTGGCTTGGTGTTTTACTTTTACTGAACTAAAATCACCCAGTTTAATTTTTGGCAACAAGCCAACAACCGCTTTAAATTCTAATGCATTGCCCGGAGCTACTTTAGTAATGGTAATTTGCGGCATGCCTACGGTGTCTAGCCCTTCTTTTTTAACAGCATCAAAAAAGTTCTTTTCCACAATGCTTTGCATAGCTTCTTCAATGATGCGGATTTCGCCAACCTGTTGTTTGACGGTGTCATAGGTGGCTTTACCTGGGCGGAAGCCTTTGATAGCGGCTCGTTCGGAGATGCGGACAGCGGCAGCATCCATTTCTTTTTTGTAGTCATCAGGCTCGACAGTAATAGTCAGTTCTACTTGTGATTTTTCCATTGGTTTTACTTCGTATTTCATATAGTTATATAGTATTTAATACCCGCTAATTTTAATTGAAAAATAGCGAAATGTCAAGCATTGACTTTGGGGTTTATATGTGATAGTGTGGTTCAAAGGAGAAAGAAAATGAAGCCCACCACCTCAGTTAGTCTGGTTATTATGTTCAGTATTTTTGGCATCATTCTTCTTAGCAGTTTCGTTGTATTAAATGCGTTTCAGGAAGAGTGGATGAAAGTCTTTGTGCTTTCATTGATGGTAATCATATCTGTATTTTTTACAGTTAAGAACTATAAGAATTTGAAGTATCTTCGGGATCGTCAAATGTATTGGGGGGACTAAAAATTTTTGTCTTGTATCTGGCCCCAAGTAGAATAATTTTCTACTTGGGGTTTTTTAATTAAAATAAAAAAGGCTACTTACGACATTGTCGCTAGTAGCCTGCCATGAGCATATTTCTATACTTAGGCTTTTGTGGTAACAACTCCAACCCGAATTTCCATCGGTTCTTCCTTGTTCTTTGCCATGTTGGCAATAATTTTAGCAAGGAAAGCAAAATTTTGTTTGAGCCACGCCGCCTGTACAGGACGAAGATTGTTGTCGTCGGCCTGGATACTACTCCATTCCCTGGCACCAAACATGCCAGTGCCACTACTTGCTTTTGCATAGACATAGATGGGGTCATCCATCTTTGTCAGATCTTGGGCAGAAGTTACTGGCCCAACGATACCCTCCGGTACCCTCCCAAAACACCCGTCGCACACCGCACAATTTGGCGGCACGATATCATTTTTCATGTCGGGAAGGATGATATCGCCATCTTTACTACGCTGTAGGCCATAGATAAGTCCATAGCCTTCACGAATATCATACTTGCAGACGCCACATAGTAGAGACATGGTTCTCCTGTTTTGTTTCGGTTGTTCGGTCGGAGTATAGTATAAAACTAGGCAATTGTCAATGGTGGATGAGAAATAAAAAAGCCGTCTCGATTTTATCATGACGGCCGCTGCCTCCTAATGCCATGTGACGGGGCCTTGAATTTCCACTTGCGCGCAGAATTCATTCCACAGTTCCTCGGTAATATCGCTGCTTGCTTGAATCCAGACAAATTTATCCAAGGTTTCCGCTATAATCTTTATTAGACCTTTACGTTTTGGGTCTTGGTTCCAATCGCGAAGTATGTCTAGAGCTACACCCACCTGATTTGCGGTCATTTTGACTTTTGCAATTTTTGGCATGACATTGCTCCTTATTCCTAATTAATGGGGAACGGAATCTTCATTCTTAGGTGGCGGCAAAACTCATTCCAGATATCGTAGGTAATTCCGCCGCTTACCTTTAGCAAAGTCGTTTCGATATCCTTGTGTCTCTCCTCATCGGGAGTGTCCAGAACCTCTATTAGACCGGAATATTTTGGATCTTTTTCCCAAGCCTCAATTATAGCCATCGCGTTTTTAAATTGCGTGTCATTCATTTTGACTTTGATTGTTGGCATGAGCCACACTCCTTTGTGTGTGGATTTACCCTAGCATATAACGGAGAGATAATCAATAAGTCCGCAGCGTTGATATTAAAAATATTAAGTTGTAAAATAAAAACCGTCTCGATTTGATCGTGACGGCCTGGCCAAAGTTTAGGCTGATATTTCTAGATCATGCAAGATACGCTTGATGTCACTTTTGTTGTTTGCAGTGACTTTGCATTCTGCCGTTGCTTCGTATTTTTTACCCAACAATATATAGCGAGGAGGTTTGTAGTGCTCCTCAGCTAGGTTCAAAAGTGCTCGCTGTATTACTGGAAAAGTTATTTCGTACATCGTGAGTTGCTTCTCTGATAAAGTTGAAAGAACTCCGGTTTTGATTGCGGCCGTAGTAATATTCAACACAGTCTCACTATCTTTTTCTAACCCTTTTCGGATAGTTAGATGCCTAGTGCCATCTTCTTTATTACCGTCAATTGTGAATGTAAAATTTTTGGAAAATCGACATTCCTCAATTTTGATGAGGATTTTGCCAAAGTACAGTTTACTTGGTGGAGTTTGTTCTATTTCCACTTCCACGTCGATTTGCATTTGAAACCTCCTATGAGGAGGACACTATCATTTTTATTAGACAAAGTCAATGGCTTGTATTGTTGGCAAATTAAAAAGAAGATCGCTGTTAACGACCTTCTTTTGTTTTTAATATAATATTTTATCTAATCAACAACCCTACAATCAATAAAGCGACAATGTTGGCAACTTTAATCATTGGGTTAATAGCCGGACCAGCAGTATCTTTGTATGGGTCACCAACGGTATCTCCAGTAACTGCAGCTTGGTGAGCAAAAGATCCCTTGCCGCCGTAATTTCCTTTTTCAATATATTTCTTTGCGTTATCCCAAGCGCCGCCGCCGGTAGTCATAGAAATGGCCACGAATAATCCGGTGATGATAGTTCCAAGAAGTAATCCGCCTAAAGCTTCTACACCCAAAATCCAACCAACTAGTACCGGAGCTAAAACAGGGATAGTGGCTGGTAAAATCATTTGGCCAATCGCGCCTTTGGTTACGATGTCTACCGCCTTGCCGTAATCTGGCTTGGCAGTTCTTTCCATAATTCCTGGAATTTCTCTAAATTGTCGGCGTACTTCTTCTACAACTTTTCCCGCAACTTTTCCAACTGATTCCATAAGCATGGAACCAAATAGATATGGAAGCAAACCGCCGATAAATAATCCGGCTAAAACTTTTGGATCATTAATTAGGAATTTTACTGTATCTGGAAGTTTGTGAGTGTAATCGGCAAAGAGAACGAGGGAGGCAAGAGCGGCAGAGGCAATAGCGTAACCTTTAGTAACAGCTTTAGTAGTGTTGCCAACCGCATCTAATTTATCAGTAATTTCACGGACATTTTCTGGTAGTTCACTCATTTCAGCAATACCGCCAGCATTGTCAGTGATTGGTCCGTAAGCATCAATAGTAACGATAATTCCAGCCAGAGATAGCATGCTCATAGCTGCGACAGCTACGCCGTATAATCCAGCTAGCCAGTAAGTAGATAAAATTGCGGCAACTATAAAGAATGTCGGCCAAGCGGTAGATTTCATTGATACTGCCAAACCGGAAATAACATTAGTGCCGTGGCCAGTTTCACTCGCCTTGGCAATCTGTTTTACCGGAGCGTATTCAGTAGAAGTATAATATTCAGTAATCCAAACCATAACGGCGGCCAGAACCAAACCAATTACAGAAGCAAGATAAATTTTGTTCACACTGTATCCATCAAGTCCGGTCATGAGCCATTTGGTCACTGGATAAAAAGCGATGAGAGCAAGAATTCCGGAAGCAGCCAAACCTTTGTATAAAGAATTCATGATGTGTTGAGTTTTGCCCAAGCGGATGAAGAAAGTTCCCAAGATGGAAGCAATAATTGATACGCCGCCCAAAACTAAAGGATAGATAACAACTTTTTCATTGCCCACAAAAATTAATCCGCCAAGTACCATAGTGGCAATAGCAGTCACTGCGTATGTTTCAAATAAATCTGCCGCCATGCCAGCACAGTCACCAACATTGTCTCCGACATTGTCAGCAATCACAGCTGGGTTGCGTGGATCATCTTCAGGAATTCCTTTTTCTACTTTACCTACTAAATCTGCGCCCACGTCAGCCGCTTTAGTAAATATACCGCCGCCGATTCTGGCAAAAATTGAAATCAAACTGCCGCCAAATGCCAGACCGATTAGAGCGGATAAATCTTTTGTTAGTAAATAAAAACCAGCTACACCGAGTAATCCCAAACCGACAACGAATAAACCAGTGGTGGCTCCGCCGCGAACAGCCACATTCAAAGCTTCTTTTAATCCTTTTTTGGCAGCTTCAGCAGTTTTGATATTAGCGCGTACAGAAACGTTCATGCCAATAACTCCCGCTAGACCAGATAAAAACGCGCCAGTCAAGAAACCAAGCGCTGTGAGCGATCCTACGGTTAACCATAACACTACAAAGACGGCTGCAGCTACGATCGCAATTGTTTTGTATTGTCGTCCCAAATAGGCTTTGGCGCCTTCTTGGATAGCCTTGGCAATAGACTTCATGCGGTCATCGCCATTTGGTTGTCTGTTTATCCAGGTAATTAAAACTACTCCATAAATTATTGCCAAAAGAGCTGGCAATATCGCGTATAAAAAAACGGTCATACGTTGTTTGATTTAAAAATTAGATATTTTGCCCCGGTTTGAGTCTTTAAAAAGCCCAAAAGCCAGGTTGTTTTAATCAATATGATATGCTAATATAGCTTTTACGTCAAGCTATATGCGTTATAAAATACTGCTTAAAACGCTGCGAGTCCTGATATACGTAAAAAGATTTTTTTGGTGGTTAGGCGCCAAAAGTCTTTTTGTTTTAGCCAAAATATTCGCTCCTGGCTGGCGTTTAATCGGCTTTATTCATTACAAGACTGAGTATTTTTTCAAAAAAATAATCAGTGCCGCCGGGCTAGACCGACAGCTGGTAAAACGCGACAATTTGCAAGTGGCTGTTTTTCTTATTCTATTTATAGTAGCCCTGCCCCAAACCAAGCTTTATGCTAAAAAAGAGGTCAGTTTGCCGGGCCAACAAACCTTGGCTTACCGCTTAACCCCTTCTGATACAGATTATTCCATAGAGGAAGTTTTTGCTGACGAAACGCAGTTTACTTCCCCATCTCCATTTTGGACAGCGGGCGCAGTCAGTTCAGATCAATTTTCTTACACCTCAATTCAAGATATCGAGTTAGGTAGCGTGGTGGCCGGTGGGTCGGCTTTATCAAAACCAATAATTTTTCCTGGCCAAGCTCCGGGTGGTACTCGTGATAAAATTATTACCCACGAAGTACAGCCCGGTGACTCTTTGGGCAGTATCGCGCAGAAATTCCAGATTACTATTGCTACAATTCTTTGGGAAAATAATTTAGGTTTGAATTCCTTTTTGCACCCCGGTGATAAATTAAAAATCCTTCCAGTTAGTGGTTTGACTCATGTCATAAAGAAAGGTGATACAATCAAAAAAATCGCCACTCTGTATGGCGCTACTGCAGAAGCCATAATCAAGTTCAATAAATTAAAAGCTGATGGCTCTGATTTGGTAATCGGAGAAAAAATCATAGTTCCAAATGGAGTAAAGCAACCTACAAAATTAAATGTAGTCCCATTGCGTAATATTAGCCGGATTGCCACACCGCCATCATCACGGCAGGTACCTTCTGTTTCTGGATTTATTTGGCCGACTGCGACTCGTTTGGTTACCCAGTACTTTACTTGGAAGCATAGCGGTATTGATATTGCTGGCGGGGGCTTTTCTACTCCGAACTATGCGGTTAAATCGGGTGTGGTCATTAAATCTCAATGTGGCTGGAACTCTGGTTATGGCTGTGTAGTTGTGATAGATCACGGTGGTGGAATAAAAACTTTGTACGGACACAATTCCCGACTGTTGGTGAATGTCGGTCAGCTTGTTGACGCCGGACAAACTGTCGGTTTGATGGGTAACACTGGTAATGTACGCGGTCCTACAGGTATCCACCTGCACTTTGAGGTTTGGGTAAACAATATTCGTACCAATCCGTTTAGATTTGTGAAGTAGGCTTGAAAAATTTTATAATAAGTGATAGTGTTCTATCACTTAAATGGTCGCGTAGCCAAGCAGTAAGGCAGTGGTTTGCAAAACCTCTATGCGTGGGTGCAATTCCCACCGCGACCTCACTTTTCAGTAGTAATAAATTTACCCAGCATCTTGTTGACACGAGGGTCTTTTTAGAGTAAATTTTAGGTGAATCTGCAACTACGAACCGGAGGAATGATGAGTTACAGTAAAAAGACACAAAGCATCCTGGAAGAGATCAAGAAAGAACAGGCCAAGACAAGAAATAAGCTTTGGAAATGGGTGTTTAAGGGAACACTTGTCCTTTTGCCACTACTTGTTTTGAGCGGGGCGCGTGTCGTTAAGATGGTATTGTTCGACCGTGACTGTGGCAATCATATTAAGCGGGCGGCTGATGCAAATACCGTAGAGATGGCTGCGAAGGAAATGAGAATTGTTGTCTCGTATCTCGAAGAGAACAAGATGATGGAAGGCTACACTTCCATTCTGTACAATACTCCAGATGATGATGTTGGATTCTGGTATAATAACCTGAAATCTTCTCTCGATGAGTTGGAGAAGGTGAAACCGGAAACCACGCAGTTGGAGCGGAGTAATATCTTACTCAAGTTGCGTGAAACGCTTCTGGATCACGGGAATGACGGGTACAAGGTAACAGTACCCAGCGGCATCAGTGTCTTTCCCAACAATATCTTCTACGCTCTTGGCTTCTTTCTGTTCAGTATTCCGCCACTATTCTTCACTTACCGTTTGTGGCGGCGACTCTGACTCTATAATAGTAGACCCAACCAACAACCCGTCTTGGCATAAAGCCTCGGCGGGTCTTCTTTTTTCTAATATTAGCCAAAAAATGGCATTATACTCTTGACAAAAGGCTTGTTTTAGAGTATAATAGCGGTCGAGTAATTGGTGAATTTTCACCATAACAACAAGAATCGCTAAAGGGGGAATTTCAGAAATGATTGATATGAAGGACAGGCCTTCTTACTTGCAGAATCAGCAGCTTTCACACCGCCGCTACCACCATCTGTGGTTGCAGCGGGTGGGACTGAAGATCGAGCCAGCAGTAATTGTTCTGCTGGAAGCAACCACTTTCGTTTTGATTCTAGCCCTTGCCTGGCTGATGATGTTTCTCTAGTCCCGGCTAAGTTGGACCAGAGGCTTACCAGCCAGACTACAGACGGCAATCCTTCGGGAACCGTCTTTTTTCTTGCTCAAAAAAATTCAACAAGGTAGAATAGTACTGCTAAACTTTTTCGTTTTTTGTATGAAAAGAATTATTATTTTCGACGGCAACGCCATTATCCATCGCGCCTATCACGCTATTCCTCCGCTTACCACTAAAGATGGAAAAATGGTAAATGCAGTTTATGGATTTGCTTCCATGCTGCTTAAAGTTTGGAAAGATTTACAGCCAAGCTGTATTGCCGTGACTTTTGATATGTCTGGCCCGACTTTTCGGCATGTGCAATACAAAGAATACAAAGCCACGCGGGTAAAAGCAGATCAAGCATTATATGATCAGATACCTTTGGTACACGAATTGGTAGAATCTTTTGATTTGCCGATTTATGAAAAAAAAGGTTATGAAGCCGATGATGTGATTGGCACGATTGTAAAAAAATTGGAAAAAGAAAAGGACACAGAAGTATTTATCGTCACTGGCGATATGGATACTTTACAACTAGTGAGCGACAAAGCAAAAGTATATACCTTGCGCAAAGGAATTAGCGATGTAGTAGTTTATGATGTAGCTGGCGTAAAAGCCAGATTTGGTTTTGGACCAGAAAAAATGGTGGATTATAAAGCTTTACGCGGTGATGCTTCAGACAATATTCCAGGCGTGCCTGGAATCGGAGAGAAAAGCGCAACCGAATTAATTTTAAAATTTGGGAGTATAGATAATATATATAAACAATTAAAAAATAGAGAAAAAATAGCTAAAGAATTAAAACCTGGCGTGATAGCCAAACTGATTGAGGGCGAAGCCAGCGCTAAGATGAGCAAAGAATTGTCGACCATAAATTGTGATGTTCCCGATTTAAAGTTTGATTTTAAGCATTGCGAAATTAAAGATTTTGATAAGGAGAAAATCAGTAAGCTATTCCAAAAGTTTGAATTTGTTTCACTTTTAAAAAGAATTCCCGGTTTTTCTACTGAAGCGGAACTACATGACAAGCAGGGAAAACACAAAAGTGCAGAAAAAATGATTTTTTCTGAAGTAAATAAAGAAAATGAATTGGAAAAATTAATTAAATTAGTAAAAGAAAATAAATCATTTGCTTGCCGGGCAGTTTTAAGCGGCAAAGAAGTTTTGGATAGTGAATTTCTTGGTTTAATGGTAACTGTTAAGTCAGAAGTATTTTTTGTTGATGCTAAAATGGTAAAAAAAGTTTTACCTTTGTTTAAGGACAGCAGTTTAGAATTAGTTGGTCATGATCTGAAAGAATTAATAAAAACTTTGCAATACAATTTTGAATTAGTTCCAGAAAATGACATGTTTGATGTGATGGTTGCTTCGTATTTATTAAATTCTGGCAGTAAAGCGCACGATATTACCAGCATACTGCTAAAAGTTTTGGGAAAAGTTCTGCCGCAAAATACAGCGCAAACAAGTTTGTTTGGCATAGATAAAAAAAGTTTGGCGGAAGAGATATTTTTAATCAATCAGGCCAAAGAAAAATTAAAAATTGAATTGGAAAAAGCTGATAATTTTGGTTTGTTTAAAAAAATGGAAATGCAGTTGGAATATGTTTTGGCTGAGATGGAACTAAATGGCATTGCGGTAGATAAAACCATGTTAAAAAAATTATCCGTTGAAGCAACAGAAAGTTTAGACAAATTAACCAAAAAAATATATAAACTAGCCGGCATGGAATTTAATATCGCTTCGCCAATACAATTAAGGGAAGTTCTGTTTGATAAATTAGATATTTCTGTGGCTGGTATAAAAAAAGGCAAGACCGGTCTCTCTACTTCAGCTGAAGAATTGGAAAAAATGCGCGGTCTGCATCCGATTATCGAAGAGATTTCTACCTATCGCGAACTGGCTAAGCTGAAAAATACATATATAGATGTACTGCCGGATTTGATAAATAAAAAAACCGGCAGAATCCACTCTCACTTTAATCAAACTGTGGCTGCTACTGGCCGTTTGTCTAGCTTGGATCCAAATTTGCAAAATATTCCTATTCGTAGCGAGTTAGGACGAGAAATACGCAAGGCCTTTGTGGCTGAACCGGGCAATGTTTTGGTCAGCGCGGATTATTCACAGATTGAATTGCGTATAGTGGCCTCGCTAGCCCAAGACAAGCGCATGATTGAGATTTTTAACAACGATGAAGATATTCATAAAGCGACTGCCGCGGCCATAAACAACGTGCCACTCTCAGAAGTAACCAAAGAGATGCGTTATGCAGCCAAGGAAGTAAACTTTGGCGTGCTCTACGGCATGGGTTCGTATGGGCTTAGCTGGCGCACCGGTATTTCCCAGGCCGAAGCCAAAGATTTTATCAGAAAATATTTTGAGGCGTTTAGCGGGGTGCGGGAATATATAGACCGGACTTTGGAATTTACTAAAAAAGAAGGTTATTGCGAAACTTTGTTTGGCCGCCGCCGTTATTTGCCAGAATTAAACGCAACTAATTTTCAGATGCGGGCAGCTGCTGAACGCATGGCTGTAAATCATCCAATACAGGGTACAGCCGCGGATTTGATGAAGATGGCGATGATTGAAGTGCATAAAAAAATAAAAGATAATAAAAATAAATCTCTAAGTCAGGCCAAAATACTTTTACAGGTACACGACGAATTGGTTTTGGAAGTAAAAAAAGAATTGGCCGACGAAGTTGCCGATCTGGTAAAAAGTATAATGGAGAATGTGGTGACTCTGCGTGTACCGGTAAAAGTTGGTATTAGTATCAACCGCAGTTGGGGTGAAATGAAGTAGTCGTTTTAAATTGGGGTTTTTTAAGAGTAAGTATAAATTAAATAATTTAAATTTTTAAACTCTAACCCATATGTCCGAATCCCAAGAATTTAACCCCGAATCTCAAAAAATCCAAGTCGAAGTTGCCAAATTCTCTCCGGAGCATCACGTACTCCATGATAAATTAGAGGAATTGGGAGTTGTGAAAACCGACACAGCCGAATATTTTGAATTTCTAAATAGCTTTGACTCCACCAAGGCAGATATCATTCTCCAATATATAGATCAAAAAATTTGGCCAGAACCAAAAATAATTAAAGAAAAATTAGACAAATTGCGTTCGCAATATTCTTTAACACTTACTGATGAAGAAGCCGCCGCCGCTCTTCAATCCGACCCTGAAACCAATAATATAGACTATGAAAAAGCCAAAGAAGAATATAATCTAGAATTAAGTATTATCCGCGGCAGCGAAGCTGCCGAGCGTCTGTTGCAAGAAGTGATAAACAACAAGATGGATATAAATACAGAACAGGGTCAACAAGCCTTTATCAAGAATTGGAAAAAAGAATGTCCTAACCTTTCCATGCCCTGTGTGCCGCCAAACGATTTTTGGTATCTACAACAATTAGCCCAAAACAGAATTGTCTCTAATTTAGAAGGAGCAGACAGGCAGTCTGCCGCTCCTCGTTTTCAAGAAGACGAAATTCTTTTTGTAGATAACTGGACAGAACAAGACTATGAAGATAAAAAAGCCAAAAAATCTCACACATCCAAACTTTTAAAAGCCCTGCTTCCTCCAGAGCTGGCCAATCAACATGGCAGAAAGTCTGCTGATAGCGCGGTAAATATCCGCCGACAAGACCTAGACACCGCCCTCTGGGAAGGAGATCCGGCCAAACGTATTCCCACCAAAAAACACAAAGAAATCCTAAATAAACTAAAATGCGACCCTGAACAATTTGAATTTCGCCCCATTAGACAAGACGAATATGCCCGACTAGCGTCAGCTCAAGGCTGGGGTCAAAAAGATCTTTGGACCAATTTTGATAATTATTTTCTTGGGGTCGATGACCGTCACGGCCTTATTGGCCGCGACCGTGATGATGGTGGGGCTGCTCGCGTAGGCGACTACTGGCGTGTCTTTGCTAATCCGGATATTGCCGTTCGTCTCGTCCTCTCGCGCAAACAGAAATAGATTTGGATTTGGAATTTGGATTCGGATGTCAGCGGTTTTGGATTGGGATTTGGATTTGTCCGGTCGGTTTTAACAATTCAATTTTTTCTCTATACTCTGAGCTAGAAGATAAACAGAAAGAAGTAGAAGTAAAATACTCACAACTTTAATTTCCAATCCTTGAAAAGGCAGAGCCATCAGGCCTAAAGGCGCGCCAAACAAAGCTAGTAAGGGCGCTCCGCAAGTAGGGCAGGCTGAAGCGACAACCCCGGCAATAGTACCTCCTAAGCCAGATGCCATTGCTTTGGCATTTTTATTGCCTTTCATCAGGTCATGTCTAAAAAAAATTAACCCCAGGTAGATTCCAAATAGCGCCGAAATAGCCAGAGAAAGCGCAAAGGAAACGGTGGTAAATAATGGTCCGTCCATCTGTAAAAGAATTGAGAAACTATGGAAGGCCACATTTACAATTGTAAGATAATACGAAAGTCCGGCCATTATAATTCCCGCGCCCAGCGCAATAAGGCCGTATTTTTTTCTTTTTAAAACAGAGGTAATAATTTGCAGCAACATCATATTACTTTTTTTCTTCGTAGTAGATAATTATTTGGTCTCCATCATAAAGCACGGTATTTTCGTAATCTTTTGTTTCAACACCATTTACTGTTTCACGGATAGTGTGTGTTTCGTCAACTTTGTAATTTAGGATCTGGTCTTTGGTGAAAGTTTTTTTCCAAACGGCAAAGAAATCAGCCAAAGTAAAATCTCTTTTTTCTGGTGATTCAACGTGGATTTTTCCGCTGTCATCATGAGTATGAAGCGGATTCATACAGCTATTACTAATGCCGATATTTGTGGGGAGTTCTTGTGCCTGGCCATTGATTATAATTTTTAGATTAGGATGGATATGAAATTGGGTAGCCATATCTGTGGTACAAATCATAGCTACTTCTCTATTTGTTTTAGGTGGCCGCTCTGGAGCGTTTGTGCTCTTGAAAATAAGAAATACAACAGCAACGGTAATTAAACCGATAATAATCCAAACTACAGGGGAGGATTTTTGGTTATTACCATTCATAAAAGTTAGTTAGATGTTTCTGGCGCAGGAGTTACCACTTTGTTGGTAGCGAGGTCTTTGTAAGTACCCATAAATGGTACGCCTTTGGTAAAGACATAAGCACCGTCTTTGGCTACAAAACCGACTTGAGACCAGACTGATGTCAAACTAGGATATTCTTTTATTTCACCAGTTAGCACGAAAGCCGGAACCATTTTTATACCATAAGCTTTTATTAACGCTTTACCAAGATCTGATTTTATATCCGCTACTTTTGCTGCAGTGGTAATGCCAAATTGTTTCAAAATTGCTTCATGTTGGGCAACATCATAACACTGGGTGCAGGTAACATCTGTAATTAAAACCAAATTAACTTTGCCTTTTACTTTGTTAGTAGCTGTATCAAAATATGGCCCGCCTACTTGTCTAAAGACAAAAGTATCATCAATTGTATCTCCAGCCTGAGAAAAGAAATTGGCTAAGACGGAATTTTTTTTCAATTCCCCTTTTACCAAAAATGTTGGTAGTTTTTTTATAGCAAATTTTGCAATTAGTTGTTTGCCTTCGTCACTAGAGCGATCTATATTCTTATCGGAATCAATTTTTACGCCCTCTTTTTTTATTTGATTAATTATGGCGGCTGTGTCGAAACAATCTGGGCAAGTTTTGTCATTTATCATCACTAGTTCTAAGTTGGCTGGGCGGCTGGTTTCAGCTGTTTGCGCTAATTTTTTATTTAAAACGTCATTGTTTTTGACAAATAGTGCGGTAGTAACGGCCGTACCCAAAAATATTACTGCAGAAACCGCCATTAGAAATCGGTGATTTATTTTTAATTCGTCTTTAGTATTTTCTTGCATAATAAAATCTTATTTTAGCAACCACCCACCATGTCCGGAGCGTTCTGTGGTGAGTTCGCCTGCGGCGCGCCAGTCGATGGACCAATATTGCCGGATTTTAGTTTGTTGAAGATATAAACAGATTCTACAGTTTGTCCCACAGACATCAGCGTAAGCGCTGCTAAAATAACTGTGACAGTAATATTTCCCCAAGGTAAATTTTTATCCTTGGTTTCTGCCATTTTAGCAGTGACTTCATTTTTTATTGCTTCCAATTCGTTGTGAGGGGTGTTATTTTCCGGCATTGGTTGTTGATTTGTTGTGTGGTCGTGCATATTTTTAAATTATTTTTAATTATTCATTATTTCAATTATTTTTAACATCCGCCCACCATGCCTGGCGCATTTTCTAAGTCAGACGGCGCAGGTGATTTGATGTCATTTGCTCCATATTTTGGCAGCTTTACATCTAAGAGCAGGGCGGCTATATCAGGAGTATATTTACCGCTTTGGATTTGGTCCATGGTTTTTTGTACCATTTGTTTAGGGAAATAACGACCCTTCCAGGCGGCTAGTTCTCTTAAAATTTGGTCGTCCGTATATTCTGGGCCGTGATTTTTTATTAAATAAGCTGCCAAACCGCGCATTGCTTGGGAATGAGCGCAACCACAAGCGGCTTCTCCGTTTGCAAAGACAATACCATCAACTCCACAGCAATATTCACAGGATATTTTTCGTCCGACGTTAATGTAGCGTTGTTTTTCTTCGCCGGCCAAAGAAATTTTTTGTCTGCCATAGCCAGGATCATATTGTTTCAAAATGTCTATAGCACCCTGTACTTGGTCAAAATTAACATTTAATTCCGGGCCGTATTTTTCGGGTATGCCCTGTTTAAATGAAATCTTAGTGGCATCTTCTGACAGGTTACCAGTAAGTTTTGTGTTGCTAAATAGTTTAATTGAGCCGATTGATGATAAAACTCCATGATTTACACCAATTATTTTTTTAGTATTAGCCAGAACTGTTTGGTTGGTCACTATAGAAGTTGTGAGTAGACCCAATAGCACCAAGTTTAAAACATTTTTTTTATTTTCTAGAAACGGAAGTTTCATAATTTTTATATTATTTATATATCTACTACGTATTGTAGTAGAAGAGAATTATTTTGTCAAAGTATTAGTTATCCACACGTTGTTATTTTTGCAGGAAATATTTTTTTTGTGAAAAATTTGGTTTTTACAATTGGTCCAGCCATTTTCACATCGCTCAGGTCTGAGTTCTTGGTTAATGCACGGGGAATTTGCATAAAGTTGTTTGGTATAATTTGTCTGCGCTTTAATTTCGGAAGAGAAATAAAAAAATATCGCGATAGCTACGGCAATACCCAAAGAAACTTTTATAATTTCTCGGCTAAATGTTGGAATGTAGTCGTTTTCACTCAACACACGCACCCGGTCTTCGGTAATTTGACTGAAAAAGGAAAGTGCCATACCTTTTTGGATGATTGTTTTTTCTTCAAGCGCCAAAATTTTGCTCATAGCCCGCGCCAGGTCTGTTTTTTCTGTAAAATTGTTTGTGGCAAGTTCGTCGGCGGCTAGTTCAGAAAAAGATAAATATTTTTTTGTGAGGTTTTTGATCCCCGGAATAAATCGGAAGGTATTAATGAATTTGATTACCAGTAATTTAGCTGGTTCACGTGAGATCATATGTTGAGTTTCATGCCTTAACACTGCTCGCAATTCGGCAGAGCTGAGGGAATCTACGACTTTAGACGAAACGCAGATTTTTGGTTTGATTAGTCCGTAGCAAAAGATAGTTGGGTCATTGCTGGCAATTTCTTCTACTCTGCTGGTAATGCCAAGTATATCCGTAATTTGGGCTAACTTAAAAGATTTTTGAGTCAGTTTTGTTTTTTTAAACCGAACAAATCTGTTTGTTTTAATAGTGGAAAAAATTACCCGGCCGGCTGCGATGATTAGTGTCAGTGCCAGAGCCGCACCAACAAAAAGAAGAAAGCCGATAAGAGTAGTGTGGTTTGGCGAAGCAAATGTTGTGCATCCGCAAGCCGCGTTAGCTTTATCCAAAGCGAATTCACCGGTGGCGGAAAAAATATAGTTATAAATTTTGAAAATCAGACCGGCAAATAATAAAAATATGATTGTTCCCAAAGAAACAATTTGAAAAAAAAGCAAATTTGATTTTATTCGCAGGCTGGCACGCATATTATTTGATTTTTTTTAATCTTTTCTGCCAGTCGGAAGATTTTTTTAAGTGACTCGCTTCAATAATATCGATAAATTGCGCTACAGCCACATCGCCATAACTATTTATCAGATTTTTTATTATTTTTTCGGAAATTTTTTCTAAAAACTTTTCTTTGCTTTGGGCCGGGGAATAAATATATGCACCGTCTTGCTGTTGCCGGTTTAAAATTCCTTTGGTATGCAGGCGTGACATTATAGTCATGACAGTAGTATAGGCAATTGGCCGTTTTGTTTTTATTTTATCAAAAATAAAACGTACGGATACGTTTTTTTCTTTCCAAATAATTTGCATTATCTCTTCTTCCAAACTGCCCAAAGATTGAATGCTATTTTTTAACATAAAAATAAATACTACACAGTGTAGTGTAGCATAATAAAAAAAGCACGCAAGTAGCGTGAAATAAAAGAGGAGGGCGACGCGGTGTCCGAAGACACTTTGTCACCCTCCTGGGGTTGGGGGCCGTGGCGCTCAGCTCCTCAGAATGAGGAATTGTGCCAAGGCCGGAGCCGGCGTCGACGAGGTCGAGCTAGCCGAGATTGAACGAGATCGAGTTCGCGTTATGATTGGCATGGTTGATGTTCGTCGGTCCGCGGATACTGTTCACGTTGCCTCCTGTTCTCCCGGCAAAGTTGCCGTAGGCCTAGACGAGCGATCGTTAGGCAGGGCTTATAATACCCTATTTCTTGGTTTTTGTCAATAGTTTTGTGGCTACTTCTTGGGAGTTTCCCATCTGGCAGAGCTATGGTTGCCATCTGTCTCGATGACAAGGTTGGGGGCTGGACCACCTTCGTTTAGTCTTTTGAAGGTTTCTAACGCCCTTTGAACCACTGTTTCAGAATCAGATGGTTCATGTCCACCCTCATTCACCATATTGGAGATTTGGGTTTCCTCAGATTGATCAGGCTGGCTACGAGGTTTTTTTGTTTCTTCCACTGGGTCAAATGGGTTTGGTGGTTTTGGTGCCTGGGACATTTGGCTC
This sequence comes from Parcubacteria group bacterium Gr01-1014_13, assembly GCA_007376295.1. GTDB lineage: Bacteria > Patescibacteriota > Patescibacteriia > Magasanikbacterales > GWA2-37-8 > XYD2-FULL-39-9. The sequence continues at coordinate 10,964 of VMGB01000002.1, read as the reverse complement.
CTTTTGGGGTAGAAATATATTATATTGTTAGTTTGATTTTGTAAATATTCAAAAAGGGTCCGTTTGCTTATGCCGCCCTAACCACCCTTTGTATCTAAGTTAGTATACAAGTTAATAAATTTAGTTGATAAGTTAGTATACAAGTTTTAATAACTAGTTGACAAGTTTATGTAATTATGTTATAATAAAGGCATTAAATCCCTTATTTAAAAATTTGCCTTATGGCGCCAGGTATTAAAGAAAAAATAATAAAATTTATAAACACCAAAAAAGAGGCTAGCATAGCCGATTTGGTTGGTTTAACTGGTTTTAGCAGAGCCTATGTTAACCGAATTTTAAGAGAGGTTATTAATCAAAAAAAAATAATGCGCCTTGGCCGAACAAATCAGGTGCGTTATATCGCTTATACCGAAGAAGCTTTTCGATTGGAAGGGTTGGTTTGGCGCAAGCAATTGCAAAATAAAGATTTGAACGAGGATGAAGTTTTTAAAGATATAAAATACAATTCCGATTTTTTTAAAGACATTCCTGAACAAACGGTCAATATTTTGGAATACGCTTTTACGGAAATGTTGAATAATGCCATTGATCACTCCGGTTCGCGGCAAATTATTGTGGAATTTAAGAAGGCGGAAAATGCCATAGAGTTTGTTGTAGATGATTTTGGCGTGGGCATATTTAACAAAATCATGAGAAGCCGCCATTTGAAAAATGAACATGAGGCCATACAGGATCTGCTTAAAGGCAAACAAACTACGGCGCGCGAGTTTCATTCCGGCGAAGGTATTTTCTTTACTTCCAAAGCTGCCGACGTCTTTTCTTTGGCCAGTGAAAAAACGGAATTGATTATAGAAAATATAATCAATGATATTTTTGTCCGTCCGCATCGCCACAAACGAGGCACGAAAGTTTTTTTTAAGATTAACATAAATACAAATAAGAAATTGGCAAATATTTTTGCGCATTTTGCCGGAGTAGAGCATGGTTTTACCAAGACCGAAATAAAAGTGAAACTTTATACCTTGGATACCAGTTTTATTTCTCGCTCGCAAGCCAGACGTTTGTTAGCCGGTTTGAATGAGTTTAAAGAAATCGTTTTGGATTTCGATAGAGTAGAGATGGTGGGTCAAGGATTTGTTGATGAGATTTTTAGAGCTTATCAAAATTCTCATCCGGATAAAAAAATAACATATATTAATACAAATTCGGAAGTGGAATTTATGATTAAAAGAGCATTAGTATGATCATCTATATATACGGCGAAGACACATTTCGAAGCCGGGATTTTTTGAGTCAAAACGTAGAACGCTTTAAAAAAGAACGTGATCCTCAAGGGATGAACGTAGTTTTTTTAGATGGCCAAAAAGTAGAAAGTAGTCAGCTTTGGAATGAAATTACGGCCACGCCATTTTTAGCAGAGAAAAAAATGATTGTGGTACAAAATATTTTGTCTACCAAAGATACAGATGTATTAGAATCATTGGTAGAAGGAATAAAAAAGATTCCAGAAAAAAATATCGTGGTATTTTATCAAAGTGAATCAATGGGTAAATCCAAATTGGTTCAAGAACTACAAAAATTATTGGCCAAAGAAAAATGGGCCAAAGAATTTATTAATTTAGTTGGCGCGCAATTGAGTGGTTGGATAAAAACTGAAGCAGAGCAGCGCGGAGGAAGTATAAATCCGGCTGCTATAGCGTATCTAACGCAAAATGTTGGTAAAGATATTTGGTATGCGGATTCATTAATTGATCAACTGATAGCCTATGCCGAAGGAAAAGAAATTTCTTTGGCTGATGTGCAACTTTTTTTGGAAGAAAAAGTTGATGACAATATTTTTAACATGGTGGATGCAATTGTAGTTGGTAATCGCAAATTAGCTTTTAAGCTTATAGAAGAACAGCGGCGTTTGGGTGAAGAAGACGGTTTGATTTTTGGAATGGCACTGCGACAATTTAGAATATTAATTTCCATGCGCGATTTATTTAATCGCCAGGAAAATATTACTAGTGACACCATGGCCAAAATGTTGGATCTGCATCCGTTTGTGGTGAAAAAAAGTTTGCCGTTTATAAAAAAATATTCTTTAGATAAATTAAAAGATATATATAACCAGTTACTCGAAATTGATATAAAAACAAAGACCGGTCTTGCGGACCAGTCTTTGCTGATTGATTTGTTTGTAGGGAAGCTAGCTTAAGCAGCTTCAAATCTCGCCTTATTTTCTACCATCCACTTCTCCATATCTTCTTTAGTTTTAGTGGAATCCTTCATTACGTCCGCATGAGCTTCGAAATAGTGTGGTTTAAGAGCGTTCATCCAGTCTTCGAAAGTCTCACCTTCCACAGTTACTTCGCATAAGTCGCACTTAACAGTTTTCATAAATTTTTAATTTATTTTGTTGTTTTTGCTAGTTTCTTCATCAGGCGGGAAAGTCTACGGGAAGCCGTATTCTTTTTTATTACACCGGCTTTTGCTGCCTTGTCTAAAGCTTTTTGAGCAGCTTTGATAGTGTCAGCACTAGGTGTTTTTATTGCCTTTTTGATAGAATCTTTAAAATTTTCGCGGCGTAGCTTGTTTAGAGCGGCGCGCTTTTTTGCTTTACGAAGTTCTTTTCTGGCGCTTTGTATATTAGGCATAGTGTAAATTAACGATTAAAGGTCAACAAAAATGAGAGTGAAGTTTGTTAACTGGAAATAAGAGTACTATATATAAGTAGAAAAGTCAAGGGCAAGGTTAGTAAAGATTTGAATGAGTGTCTATAGTGATAAATACAATCAAGTCTCCATGATCTTCAAAAATTACCCGGTAATCACCATTTACATTAATACTTCTGCAATTAGGAAAAACTTTATATACCGAATGGTTGTTAAGTGTTTTATCAAATTTATCCTGCAAAAATAAGTTTAACCGTTGATAAAACTGTTCCCCGACATTTGGCGGAAGTTTTTTGAAATTTTTTTCAAACCGTTTTTTGTAGACGATTTTCATGAATTACAATCCCCTAAGATAAGCAATGGCATCCTTTGCATTGTTAAATGCTGGCGACATGTTTTTACCGGCCTTTATATCTTTAATTTCACGAGCAAGCATTTTTTTTGTTCGCGGACTAAGCTCTCTATTAATGAGGCCGATATTAAAATCTCCATCCACAAATGCTTTAGTGGCTAATTTAAGAACTGAAGCAAAAGCAATACCCTCGTTTTGCGCCTTGGCCATAGCTTTATCTTTGAGTTTTTTATCGATTTTGAAGATTACTTGTGTTACCATATTATTTAAATGAATGATTTAACATATATATTATAGCTATATTTTAGATATATGTCAAGGGGATCTATTCTTCCAAGTCTGGCTTGTCTATCAAAGTAGTCTCAAAACCGGCCGAGGCGCCGGTAATACGCACAACGTCCTTGTCTATCTTTTTGAATTCTTTGCTTGAGTTATTGAAATGGCTGACAACCGTACCAAGAGAATTGCCTAGCTTGCCATGGTATTCCTCGTATTTTTTTAAGTGTGTGCCTATTTCCCCGACACGTCTTATAATATCTTTAGTTGTTTCTTCTATCTGCATTGCCTTTAGACCCTGTAGGACAGTTTGCAAATAAGCGAGAAATGATGTTGGTGAAACAATTATTACTTTATACTTCCCTGCTGCCCGTTGGATTAAATTTTCTGTATCTTCGGTAATAGCGCCGATTTTATTAATCAGTAAATCATAGTAGATAGCTTCGTGAGGAATAAACATAAAAGCAAATTCCATTGTCCCTTCTTCGGGTCTAATATATTTTGCCGTTTCGCTAATACGCAATTTTAAATCATTTACAAAAAGTTTTTCTAATCTGATTTTTTCGGCAGGCTCATTTGTTTCAATCATGCGGTTATAATTCTCCAGACTGAATTTGGAGTCAACTGGTATGATTTTGTCTTTAACAAAAACCACTGCGTCAACTATTTCGCCATTGTTAAATCCGTATTGCATTTGATATTGGCTTGGAGCCAAAACATTTTTTAATAATGTTTCCAGATAATATTCTCCTAAAATTCCGCGTTGCTTCGGATTTTTTAAAATATCTTGCAAACTTTGCAATTGATCCGTGAAATTAATTACTTGACGGTTTGTTTCGTCTAATTTAGTTAACTGTTCCGTAACATCGGTAATTATTTTCATGCTCTGGCCGAATTGCGTTTGGATTGTTTTGTTTAAATTAGTTTGCGTTTCAGTCATTACCTTGTGAGTGTCAGTAATTTTTTGTTCTACTAATCTATTTAAATCTTGAATTTGATTTTGCAGCATCAAAAAAAGATTCTGTTCGCCTTCCTTTGGTTTTTGTGATTCATTTATTTTTTTAAAAAGCAAAAAAGCGATTACTAGAGAGGTAAATAGCAGGAGCAATAGAGAAATGATGATGAGAGTTTGCATACGGTAAAAATTATTTTCAAGTTGAATGAGGAGAAAGAAAATAAATTTTCTTTCTCGAGTGAACGAAGAAAATACCTTAGTATTTTAGATAAAACGTGTAAACCATTATACTATCTATGATTAATCCCAAGAGTCCTATTGATAAAAGGGTAATTAGCATCCAGTTAGGAATTTTCTTGCCAAATAGTCCCCACAAAATTTGTCTGTCAAACAATCCTCGTATAGAAAAGTAGATGATAAAAACAAAAGCGATGGCTCCAAATATATCGAAGAATTGTGGTTGTAATGAAAACATATTTTGTGGACCTAGCGAGAATCGAACTCGCGTTTCAGCAATGCGAATGCTACGTCATGCCACTAGACCATAGGCCCAGTTGACCTTCTGTGCCCCCACCAGGAGTCGAACCTGGGTTTAAGGTTTAGGAAACCCTTGTCCTATCCACTGAACGACAGGGGCAATGTGGGCATTTTAACTCAAAATTTATCTGTTGGCAAGCGCTTGACACGCCGTCACCTTTTCGTTATATTTGCCTTCAACACCTTTAGGAGGTCAACATGTCAAATTCAGAAGAAACATGTCAGAATATTAAATCGCTTAAGGAGCATAAGATTCAGTCACTCTGCAAAAGTTGCAGAAATGAATTAGGTTGTGCCTATCATATGGCTTCTGATTTAATTGGTGAATTCAAGACACCTGGCGTACGGCAAGAACATATCATCAAAACGTGTTTCTCATACCAAAAGCTTCGGATTTTCAGTCATCGTGGTGAAGAGTTTGATCCCACGAAGCCTACGATTGGTAATCTTCAGCCGCAACTTTTTAATGCCGAAGTTAAAGATCTTTGTGCCTGTTGTCCGTCTGAAATGAAGGGTGATTGTACGCGGCACCGGCACCTTAATGATTTGGCTAATACCTCGTATATGGCAGGAACATGGGTGGAAGGTCAAGTTGTCTGTTGCAACCAATCAGAGCGTCTATACCAGATCTCTGAACCAAAAAGGAGTCCGTAATGAAAGAAACTGTATCAAAAGAACAGAGGCTTGCTGTAGAAGCCTTTAAGAAGAGGCGTGACGAAAATGAACCTAAGATGATAGATAGTAGTAGTCTGCCCGCCGGGACTGCCATGTGTTACTATTGTAAGCATTGCTATGCCTTGACTACCAAAATTTCGGAAAGTGACTTCACTACCGAGATTAAGGATTGTTGCGGTGAATGCAAGGCAATGAAAGAGAAGGGATGGTTAAAGTAAAAATGGCGAAAAGCAAGAAAAAGGCTAATAATAAGCCAAAACCTAGTGCAAAGCCTGTATTTAAGAAGGGGCAAACCGTTTGGGTTGCTATACGCGGCCTTTATGAGAAGGATGAAGTAGTAGCTGTTAGTGAAGGCAAGGTTTGGTTAGATGTTGCGGAGGGACCATTTGACGCTGTAACAGGTGAAGATCTAAGCGATCAAACCCACGCCATTGCTTCTATGAAACTTTTTTCTGAGAAGCCTAAGGATTACGTACCTGACGAGTAATAGTTGTTTATTCTGGAGCGCAAAAACGCTCCTTTTATTTTTGTCTGGGTGTTTATAAAAGTGGATAACTCTGTGTATAAATGGGTGGTTAAGTGCACAATTGTATAGACTAGAGTATACAAATAACTCAATTTATCCAGTGTATAAGGCATTTTTTGAGATAAATGTTTCACACGGAACATTTATATATTTAAGAATGCTTTTTATACACAAAATCAAGTTTCTTCTCAAAGTATTTCTTTTTCCATAAATCAAATTGAACCTGTTTTTGTCCAAATAACCGCCCATCAAAGATAGGTATAAGTATAGTTTCAATTGTTTTTCTGCTTCTGATGAGCAAAAGTGAGTAGTTACGGCCTTGATGTATATATTGGTGTATACTTTCTTTAATTCTTAACTTGGATTTGACAAGTTCAAGTAGCTCATGATCCCCAGCTTGCATTTTGAGCTGAAAAACCGGTACCTCTGAGTTTTTTTGTTTTACCCAAAGAAAAGATCCGGTACTAGTTAATAGACCGGCAATGAAGTCATATGATGGTAGGGGTAGGAGCGGAATTGTTTCTAACACATAAGTTTCTTATGAAACATTCTGTTTCTCTGAGAAACATACTCATTATAATTTATTAATTTAAAATTGTCAAAAACCTGTGTATAAACACTTGCTCTGTTCACTTTGCTTGAAAATATAAGACATGGTATAATTTAAACACTGCCTTTAAAATATTTAAACAATAATATGTCAACTCAAAATCAAGGCCTAATTAAATTTTTTGATCTAGCTTCTTATGGAGTTATTCTATTAAATATTATTTTAGCATCTCTTTTTATTGATAAAAATTTATTTAACCCCCATGTATTATCCAAGCAGTATGTTTTTATAGGTTTTTTACTCTTAAGTTTGTTGCTTTTTGCGGTCAAAATTGTTTTAGCAAAAAAAATTTCTTATCGGTTATCGGTACTTGATATTCCTCTGCTCATATTTTTAGCGGTGGCCTTGGTATCCGCTCTGTTTTCTGTTAATCTGTACGACAGTTTTCTTGGTCGTGGTGAATATTTTATTTTGAATTTTGTGTTCTTGTTTTTTTTAGTTTTATTTTATTTTGTTATCGTTAATACGCTTCATAATCCCGAACGATGGCGCGGAGTTTTTGATACGGTATTATTGGTGGGAGGAGCGGCTTCTACTTTATTTATTTTAAAAACACTTTTTGGTTTAAACTTGCCATTTGTCGGTTTTGCTTGGAATGTGGTCGATAGCGTGAACAGCTCCTTTAGTTTATGGATGATTATAATTTTTATCCTGTCCGCCGGATCGCTGATAAAAAAGAATATTGGCGTGAGCAGAGCTTTATTTTATTTTTTTATAATGATACTAGCGGCAGTGCCGCTCTTGGTAATGGGTTATGCGTTTCTTTGGTGGGTGATGCTGGTAGGCTTGATACTGCTTTTATTATTGGGAGTTAGTTTTTTGCAAGATGCCCGATTGGGCTGGCTTTCGGTTTTGTTTGCTTTGTTGATAGTAACTAGCGTCTTTATAATGTTTGGCAGTCCGCGGTCTCTGCAATCGGTTTTGCCGGCCGAAACTTCGTTGAGCGCTAAGCCTTCATGGTCGATAACAAAAAATGTTTTATTTTCCGGAGCCAAAGATTTTTTGGTTGGCAGTGGGCTGGGAACATTTGCCGTTGATTTTTCTAAATTCAGAACCGTTGATTTTAATTTTGATAAAACCGCATGGTCACTCAGATTTAATCAGCCCCTTAATACCTTTTTTGCTATTTTATCCGAAGGGGGATTGTTGTTGGCTTTGGGATTTGTGTTTATGCTTTTGTTCGTTTTGGGGCATGTGTTTACCACTTGGTTTAAATCTAGAGGGAGCAGTTCCGGCATTACTTTTAGTCTTAATTTGAGCAAGAGCAATATCCGTTTGGATGTATTTTTGACTGTAATTGCCTGGATAGTAATGTGGGTGGGTATGGTTACAAATTTTTATAATGTTTCTCTTTGGATTTTCTGGTGGTTATTACTGGGTATGATAATATCCGGATTATCTCTGCTTGGCCATAACGTGGTGAAAGAAAAACATTTCACCCTTGAAAACACACCTCAGTACAAACTGGCTTTTTCTTTTAGCGTGATTGTAGTGATGGCCGCGGTGGTAATGGTCGGCGTAATAGGCGTCAGATTTTATTTTGCCGACCGAATATTTGTTGGCGCTTTAGCCAGTCAGGATTATGCGGTAGCGGAATCAAAATTACAAAAAGCTTTGTCGCTGCATGGCAATTCCGATATATATCATTCGGCGCTGGCGCGCGCTTATTTGGTTCAGGCCAGCAAGCTGGCGCAAGAGAGCAAGCCCGATGTACAAGTCGTAACCGACCTTCTGGCCAGAGCTGTGAATGAAGCCAAAACCGCGACTGATATTTCTCCTAATGCCGTGGCAATTTGGGAAAATTTGGCAACGATGTACGATAATGCCGCCGCCTTGGTGCCGGAAGCTATGGACTGGTCTGTTAAATCTTTGAATCGAGCCAGCGAACTTGAACCGACAAATCCGGTGATAGTGTGGCGCTTGGGAAATAATTACATGCTGCAAAATAATTTTGCCAAAGCCATTGAGTATTATCAAAAATCCATCGATTTAAAAAAAGATTATGTTGCGGCTTATGTGAGTTTAACCGCCGCTTATGAATCCAATAAAGAACTGGATAAAGCCATAGAGACTTACAGAAATCTTTTGCCTTTGGGCGTAAACAATTCCGAGATATTATTTAATTTTGGCCGGCTTCTTTACAATCGCGGCGCAAGAAACGACAAAGATGATGCGGAGAAATTATGGCTGGAGGCCGTGCGAATACAGCCAAATTATTCCAATGCTTTGTATAGTTTGGGTTTGTTCTATGAGGTGCGAAGCGAAAAAACAAAAGCTTTGGAGTATTATTATAAAGTTAAAGACTTGAATCCGGGCAACAAAGAAATAATCGCCAAAATAAAATCCTTGGTATTGGGAGCGGAAAAAAAGTAAATGACATATGCGCAAATCAAGTTTCTTTTTAAGTATTATTCTATTAGGATTTTTGGCGTTCCCTTCCGTTTCGTGGGGTTTAATGTCTTCAACCAATTATACAATTTTTGCCGACAGCATTGATTCGGGTGGAATTCTTAGTACTAGCGGTACTTATAGTTTGCAAGATACGGCTGGAGAATCGCCAGTTGGATTCACTACCAGCAGTACCTATACAGTTATCGGAGGTTTTCAAGCCATGGATTTTGCCAGTGTTTTGACCATAAGCATAGATACTGCCACAATTGATCTGGGAACACTGAGCGTGTCTGCAGTAGCAACCTCATCAGCGGTTGTTTCTGTTACGGCTGAAGCCAGTACCGGTTATGTTTTATCGGTGGCCAGTGTTAGCGGTACAAGCTTGTCTGCTGTCAGCGATGGAACGGTAAGCGCTGGAACGGAAGAATATGGCGTGGCGGTGAACGGTCCAGGCGCCGCTTTTAGCGACGACCGAGCCATTACTGCTGGTTTGAATTTATCTTCCTCAGGTACGTCGGTAACAAGCCAACAAACAACCTTAACGTTTAAAGCATCTATGAGCAGCGCTAGCGTGGCGGGCGGGCGCAGCCAGTCTGTGATTTTGACTGCATCAACTAATATTTAACACAGATTTATTTTATGAAAGATTTAAACAGATTATTTAAATTACCACTTTATCTAATTTTTTTATTAGGATTTATTATTTTTTTTATTGCCGTCATCCCGGCGCGCGCTTTTGAAATTTCACCCGTGAAAGCTTTGTTCACTATTGATCAGGATATCAGCGAAACGATGGTTATAAAAATAAAAAATTCGGAAAAAAATGATTTAGTTTTTAAATTAAATGTTTTAGGAATGAGACAAGATGAAAATGGCAGGCCGGTTTTTGAAAAGGGAATTGATGCCGCTGAAAGTTGGGTTTATCCGGAAAATAATTTTGTTAATATTAAATCGGGTGAAACCAAATCGGTAAATTTTATTATAAAAACCCCGGCCGATACCGTGGCCGGTTCTTATTATTTAGGATTAACTGTTGAGCCGGTTTTGGAAAAAAGCGACCAAGCAAGCTTGTCGGCAAGGCTTGTTTCTTTGCTAACCTTACAGGTAAAAGGCTTGGTAAAAGAATCTGTAGAAATAGAAAAATTTGAATCATTGAAAAATATTTTTACAGAAAAAAAATTAAAATTTGATTTAAATTTAAAAAATAATGGCACTATAGAAGTTTTGATGCAAGGAAAAATTGGAATCAGAAATTGGCGAGGCGAAGAAATTTTTTCTGAACCAATAATTTTGGGAAATAAATTATTGGCCGGTTCCAAACGCGTGCTTCATCCGGAAATAATTTTAAAAAATAATATTAGTTTGCCTGGTCTTTATTCCGCGCAAGTAAAAATTAATTACGGTCGCACTAATCAGATTGTTTCGGCAATCTCCTATGTTTGGTATTTTCCGAAGTGGAGTAAAATTATCTTGGCAGTGATGATATTATTTATCGGTTTTTTAATTTTTTGGAGAAGAAAAAAATAAAGCGGTAGTGGTCAAAATCATATTTTACCCCCAGATTTAGTCTGGGTTTTTTATTTTTTTTGAGATGTCAAATTTTGACTTACTTATCCACAGTTTTGACGTCATTTTATGATAGAAAAAGAGGGTAAAAAGTTGTATAATGTATATATATAAAGAACGCATGCCGAGTTTTTAGAAACGACGCTATGGAGGAAGTCAGAAAAGTGAAAAAAGAACAAAAAAACCTTCCCATTTTTTTGATATTTGGGCTAGTTTTGTTTTTTGCATTTATAATTATTTTTTCCAAATTCGCTTCCGCCGCCACCGCCCCTTCCATCATCACTTACCAAGGAAAATTGTTAATCAGCGGCAGTCTGGCCACCACCACTCAAAGCATGATTTTTGTTTTGTACGATGCCGCTACTGGTGGCAATGCTTTGTATACGGCCAGCGGCACATTGGCCACCCCTGCAACTGTT